>NZ_JBJZOM010000018.1:0-108584 GCF_047200695.1 Streptomyces callyspongiae
CCAGCGGGAACGGCGCACCCGACCGGCCCAGGACCATGGCAGCGACGGTGGTGAGCGGGAGGAGCCAGATCAGGGCCGTGCCGAGGCGCCGCCACCTGCCTCCCTTCCGGGAGACGTCCTTGACCAGGCGGCGCCACAGGTACCAGTGGACGGTCACCAGCAGGGTCGGAACACCGAGCGCGACGAGGACGAGGAGGAGCACGTCAGCGCCCCTCTCCGGCGCGGGACGCACCGCGCAGGCCGCGCACCCCGATCACACCGATCGCCGTACCCAGCACGAAGGAGACGGCTGCCAGCGTCAGGTGGACCCAGAAGTACGTGGTGGGTTCGCCGTTCTCGAACGCCAGGCCGCTTGCGTCCTGCACGAGATTGCGGACGAAGGTGATCCAGATGAACCAGGACCACACTCCGAAGGCGAGCAGGAACCAGGAGACGCGGCGGGTCAGGACGCGGGGCTCGAACATGGTTCAAGTATGGCTATCGGCCCAATCCCGTCGCTGATCGGGGCGAGGATGTCGCCGGAGCACGCCCGGGAGGTCCACACCGGAACAATCAGCCTGTACTTTCATGTGTGTGTCGACGATCTCCACCGCTCCGCGTCCGCGCGGCCGCCGCCTCCTCGCACTCACCGCCGCAACGCTCCTGACGGCCTGTCTGCCCGTACCGGCCGCCCACGCAGCGCCCACCGAGGACGACGGCGACAAGCCGGAGCCCCCGGCACGGATGTCGACCATCGGCGGCGTGAAGCTCGGCGAGCGCGGCACCCAGATGGACGCACTGCCCGGCGCCGACGCGCCGAAGGTGCCGAAGAAGCTGACCGCGCGGTCCTGGCTCGTGGCCGACGCCGAGTCCGGCAAGGTGCTGGCCGCGCACAACGCGCACTGGAAGCTGGCCCCGGCGAGCACCCTGAAGATGCTCTTCGCCGACACCGTGCTGCCGAAGTTCCCCAAGAGCACCGAGTACGAGGTCGAGCGCGAGGACCTGGCGGACGTCGGGGCGGGCAGCAGCCTGGTGGGCGTCAAGGAGGGCCTCACGTACACCGTGCAGGACCTGTGGCTCGGCGTCTTCCTGCGCTCCGGGAACGACGCGGTCCACGTGCTGTCCGCGATGAACGGCGGCGTCGACACGACCGTGCGGGAGATGAACGCACAGGCCCAGGACCTCCGCGCACTGGACACCCACGTCGTGAGCCCGGACGGCTACGACATGCCCGGTCAGGTGTCCTCCGCCTACGACCTGACGCTGATGGCGCGGGCCGGCCTGCAGAACCCCGACTTCCGGGACTACGTCTCGACCGTCCGCGCCCAGTTCCCCGGCGAGTGGCACAAGAAGAAGGGTGGCAAGAAGAAGCGGGAGCACTTCGAAATCCAGAACACCAACCGGTTGCTGACCGGCACCGGCATCGAGCCGTACCCGGGCATCGCCGGGGTGAAGAACGGCTACACCTCGAACGCCGGCAACACCCTCACCGCCGTCGCGGAGCAGGGCGGCCGGGTACTGCTGGTCACCGTGATGCATCCGCAGAGCGGCTCGCTGGAGGTCTACAAGGAGGCCACCGAACTGTTCGACTGGGGCTTCGCGGCGGCGGACTCCGTCCGTCCCGTCGGGGAACTGGTGCCGCCCGCCACGACGGAGGACGATGCGAAGACCCCCGCCGACCAGGGCTCGGGCGACGGCTCGAACCCGGGCGGCAGCAAGAACCCGGACGACACGCCCGTTGCCGGAGCCGGCAGCGCCCCGGCGAAGCCCGCCGGAGGCATGCGCATCGCGCTGGGCGTCACGGGCGTGAGCCTGGTGCTCCTGACGCTGGTCGCGTACCTGGTGCACCGTCGGTGGCCGGCCGCGCTGCCCGCCCCGGCCCGGCTGCGGCAGCAGACGAAGCGGGACTGACGTCCACGGGGTCGGCGCCGCCGTGCCCCGCGCCCTCGGCACCGTCCGCGCCCTCCGCGTCCTCCGCGCCCTCCCTGCCGACGGTCGGCCGGGAAGCGGTGGCCGTCCAGGCCGCGCAGAACAGCAGCAGCTTCGCCATGAGGCTGATCCACAGCAGCAGGGCGATCGGCACACCGAACGCGCCGTACATGCTCTTCGCCGCGACACCCTGCAGGTAGCCGCCCAGCAGGGCCTTCAGCAGCTCGAAGCCGACCGCCCCCATCAGCCCCGCGTGGACCAGGGCGCGCCGCGGCGGCTCGACACGGGGCAGCCAGGTCAGGACGTACCACAGCAGCAGGAAGTCCGTCGCGACAGCGGCCGCGTACCCGCCGAGGCGCAGCACCGCCGTGCCGGCGCCTCCCTCGGCGAGACCGAGGAGGTCGGCCACCCGGCCGACCGCGGCGACGGCGAAGGCGGACCCGGCCACGGACAGCAGCCCGACCGCTCCCAGCCCGACGAGCACACCCAGGTCCTTGAGCTTGAGCAGGACGGCGTTGCCGGGATCCTCCGGCAGGTCCCAGACGGCGCGCAGCGTCTCCCGCAGCGTGGAGGCCCAGTTGACGCCCGTGACCAGCAGGAGGGCGCCGCCGATGAGGCCGACGGTGCCCGCGTTGTCGACGAGGGACTGCAGGTTCAGCTGGTCGGAGATCCCCGGGACCTGGTCGGCCATCCAGTTCTGGACCCGCGTCATCCGCGCCGGTGAGAGGAAGGACGCCCCGACGGCCGCGGCGACGGCGAGCATCGGGAACAGGGCGAGGAAGCTGGTGAAGGTGACGGCCGCTGCGAGGCGGGTCCACTTGCGCGCCTCGAGGTGGGTGTAGACGTGCCACAGCCGGGTGCGGAAGAACCACGAGGCCGCGGGCCCGACGACGGGCAGTCTGGTGAGCCAGTCCATGTTCACCGCCTGTTCGTTCCGGCTCCGTTTCCCCGCGGCGGCTTCTGCCCGCGGCGGGGCACGGTCACACGGTAGGCGGCGTCAGGCCTGGTGGAGCGTATCGGCGGCCGACGGCGAGCCGGATCCGAAGGTCCGGGGCGGGAAGGGCGGCGCCGCCATCGGAGGGCCGGTCAGCGGCCGGCCCGCGACGTGCCGCCCGAGGGCCGAGACTGTGGGAGGCAGCGGTGCGGGAGCGGCGGGAGTGTGCTCGTGGCCCTGCTGGGGCAGCGGCGTGCGGGGCCGCTGGTCGGCGAAGAGGAAGTGCCGCTGCAGCCGCCACACGCAGTCCTCGCTTCGCTCGTAGAGGGCGAAGCCGGTCACCGTCCAGGAGGCCTCGAAGTCCGCGAGTTCCGCGTACGCGCGGTCCATCGCCTCCTCGTCGATGCCGTGGGCGATCGTGACGTGCGGGTGGTACGGGAAGGTCAGCTCGCGGGTGCCGAGCGGACCGTTCGCGTCGCGCACCCGTTCCTGGAGCCATCCGCAGGCCGAGCCGCCCTCCACGACCTGCACGAACACCACCGGCGAGAGCGGCCGGAAGGTGTCGGTGCCGGACAGCCGCATCGGGAAGGCCCGGCCGGCCGCAGCCACCGAGGCGAGATGCTCCTCGACCGCGGGGCGGTCGGCGGCGTCGACCTCCGTCGGCGGCAGCAGGGTGACGTGCGTGGGGATGCCGTGTGCGGCGGTGTCACCGAACTCGGTGCGGCGGTCCTGCAGCAGGCTGCCGTACGGCTCGGGAACGGCGATCGATACACCCAGCGTGACGGTCCCCACGTGTCTCTCCCTTCTCGCTCCTGGTCGCTTCCGCGTGCGCCGCGCGTCCGTCCCCGCGGTGCGGTGAGCCGCGGGGACGGTGCGGGGTCAGTGCTTGGCGGGGACGAACCCCACCCTGTCGTAGGCCTGGGCCAGGGTCTCCGCGGCGACGGTCCGTGCCTTCTCCGCGCCCTCGGCGAGGAGGGAGTCCAGCGTCTCGCGGTCCTCCATGTACTCCCGCGTCCGGTCGCGGAAGGGGCCGGCCCAGTCCGCGACGACCTCGGCGAGGTCGGTCTTCAGCGCACCGTAGCCCTTGCCCTCGTAGCGCCGCTCCAGTTCCGCGACGGTCGCACCGGTGAGGGTGGCGAAGATGGTGAGCAGGTTGCTGACGCCGGGTTTGTCGACCGCGTCGAACCGGATCTCGGTCCCGGTGTCGGTCACGGCGCTCTTGATCTTCTTCGCGGAGGCCTTGGGCTCGTCCAGCAGGTTGATGATGCCCTTCGGCGAGGAGGCCGACTTGCTCATCTTCACGGCCGGGTCCTGGAGGTCGAAGATCTTCGCCGTCTCCTTGAGGATGTACGGCTCGGGGACGGTGAAGGTGGGGCCGTAGCGGCCGTTGAACCGCTCGGCGATGTCCCGGGTGATCTCGACGTGCTGCCGCTGGTCCTCACCGACCGGCACGCGGTCCGCGTGGTACAGGAGGATGTCGGCGATCTGCAGGATCGGGTAGGTGAACAGGCCGACGGTGGTGCCCTCGGCGCCCTGCTTGGCGGACTTGTCCTTGAACTGCGTCATCCGGGAGGCTTCGCCGAACCCGGTCATGCAGTTCATGATCCAGGCGAGCTGGGCGTGCTCGGGAACGTGGCTCTGGATGAAGAGCGTGCAGCGCTGCGGGTCGAGCCCGGCGGCCAGCAACTGGGCGGCGGCCAGGCGCGTGCTCTCGCGCAGCTGCGCCGGGTCCTGGGGAACCGTGATGGCGTGCAGATCGACGACCATGTAGAAGGCGTCGTGACCGTCCTGGAGATCCACCCACTGGCGTACCGCACCGAGATAGTTGCCGAGGTGGAACGAGCCCGAGGTGGGCTGGATGCCGGACAGTACACGAGGGCGACGATCATTGGCCATACCGGCATTCTCTCAGAGCTGACGGCTCCGGCGGGCCCGCAGGGCACGACTCGGACAGGAATCACACCGGTGCCCGCCCCCGGCCCGGGTGGCGGGCGAAGGACCACTTCTCCGGGTTCACTGCGGGGCGCGGGGGACCGACGATAGAAAGAGGGGCGCGCCGCACCCGGCGCACCGCCCTGGCCCGTGTCGAAAGCGAAAGGACCCACCCATGGTCGCTTCCTCCGAGCTGATCACTGCCTCGGACACCTACAGCGCGCACAACTACCACCCGTTGCCGGTCGTCGTCGCCTCCGCCGACGGTGCGTGGCTGACGGACGTGGAGGGACGGCGCTACCTGGACATGCTGGCCGGTTACTCGGCGCTGAACTTCGGGCACGGCAACCGCCGCCTGATCGACGCCGCCAAGTCGCAGCTCGACCGGGTGACGCTGACCTCACGGGCCTTCCACCACGACCGGTTCCCCGTGTTCTGCCAGGCACTGGCGGAGCTGTGCGGCATGGACATGGTGCTGCCGATGAACACCGGCGCGGAGGCGGTGGAGACGGCGGTGAAGACCGCCCGCAAGTGGGGCTACCGGGTCAAGGGCGTGCCGCAGGGCAAGGCGAAGATCGTCGTTGCGGAGAACAACTTCCACGGCCGGACCACGACCATCGTCTCGTTCTCCACGGACGAGGAGGCCCGCGCCGACTACGGGCCGTACACGCCCGGTTTCGAGGTGGTCCCCTACGGCGACATCGCCGCTCTCGAGGCCGCCGTGGACGAGAACACCGTCGCGGTGCTGATGGAGCCCATCCAGGGCGAGGCGGGCGTGCTGGTGCCGCCGGAGGGCTACCTGCCCGCGGTGCGCGAGCTGACGCGGTCGCGGAACGTGCTGTTCGTGGCCGACGAGATCCAGTCCGGGCTGGGACGCACCGGGGCGACCTTCGCCTGCGAGCACGAGGGCGTGGTGCCCGACATGTACGTGCTCGGCAAGGCGCTCGGCGGCGGTGTGGTGCCGGTGTCGGCCGTGGCCGCGAACCGGGACGTGCTGGGCGTCTTCAAGCCCGGCGAGCACGGTTCGACCTTCGGCGGGAACCCGCTGGCCTGCGCGGTGGGCCTGGAGGTCGTCACCATGCTGCGGACCGGCGAGTACCAGCAGCGGGCCCAGGAACTGGGCGAGCACCTGCACCACGAGCTGGGTGTGCTCGTCGGCGACGGCGCGGTGCGCGAGGTGCGCGGCCGCGGCCTGTGGGCCGGTGTCGACATCGACCCGGCGCACGGCACCGGCCGGGAGATCTCCGAACAGCTGATGGCCCGCGGCGTGCTGGTGAAGGACACGCACGGCTCGACGATCCGCATCGCGCCGCCGCTGGTGATCGGCAAGGAGGACCTCGACTGGGGGCTCGACCAGCTCCGGGGCGTGCTGGCCGGCTGAACCACGCCCCTGCGGGGCGAGGTGGCGACGGGGTGCCCCGTCCGGCTCTGCCATGGGACGGACGGGGCACCCCGTCGGCCCGGCACACGCGCGCTCCCGGAACGGTGTCCGTTCCGGGAGCGCGCGTCGGTGGACGCGTCAGCGCGTCACTTCTTCGGCATCCACTCCTGCCAGGTGGACTTGTTCTCCTTGATCCACTTGGCGGCGGCGTCCTCCGGGTCCATGTCCTCGCCCGCAATCATTTGGGCGACCTTGTTCTGGTCCTCGGTGGTCCACTCGAAGTTCTTCAGGAACTGCGCTGCGTCCCCGCCGTTCTTCTCGAAGTCGGCGTTGAGGTACTTCTGCAGCATCAGCGTGTCGTAGCCGCAGGTGATCGGCTTCTCGTCGAGGCAGCCGTCCTCGTACTTCGGCAGCTCGACCTCGACCATCTCGATCTCGGCGTTCATCCACTGCGGCTGCCACCAGTAGCCGATAAACGGCTTCTTGGCGTCGTAGAGCCGCTTGATCTCCTTGAGCTCGGCCGCCTCGCTGCCGGTCGGCACGATCTTGAAGTTGAGATCGTGGCTGTCGATCAGCTCCTGGTCGTGCGTGGTGTACGAGGGGGCGGCGCCCAGGAACTGGCCCTTGCCGCCGCTCTCCGAGGTCTGGAAGTCCTTCCAGTACTTGTTGAGCTTCTTGTAGTTGGTGACGTCCGGGTGCTTGTCGGCGTAGTACTTCGGCACGTACCAGCCGATGTGGCCCTCGACGCCGAGGTCGCCGCCGGGGACGACCGTCTTCTTCTTCTCGACGTAGAGCTCTTCCTTCTCCGGAACGCCGGCCCAGTCCTCCAGGATGGCGTCGGCCTTGCCGCTGTGCAGGGCGTCGAAGGCCGCGGGCTCGTCGAGCTGCTGGACGTCGACGTCCGCGCCGACCTCATCCTCCAGCAGCTTCGCCGCGACGGCCACGTTCGCCTGAGCCCCGACCCAGGAGGGCTGCGCGAGGGTCACGGTGTCGCTGCCGCCGGCGGTGTCGGTCTCGGCGGCGCAGCCGCTGACGGCGAGCATGCCGAGCACGCCGGCACCCGCGACGAGGGTGGTGCCTATCCGCTTGGTGTTCTTCATGGTGACCTTCTCTGGTTGTTCTTCCGGGGGGAAATCAGGGGCGGGGAGGGGACCGTCACCCGCGAGCCCGGTCGCGCAGTGCCGGCTGGCTGATCCGGTCGAGCACGATGCCCAGGCAGACAATGGCGACGCCGGCCGGCAGGCCGAGTCCGAGGTTGCCCTTCGCGAGGCCGGTGACCACGTCGATGCCCAGGGCACCGCCGCCGACCATGCCGCCGATGACCACCATCGACAGCACGAGCACCAGGCCCTGGTTGGTGGCGACCAGCAGCGACCGGCGCGCAAGGGGCAGTTGCACCTGGAACAGCTGCTGCTTCCCGGTGGCGCCCAGCGACTGCGCGGCCTCCAGTGCCGCGGGGTCGACGGAGCGCACGCCTTGCGCGGTGATGCGGACGACGGCGGGCAGCGCGTAGATCACGGCGGCCGCGATGCCGGGAGTCCGGCCCACGCCGAAGAGACCGATCACCGGGATCAGGTACACGAACTGCGGCATCGTCTGCATGGTGTCGAGCACCGGGCGCAGCAGCCGCTCCACCCGGCCGACCCGCGCGGTGAGGATGCCCAGCAGGAAGCCGAACAGCAGGGTCAGCACAAGGCCCGCCAGCACCTGGGACAGGGTGTCGAAGGACCGGCCCCACAGGCCCATCGCTCCGACGAGCACGAGCGCGACGACGCTGCTGAGCGCGGCACGCCAGGTGCCGACGACCCAGGCGAGCGCCGCGACGAACAGCAGCACTCCCCACCACGGCACGGCCAGCAGACCGCTGCGGAGAGGGTTGAGCACGAACTCGCTGAGGCCGTGGGCCCAGGTGACCGTGCCGCCGATCACGGGGACGCCGGAACCGACATGGGCGATGAACCCGTCGACCGCAGTGTTCACGGGGTCGGCGATGTCCACCGTCCAGGCGCCCGGCCACTCCTCCTCGCCCAGGCGGCTGCCGAACACCGCGAAGACCGCGGTGAGCACGCCGATGCCGGACCAGAGGGGCCAGCCCCGCACCCGGGAGGCGAGGCCCCCTGCGGGGGCGGTGTGGTCGGCCAGTCGGTCACCGGCCGCGGCGGTGGTGCGGTCCAGCAGCACCGCGAGCAGCACGATCGCGATGCCCGCGGTCAGCGCCTCGCCCACGTCGATCGAGCCGAGGGCCTTGAAGATGACCTCACCGAGGCCGCCGGAACCGATGAGGGAGGCCAGCACGACCATCGAGAGGCACATCATGATGGTCTGGTTGAGGCCGAGCATCATCTCCCGGCGGGCCAGCGGCAGTCGTGCGGTGCGGAGCCGCTGCCAGGGGCTCGCGCCGAGCGAGGCGGACGCCTCCAGGGCAGCCGCGTCGGCGCCGCGCAGCCCGAGCGAGGTGAGACGCGCCATCGGAGGTGCGGCGTAGATGACGGTGGCGACCACCGCGGAGGGAATCCCGATACCGAAGATCAGCAGGAACGGGATGAGGTACGCGAACGCCGGCATCACCTGCATGGTGTCGAACACCGGGCGCAGCAGCCGTTCGCAGCGGTCGGACAGCCCGGCGGCCAGGCCGAGCAGTCCGCCGAGGACGGCGGCGGCGAACACCGCGACCGTCATCAGGGCCAGGGTCTCCATGGTGGGCGCCCACACGTCGAGCAGGCCGCAGACGGCGAACACGCCGAGCGCGGTGCCGGCGGTGCGCAGCGCGCGGCGGCCGAGGTCCGCGCCGCCCGCGGCCCAGGCGACGAGCGTGCCGACGACCGTGACGCCGATCCAGCCGAGCGACTCCAGCAGGGAGGTCATCTGGTCGACGAGCAGGGTCGCGTTGTTGCTGATGTGGAGCAGGAAGTAGACGAAGATCCAGTGCGTCTGGCGGTTGTCGACCAGCCAGTCGTCGACATCCGCGAGCGGCGACTTCACGTCGACCGTCCACGCCTTCGGCCAGGCGCCCTCTCCGGTGACCAGTGCGCTGATCACGGCGATCAGCAGGGCGCCGCCGATCAGCAGGAACCCGGGGTGGGCCAGCAGGCGGGCCGTCAGGCCCGGCGGGCTGCCGTTCTCGTCGCGACCGGTGGGTGTCGCGGCGTCCGGAACGGGGGCCTCGTCCTTCGGCTTCTCGACCGCGGGGGCGCTCATACCGCCGCCACCTCCTCGACGTCGCCCCGGCCCTCCTCGCCGTCGTCGAGGCGGGCCACGACGGAGAGCAGTTCCTCGTGGCCGACGAGGCCGAGCACCGTCCTGCCCTCCATCACGCGGGCGGGCTCGCCGGTGCGGGCGACGGCCTCGATCGCGTCGGAGACGAGGGTGTCCGGGGATATCGCGGCGCCGGATCCGGCATCGGCGGAGTCCACGGGCCGCATCGCGCTGCGGACCGTGACGACCTGTTCGCGCGGGACGTCGCGGACGAAGTCGCGGACGTAGGCGTCGGCGGGGCGGGTGACGATCTCCTCGGGGGAGCCGAGCTGGACGATCTCGCCGTCGCGCATCAGCGCGATGCGGTCGCCCAGCCGCAGCGCCTCGGAGAGGTCGTGGGTGATGAAGACCATCGTGCGGCCCTCCTCGCGGTGGAGCCGCACCACCTCCTCCTGCATGTCGCGGCGGATGAGGGGATCCAGGGCACTGAACGGCTCGTCGAAGAGGAGGACCTTCGGGTCGACGGCCAGGGCGCGGGCCAGGCCGACGCGCTGCTGCTGGCCGCCGGAGAGCTGGCCGGGGCGGCGCTCGCCCAGGCCGTCCAGGCCGACCTTGGTGACCATCTCGGCGGCCTTGGCGCGGCGTTCGGCCTTGCCCATGCCCTGGATCTCGAGGCCGTAGGCAACGTTGTCGACGACGCTGCGGTGCGGGAGGAGGCCGAAGTTCTGGAACACCATGGAGGCGCGGTGGCGGCGCAGTTCGCGCAGCCGGTTGCGGTCCATCGCGCGGACGTCCTCGCCGTCCATGACGAGTTCGCCGGAGGTGGGTTCGATCAGCCGGGTCAGGCAGCGCACCAGGGTGGACTTGCCGGAGCCGGAGAGACCCATGACGACGAAGACCTCGCCCTGCCGGACGTCGAAGGACACGTCCCGGACGGCTGCGGTGCAGCCGGTGCGGGCGCGCAGCCCGGCGGCGTCGAGACCGGTCAGGTCCGCGTTTCCGGGGACCTTCTCGGCCTTGGGGCCGAAGACCTTCCACAGGTTGCGGACGGAGAACACCGGGCCGGTCTCGTTCGTGGCCTCAGCGGTTTCGGACATCACGCAACACCTCCCGGTGCCGTGTCGGTGGTGGTTCGGACGAGATCGGAGGCCTTCTCGCCGACCATGAGGACGCCGATCATCGGGTTGACGGCGGGCATGGTCGGGAAGACGGAGGCGTCGGCGATGCGGACGCCCTGCAGGCCGCGGACGCGCAGCGCCGGGTCGACGACGGCGCCGGCGTCGTCGGCGGCACCCATCCGGCAGGTGCCTGCGGGGTGGTAGACGGTGTGTGCGACGCGGCGGGCGTACTCGCTGATGTCCTCGTCGGAGGTCACCCCGGGGCCCGGGCACACCTCGCGCTTCAGCCAGCCGGCCAGCGGTTCGGTCGCGGCGACCTTGCGGGCCAGCTTGATGCCGTCGACGAGGGTGCGGGCGTCGTAGTCCTCGTCGTCGGTGAAGTAGCGGAAGTCCAGGGCGGGTTTGACCTCGGGGTCGGCGGAGGTCAGGTAGAGGCGCCCGCGGCTGCGGGGCTTGGGGATGTTCGGTGTCATCGACACGCCGTGCTCGGGCTTGGTGTAGCCGAGGCGTTCGGGGTTGTCGGTGAAGGGGATCTGGTAGAAGTGGAACATCAGGTCCGGGCCCGCCGAGGCGGGATCGCGCCGGACGAACAGGCCCGCGTCCGAGTCCATCGCGGAGTTCTCCGGGATGGGCCCGTCCGTCTCCCAGACGATGACCGACTCCGGGTGGTCCAGCAGGTTCTCGCCCACGCCCGGCAGGTCGTGGCGGACCGTGATGCCCAGCGCCTCCAGGTCCTGTGCCGGGCCGATGCCCGAGTGCAGGAGGAGCCGCGGGGTGTCGACGGCGCCGGCGCACACCAGCACCTCCCGGGAGGCGGTGATCAGCTCTTCGGCGCCGTCGTTGCTGCGGACGTGGACGCCGGTGACGCGGGTGCCGTCCAGTTCGAGCCGGTACGCCCAGGTCTCCAGGCGGATCTCCAGGTTGGGCCGGTCCCCCGCCTCCAGGTGGGGGTGGAGGTAGGCCACAGAGGCGGAGGACCGCTTGTTGCTCTCCGGGTGGTAGGAGAGGTCGAAGAACCCGGTGCCCTCGTGGAACGGCTCCTTGTTGAAGCCCTCGACGCGCGGCACGTCGAGCGCGGCGGTCGACGAGGCGACGAAGTCGCGTGCGATGGCGTTGCGGTCCTGCTCGTCGACGGCGACGACGTTGTTCTTCAGCTTCCCGAAGTACGGGTCCATGGCCGCCGCGTTCCAGCCCGCGGCGCCGGCGTCCTCCCACTCGTCCCAGTCGGTCGGCAGCGGCTTGAAGGAGATGAGGGTGTTGTGGGAGGAGCAGCCGCCGAGCACCCGGGCGCGGCTGTGCCGGATGTGGGAGTTGCCGCGCGGCTGCTCGGTGGTCGGGTAGTCGTAGTCGAGTTCGCCGCCCAGCAGGCCCAGCCAGCGGCGCAGTGTCAGCACCTCCGGCCGGTCGACGTCGGACGGCCCGCCCTCGATCACGAGGACCCGGACGTCCGGGTCCTCGGTGAGCCGGGAGGCGATGACGGAACCGGCCGTACCGCCGCCGACTATGACGTAGTCATAGGTGGGCATGTGGGGTTGTGCTCCTCGGGGGTGAAAGGGTTCTGCCGGGTGACGCCGTCGTCAGCCCGCGAACCAGCGCACCGGGGCGGGGCGCAGGTTCTCGTACACGTGCTTGGTCTCGCGGTACTCGGCGAGTCCGTGCGGGCCGAGTTCGCGGCCCACCCCGGACTTGCCGAAGCCGCCCCACTCCGCCTGCGGCAGGTAGGGGTGAAAGTCGTTGATCCACACGGTGCCGTGGCGGAGCCGCGCGGCGACGCGGCGGGCGCGTGCGGTGTCCGCGGCGAAGACGGCGCCGGCGAGCCCGTACTCGGTGTCGTTGGCCAGTTCGACCGCCTGGTCCTCGCCGGAGAAGGTCTCGACGGTGAGGAGGGGGCCGAAGGTCTCCTCGCGGACGACCTTCATCCCTCGGTGGCAGTGGTCCAGGACGGTGGGGGAGTAGAAGTAGCCGCTCTCCGGGCGGGAGGCGGTCGGCTCCGGGCGTTCGCCGCCGCACCGCAGCACCGCGCCGTCGCCGAGCGCGGAGGCGACGTACGCCTCGGTCTTGGCGAGCTGCTGCTCGGAGACGAGCGGTCCGCACTCGACACCTTCCTCGGTGCCCCTGCCGAGCCGGATCTTCCGGGCACGGGCGGCGAGTTCGGCGACGAAGCGGTCCCTCACCGACTCCTCGACGATGAGGCGGGCGCCGGCGGAGCAGACCTGGCCGCTGTGGATGAAGGCGGCGTTGAGCGCCTGGTCCACGGCGAGGTCGAAGCCCTCCTGGGTGGCACAGATGTCGGCGAACACCACGTTCGGGTTCTTGCCGCCGAGTTCCAGGGCGACCTTCTTGACGGTCGGCGCGGCTGCCGCCGCGACCTTGGTGCCGGACACCAGCCCGCCGGTGAAGGAGACCAGATCGACGTCGGGGTGCTCGGAGAGCCGCGCACCGACCGGGTCGCCGGGGCCGGTCACCAGGTTGGCGACGCCCGCAGGAAGGCCCGCCTCGACGAGCAGCTTGACCAGGTGGAGGGTGCTCATCGGCGTGATCTCGCTGGGCTTGATCACGAAGGTGTTTCCGGCGGCGAGCGCGGGGGCGACCTTCCAGCTGGCCTGGAGCAGGGGGAAGTTCCAGGGGGTGATCATCGCGCACACGCCGACCGGCTCGTGCACGACGACGCTGTGCACGTCGGGGCTGCCCGCGTCGACGACCCGGCCGCCCGACTCGTTGACGACGAGGTCGGCGAAGTACCGGAACGCGGCGGTGACGTCGTCGACGTCGACCCGGCCCTCCTCCAGGGTCTTGCCGGTGTCCCGGGACTCGACGAGGGCGATGTCCTCGCGGTCGCGCTGCAGCAGGTCCGCCACCCGGCGGAGCAGTGCGGCACGTTCCGTCACCGGGGTGTGCGGCCAGGGGCCGCGGTCGAAGGCTGCGCGGGCGGCGGCGACCGCCGTGTCGGTGTCCGCGGCGTCGCCCTCGGCGACGACGGCGAGGACGGAGGCGTCCGCGGGGTCGAGGATGTCCCTCGTGCCTCCGGCTCCTGCAGTCCGCCACAGGCCGTCGACATGAATGCTCTCGATTACGGACACCTTGTGCTCTGCCTTCCCTGTGCGAGTTGTGCGCGACCCTCCGCCTCGGCGGCTGGTCAACCTCGAACCCTGCCCGGTTCGGCCGAGGTCATGTCCTCGGGAGGCGCACAAGTGGGCTTCCTCACCGCAACCCCGACGCTCCGCACCGGGGCGGTGGCGCTGCGTGTCCCCGCGCCGACACGCGAGGGCCCCGCACACCCGGTTCGGGTGTGCGGGGCCCTCGTGCGGTGCGGGCCGCGGCTCAGAGGAGGCCGAGGCCGCGGACGGCCTCGCGCTCGTCCGACAGCTCCTGCACGGAGGCGTCGATACGGCTGCGGGAGAAGTCGTTGACCTCCAGGCCCTGCACGATCTCGTAGCGCCCGCCCGAGCAGGTGACGGGGAAGGAGGAGATGAGGCCCTCCGGGACGCCGTACGAGCCGTCCGACGGGATGCCCATCGAGGTCCAGTCGCCGTCGGGCGTGCCGTTGACCCAGGTGTGGACGTGGTCGATCGCGGCGTTGGCGGCCGAGGCGGCGGAGGAGGCGCCGCGGGCGTCGATGATGGCGGCGCCGCGCTTGGCGACGGTGGGGATGAACTCGTCCGCGAGCCACTTCTCGTCGTTCACGGTCTCGGCGGCGTTCTTGCCGGCGACCTCGGCGTGGAAGATGTCCGGGTACTGGGTCGCGGAGTGGTTGCCCCAGATGGTGAGCTTCCGGATCTCGGAGACCGGGGTGCCGGTCTTCTTCGCGAGCTGGGACAGCGCACGGTTGTGGTCCAGGCGCGTCATGGCGGTGAACCGCTCGCCCGGGACGTCCGGGGCGGCGGCCTGCGCGATGAGCGCGTTGGTGTTGGCCGGGTTGCCGACGACCAGGACCTTCACGTCGTCCGCGGCATGGTCGTTGATGGCCTTGCCCTGCGGCTTGAAGATACCGCCGTTGGCCTCCAGCAGGTCGCCGCGCTCCATGCCCTTGGTGCGGGGCCGTGCGCCGACGAGCAGCGCGACGTTGGTGCCGTCGAAGGCCACGTTCGCGTCGTCGGTGATGTCGATGCCGTCCAGCAGCGGGAAGGCGCAGTCGTCGAGCTCCATCGCGGTGCCCTCGGCGGCCTTCACCGCCGGCGGGATCTCCAGGAGGCGCAGCCTGACCGGCACGTCCGGGCCGAGGAGGTGGCCGGAGGCGATGCGGAACAGCAGCGCGTAGCCGATCTGTCCGGCAGCGCCGGTGACGGTGACATTGACGGGAGTGCGGGTCATGGCGATCTCCGTAGTACTGGCGGTGGCGTCGGGTCTCCCCTTCGGCACAGCACCAGGGGAAGGCTCCCTGCCCTTACTGGCGGATCTCCCCCGATGACGTATCTCGACGTGGAGAGATCTGGCGTCAGGCTATCCGACGCTCCCCCGCCGCACGAGGCAGCCGCCCGCGCAGGAGGGGGGACGGCGGGCGGCTGCCGTGCGGGGCCGGACCCGTGGGGGGTGCAACGGTGCGCATGCCCCGCGTCACGCGGAGCATGCACGCGGGCACGCCCCCGCCGGGCGGGCGTGACGAAGCTCACGTCCGCGGAGGAATCCCGCCGGGCCCGGCGGGAGCGTCACCTGACGGTGAAGTGGACGATGTCGTCCAGGAACGGGATGGTCACCCACGGGTCGGGCTGCGCCATCATGGCGAGCAGGGTGATCACGCCTCCGAGCAGGGCGTAGGTGACCACGTCGGTGAAGCGGGACCGGACGGCGAGCATGCCGACGGTCGGCCGGAACCAGCGCAGCAGGCCCCCGGCGAGCAGCGACAGGCCGATGGTGAGGGTGCCGGCGCGGAACGAGGCGAGCGTCAGCAGCAGCCCCGTCAGCACGCCGGCCGCCACCGCGAGGATCGGCCACTGGCGGGCCGGTGCGGGTGCGTCGCCCGGCGCGGCCCGCCCGCCGCCCTCCGGCCGTGCGGTGTCCTCCGTGATCAGGGGGAAGCGGCGGGAGCGCCCCGCGTGTTCCGACGCGTCGGCGGGCCCCCCGTCCCGTTCTGCCTGTTCGGCCCGGTCGGCCGCGGCGGCCTCCGGGGCTGCGGGGGCCTCCGGCCCGGTGGGGACGGCGGGCCCGCGCTCTCCGGCGGCCGTGTCGTCCTGCGCCATCCTCGTCACTCCTCACGTGCGTGCCCGGCAGGGTGGGCGGACCCCTCGAGCCCGCCCCGGTACGTCAGTCCGCCAGGGTGCGTTCGGCGGCCTCGACGACGTTCTGCAGCAGCAGCGCGCGGGTCATGGGCCCGACCCCGCCCGGGTTCGGCGAGAGCCATCCCGCGACCTCGGCCACCCCGGGGTGGACGTCGCCCACGATCCTGCCCGTCTCGTCGCGACTGACGCCGACGTCCAGCACGGCGGCGCCCGGCTTGACGTCCTCCGGCTTGACCAGGTGGGGCACGCCCGCGGCCGCCACCACGATGTCGGCGCGGCGCAGCAGCGCGGGCATGTCCCGCGTGCCGGTGTGGCACTGGGTCACGGTGGCGTTCTCCGAACGCCGTGTCAGCAGCAGCGGGAGGGACCTGCCGACCGTGATGCCCCGGCCGACCACGACGACGTCCGCCCCGGCGATCTCCACGCCGTGACGGCGCAGCAGCGCGAGGATGCCGTTGGGTGTACAGGGCAGCGGGGCGGGCTCGCCCAGGACCAGGCGGCCGAGGTTGGTCGGGTGGAGGCCGTCCGCGTCCTTCTCCGGATCCATGAGCGCCAGGACCCGGTTGACGTCGATGCCGCGGGGAAGCGGCAACTGCACGATGTAGCCGGTGCACGCCGGGTCGTCGTTCAACTCCCGTACGACGGCCTCGATCTCCTCCTGGGTCGCGGTGTCCGGGAGCGTGCGCTGGAGAGAGGCGATACCGACCTGGCCGCAGTCGCGGTGCTTTCCGGCGACGTACTTCCGGCTGCCGACGTCGTCCCCGACGAGCAGCGTCCCCAGACCGGGCGTGACACCGCGGTCCTTCAGCCGTTCGACACGGGCGGCGAGTTCTGTCTTGATCGCGGACGCGGTGGCCTTGCCGTCGAGAATCTGGGCGCTCATGCCTGCCATTCTCCCGGATCGGCGCCGCCCGCCTCCACTCCGTCCTGCCCTGCGGACGTGTCGCCCGTGCGAGCGGGCCGCCCCGGGCACCGGAGCGGCGCCGTACGTCTCGGCTTCGCCACATTTGCCGATCTTCGCTGGACACCCGTGGGTACGCCCCCCACCATGGTGGGCTGGCGCCCACGTGTTGTTCCGGGAGGGCGCCAGACGTTTCGGGGGAGGTAACACGTGCGCGCCGCATCGCACTCGCACCGCCGGTGGCCGGCTCGGGGGCGCTGCGCGGCCGGACGGGCATACGCGGTTCCCCGGATCTCCTCGGTTTCCGCCGTCTCCAAGAACTCCGGAGGTATCCGCTCGTGACCTACCCACCCCAGCCGGGCCAGGACCCGAACAATCCCTATGCGCAGCCGCAGGGCCAGCCCGGGTACGGCTACCCGCAGCAGCAGGGCTACGGCTACCCCCAACAGCAGGGCGGGCTGCCGCAGTACGGCGGTCCCGCGGAGGGCTACCCCATGGGCGGCGGCTACGGCATGCCCATGGCGATGCCGGGCGGCGTGAAGGCGGCCCGTGTCCTGCTGTACGTGCAGGGCGGTCTGGGCCTGCTCGGCAGCATCCTCATCCTCGTCTTCGCCGCGATGCTCGGCGGCTCCGGTTCGGATTCCGGCTCGAGCGCGGTGGAGGCGGATCTGTACTCCTCGGTGGGCGCGGGCGTCCTGGCGCTCTTCGCCGTCTTCTCCCTCGTGCTCGCGGTGTTCGGCATCGTGCTGGCCACGAAGTTCGCGAACGGCGGCAACGGTGTGCGGATCGGCGCCATCGTGTACGGCTCGATCGTCATCGCCCTCGGTCTGTTCACCCTGCCCGGAGGCATCCTGAGCCTGGTGCTGGGCGTTCTGGTCGTCGTCTTCGTCGCCAAGAGCGACGGCAACGCCTGGTTCAACCGTCCGCGGTACTGAGCCCGGTCCGCACTCCAGGAACCCACTCACACTCGCGAAGGAACTCGGCATGAGCTATCCGCCCGACCCTCAAGCCCCTTACGGGGGCGGACCGTACGGGCAGCAGCAGCCGGGCTACGGCTACCCCCAGCAGCAGCCCGCGCCGCAGCCCGGGTACGGCTACCCGCCGCAGTACCCGGGCGCCGCGCCGGTCCCCGGCATGCCCCACGGGCCGGCGGCGGGAATGCCGGGGCAGGTCGTGACGGCGCGGGTGCTGCTGTTCGTCGCGGGATCCATCTGGCTCCTGGTGTCGCTCCTCATGCTCATCGGCGGCTTCGCGGCGCAGAACATGCTGGAGAGCGTCCCCGGGATGGACGGCGGTGCCGCGCTCGGCGTGGCCCTGCTGCTGTTCCTGCTCTTCGCCGGCATGGGGGCGCTGCACGTCATGCCGGCCGCGGTCTTCGGCAGGTCCGGCACCGGGGCGCGGGTGACGGGCATCATCGGCGCCTCGCTCAACGGCCTGTGCGGCGTGTTCTACGTGGTCGCGTCGCTGGCCATGATCAGTCAGGACGAGGACGGCGGCGCCGGTCTCCTCCTCGTCTCCCTGCTGTGGGCGGCCACCGGTATCACCACGGTCGTGCTGCTCTCGCTGGGGCAGGCCGGACGGTGGTTCACCCGGCCGTAGCGGGCGAGCGGCCCGCAGGAGCAGGCGCATCGACAACGGGGGCGCCCGGACCGGACGGTCCGGGCGCCCCCGTCGCGCGGGAGGCCGGTCAGTGGAAGAAGTGGCGCGTCCCGGTGAGGTACAGGGTGACGCCGGCCGCACGGGCCGCCTCGATCACGGCGTCGTCGCGGACCGACCCGCCGGGCTGCACGACCGCACGCACGCCGGCCGCCGTCAGAACCTCCAGTCCGTCGGGGAACGGGAAGAAGGCGTCGGACGCGGCGTAGGAACCGGCCGCGCGTTCCTCGCCCGCGCGCTGCACCGCCAGCTTCGCGGAATCGACCCGGTTGACCTGGCCCATCCCGACACCCACGGTCGCGTGGTCCTTGGCCAGCAGGATCGCGTTCGACTTCACCGCGCGGCAGGCACGCCAGGCGAAGGCAAGCTCCGCCAGCTCCTCCTCCGACAACGGCTCCCCGGCCGCCAGCGTCCAGTGCGCCGGATCGTCGCCCGCGGCCTGCAGCCTGTCCGCCGCCTGCAGCAGCGCCCCGCCGTCGACCGGCCGCACCTCGATCGGGTCGGACGGTGCCTCGCTGCAGCGCAGCACCCGCAGGTTCTTCTTGCGGGCCAGCGCCTCGACGGCGCCCTCCTCGTAGCCGGGCGCGATGATCACCTCGGTGAAGATCCCGGCCACCTGTTCGGCCAGCTTCCGCGAGACCGGCCGGTTCACGGCGACGACGCCGCCGTACGCGGACAGCGGGTCGCAGGCGTGCGCCTTGCGGTGCGCCTCGGCGACGTCCGCCCCCGTCGCGATGCCGCACGGGTTGGCGTGCTTGATGACCGCGACACAGGGGTCGTCGTGATCGTAGGCGGCGCGGCGGGCGGCCTCGGTGTCCGTGTAGTTGTTGTAGGACATCTCCTTGCCGTGCAGCTGCTCGGCCTGCGCCAGACCGCCGTTGCCGGTGGCGTAGAGCGCGGCGGCCTGGTGCGGGTTCTCGCCGTAGCGGAGCACGGCGGTGCGCTCGTAGGTGGCACCGAAGAACTCGGGGAAGGCTGTGCTGCCGCCCTCCGCGGTCTCCGGCGCGGCGTAGCCGGTCGCGAACCAGGTGGCGACGGCGACGTCGTACGCGGCGGTGTGCGCGAACGCCTCCGCCGCCAGCCGCTTGCGCTCGGTCAGGGCGAATCCGCCGCCCTGCACCGCCGCCAGCACGCCGGTGTAGCGGCCGGGGTTGACGACGACGGCGACCGAGGGGTGGTTCTTCGCGGCGGCGCGGACCATCGAGGGGCCGCCAATGTCGATCTGCTCGACGCACTCGTCCGGCGTGGCCCCGGACGCGACGGTCTCCCGGAAGGGGTAGAGGTTGACGACGACCAACTCGAACGGTTCGACGCCGAGTTCGCCCAGTTGGCTCCGGTGGTCGGCGAGCCGCTGGTCGGCGAGGATGCCGGCGTGCACCCGCGGGTGCAGGGTCTTCACCCGGCCGTCGAGGCACTCGGGGAAGCCGGTGACCTCCTCGACGCCGGTGACGGGCACTCCGGCGTCGGCGATCCGCCGGGCCGTCGAACCGGTGGAGACGATCTCCACCCCCGCGTCGTGCAGTCCGTGGGCGAGGTCCTCCAGCCCGGTCTTGTCGTAGACGCTGATCAGAGCGCGGCGGACGGGCCGCTTGCCGGCGTCCTGGGCCCCGGAGGCGTGGTCAGTGGCATGGGCGGTCACGGGATCAGTACCTTTCGTCCCTCGATGCGGTAGCCGTCACGGGCCAGACACCCGACGACCTCGACGAGCAGCCGTCGCTCGACTTCCTTGATCCGCTCGTGCAGAGCGGCTCCCCCGTCCGCATGGTCCTCCTCGAGCACCTCGACCACGCCCTGGGCGATGATCGGGCCGGTGTCGACGCCGTCGTCGACGAAGTGGACGGTGCAGCCGGTGACCTTGACGCCGTACTCGAGCGCGTCGCGGACCCCGTGGGCACCGGGGAAGCTGGGCAGCAGCGCGGGGTGCGTGTTCACGAAACGGCCGCCGAAGCGCGCCAGGAACGCCGGCCCCACGATCTTCATGAACCCGGCGGAGACCACCAGGTCCGGTGCGTGCGCCGCGGTGGCCGCGGTCAACGCCCGGTCCCATGCGGCGCGGTCGGCGTGGTCGCGGACCCGGCACACGAACGAGGGGATGCCCGCACGGTCCGCACGGTCCAGGGCGGCGACGCCGGGGCGGTCCGCTCCGACCGCGACGACCCGCGCCCCGTACGCCTCGACCCCGCGGTCGTCGATCTCGTCGAGGAGCGCCTGGAGGTTGCTGCCGGACCCGGAGACGAGCACGACGAGACGGGCGGGGCGGTTGAGGCGCTGCGCTGCCACGGCGTGCACTTTCTGGCGAGGCGGGATTCGTAGGGATCCACAAGTTCGCAGGGGCCGCGTTGACGGGGAACCCTACGAACCGGTCGACCGTCGGCAACGATACCGGCACGCGCACCGGCCCTCCCGGGACGGGGGCAGTGCCCGACAGGTAGCGTCGGGCCCGTAGGGGCTTGCCCGACGCGGAGAGAAGCAGGGGAAGACGCAGACCACATGACCGACCGAAGCCGCCACGCGGACGACGCCGATCCCGCTCACGAGTCGGACGACACCAGGGGAACCGAGGGGCAGGAGCAGCCCGGCGGGTCCTCCTCGTCCCGCGGGCGCCCGGATCCGGAGAACGGCGCGGACAACCGGGACGGCGAGGAGGACAACCCCTTCGCGGCACCTCCCGAGGGAGAGCCGGACAAGCCCTGGCGCCCCCGGCGCCCCGAGAGCGGCCCGGAGAACGGCTCGCAGGGCGGCCCACCGTGGGGCAGCCGCTGGAGCAGTCGCCAGCCCGGCCGGCAGGACGGCGGGTTCGGCAGTTCCGGCGGTCCCGAGCAGAACGGGGACCGCGACCGCCGGCGGACGCCCGGTCTGCGCTGGGACCCGACCGACCCGAAACAGCGCCATGCCCGCTACGCCCTGCACGGCGGCATCTGGGCCCTGTTCTTCGCCCTGTTCGGCCTGACCGAAATCGCGCTGCTGCTCGGCGCGCTCTCCCTCTACTGGGGCATCAGCGCGCTCCGCGGACCGTCGGGCGTCCGCTCCGTCCCGACCGCGCACGCCACGGCGGCCGACGTGGCGGGCACCGACCGCAACCCGGGCGAGGAGGCCGGGGCATCCGGCAGCACGGGCTCCGACGGCTCCCGCCCCGCGGGCCTGGAGGTGACGGTCACTCCGGCGCAGGCCGCCAAGGCGCGGCGGGCCGCCGCGGTCGGCGGGCTCGTGGCCGGCGTCATGGCGCTGTCGGGGGTGGCCGTCAACTTCGGGCAGCAGCTGGTGTACGAGGAGTACTACACCTGCCGCGCGGACGCGCTCACGGAGGCCGCCCGCCAGAAGTGCGAGGACCTGCCGGACGGGAAGGTGCCGCCGTCCTGGCTCAACCCCTCCCAGGCCGAACAGCAGAACTGACGGACGCCCGGCCGTTGCGCCGACGGGGCGGCGTCGGCGCGGCGTCGGCCGGGCGGGCGGAGCGCCGGAGGCGGGCCGTCAGTCGCGGTCGCGGGGCGGGAAGTCCGCCATGAGCCCCCCGGAGGCCTCTTTCAGCGCGGCCCACCGGGTGCGCCGCGCTCCCGTGTCGTGCCAGTCGCCCTGCCGCGTGCCGTCCGCCCCGGACGCGGTGGACCCGGTGGACCCGGTGGGCGCACCGGCCCGGTCCGCCTTCTCACCGGCCCGGCGGAACCGGAGCGGGCCGGTCGGCAGGAGACGGGAGAGGGCGGCGGGGAGTCCGGCGACGGCGGCGGCGACGCGCCGCATGCGCTCGCGCGCGCCGAGGCGCTGCCGCAGCCGCCAGGCACGCACGCCCCATGCCGTCGGCACGCCGACCGCTGCCGTCCAGGCGAGCGCCGCGCCGCCCGTCGCCCACCACAACGGCCCGACATGGCGGAGGGTGCCGGTCCCCAGCGCGCCGCCGGAGAGCGAGGCCAGGGCGCCGAGCGCCGTCGCGCAGCCACAGCCGGCCACCGCGGCGGCGAGCACGGTCCGCCACGGACCGAGCGCGGTGTCCTCGACGGCCCCTCCGGGCGGGACGGGTGCCGCGACGGGTGAGGCGGCACGTCCCAGGTACCAGCCGGTTGCCAGCGCCGCGGCCGGCGGAACCGCCGCCGCGGCCCAGGCGATCGGCCGCCCGGCCACCTCCTCGGCCGGCAGCCCTGCCAGCAGCGGGAACGGCGGGAGGTGAGGGACCGGGGTCGCCGTCAGCGGGGCGACGGTGCTTCCGCCGCCGAGGGAGAACCCGGGGCCCAGCGCGTAGGACGCGGCCCACACGGCGGCGTTGGGCAGGAGGGCGAAGGCGAGCAGCACCACGGCCGCGTAGCCCGCCCAGGAGCCACCGAGCTGTGCCGTGCCGCCGAACACGGCGCCGCTGCCGCGGGCCAGGGCGACGAGCGTCAGCAGCAGACCGCCCACGAGCAGGAGCGACGTCGCCAGTGCCGCGGCGCGGGAGGCGGGTCGCCACAGCGGTGCCGCGGACGCCGGTAGGCGCGGCGCGGGCCGTCCGAGCGAGAGCCAGGCGGCCGCCGCGCTCACGACGGCGACGAACAGGGCCAGTCGCAGGACCGCCCCGTACGGGTTCACCCGCAGCGGGCCGTCGGTGGTCGCGGCGATCAGGGCTGCGCCCGGCAGCAGGTAGCCGGCAGCGGCGGTGCCGGCGGCGCGCAGCACCGGCCCGGTGGCCGTGACTCTGGCCGGAGGAGTGTCGAGTGCGTTGCGGACCGCCCGGTGGAGGAGCCACAGGGGCAGGGCGGTCAGCAGGAGCGGGGTGAGCGCGAGCGGCACGGGCTCGCCGGTGACGGTGCTGTCGCGGACGAGGTCGACCCCGTGCGCCGTCAGCCATACGGCGGCGGCGACGTGCAGCGCCTCGTCCGGGGCGCCGTGGGACGCGGGCGTCCCGATCCAGAGCAGCAGCACCAGGACGGTGCACAGCCCGAGGCCCAGTGCGAAGGCGACCGCTCCGCCCAGCAGCCGCAGGGCTGCCGTGCTGCGGGCCGGTGCTCCCGGGGCGGTGCGGTGCGGGGTGTCCGGGCCGTCCGGGTGGGTGGGGCGGGCGGGGCGGGTCTGCGGCATCACGTCGCCATGCTGCCAATCCGCCGCGCCCTCCCGGGGGAAGGCTGCTTCGTCGTGGTGTCGCTCGGCATGCGCAGCACTATCGATTCACACAATATGACTTCTATGCGTGGATCGGACAGTGCATCAGCGGAGACCGGAGCAGACGTGACGGCGCGACAGGAACGGACCCGCCGACGCGGCAGGACACGCCTGCGCACCCGCTCGGCACACCGCGGCGCCCGACAGGCGCAGGCCGCCTTCGACCTGCTGCACCTGCGGCACGCCACCGCGTTCACCCGGCAGGCGTACCTGCTCTGCGGGCACCCCCGCACCGCGGAACGCGCCGTCGCCCACGCGTTCCGCACCGCGTGGAAGCGGTGGCCGGAGGTGGCAGCCGACCGCGACCCCGCCGGGTGGATCCGCGCCGTCGCCCACGACTACGCCCTCTCGCCGTGGCACCTGCTCGCCCCCGGGCGCAGCACCCGGCCCCCGCATCCGGGGCCCGCCGCCGACCGGGCCCTGCTGAACGGCCTGCTGGCACTGCCGCGCCCGCACCGCCGCACCCTTCTGCTGCACGACGGACTCGGGCTCGACGCGGCGCGGACGGCGGTCGAGACGGAGGCGAGCACCGCGGCAGCGGCGTCCCGCCTCGCCCACGCCCGGGACCTGCTCACCGCCGAGGTACCGGAACTGCGGCGCGCCCGTGCGGAACGACGCGTCCCGCTGCTCGCCGAACGACTGGGGCTGCTGCTGCGCGCGGCGACGGTTCCGCCACCGCCCCCGGCAGCCGCCGCGAGGACGCGCACGGCGCGCACGGTCCGCGCCGGCACCGGTGCGGCGCTGGGCGCGACCGGTGCGCTGGCCGCCGCGGTGGGCCTCGCACTGCTCGGCCAGGAGCACCGGGCCGCCGCACCGGGTGAACCGGCCGCCGTGGTCGACGCGGGGCAGCGCACGCACGGTGCCGCGTACCTGCCGGGGCTGCGTTCCGCGAACACCCGCATGCGGCTGACGGAACACGGCGGCGCCCCCGTGGCGCGCCCGGTGGACGACACCGGCCCGGTGGACGACAGCGACCCGGTGGACGACGGAGCCCCGCCCGCGGGCCACGAGGGCTGAGAACCACGGCGGGCCCGCGCCCCGGAGCGGGGTGCGGGCCCGGCCGGAACGGCAGGCGCGGGGCCTCAGCCGTCCAGCAGCTCGCGTGCGAGACGCGCGGTCTCGGACGGGGTCTTGCCGACCTTCACGCCCGCGGCCTCCAGGGCCTCCTTCTTCGCCTGCGCGGTGCCGGAGGAACCCGACACGATCGCACCGGCGTGGCCCATCGTCTTGCCCTCGGGCGCGGTGAAGCCCGCGACGTAGCCGACGACCGGCTTGGAGACGTTCTCCTTGACGAAGTCGGCCGCCCGCTCCTCGGCGTCACCGCCGATCTCGCCGATCATGACGATCAGATCCGTGTCGGGGTCGGCCTCGAACGCCTTGAGGGCGTCGATGTGGGTCGTGCCGATGACCGGGTCGCCGCCGATGCCGACGCAGGTGGAGAAGCCGATGTCCCGCAGCTCGTACATCATCTGGTACGTCAGCGTGCCGGACTTCGACACCAGGCCGATGCGGCCCGGCTTGGTGATGTCGGCCGGGATGATGCCGGCGTTCGACTGGCCCGGCGTGATGAGACCGGGGCAGTTCGGGCCGACGATGCGGGTCTTGTTGCCGTGCTGCGTGGCGTAGGCCCAGAAGTTCGCGGAGTCGTGCACCGCGATGCCCTCGGTGATCACCACGGCGAGCGGGATCTCGGCGTCGACCGCCTCGACGACCGCGCTCCGGGTGAACTTCTCCGGCACGAAGATGACGGTCACGTCGGCGCCGGTGGCTTCCATGGCCTCCTTGACGCCGCCGAACACCGGAACCTCGGTGCCGTCGAAGTCGACGGTGGTGCCCGCCTTGCGCGGGTTGACACCGCCCACGATGTTGGTGCCGGAGGCCAGCATGCGCCGGGTGTGCTTCTGACCCTCGGAGCCGGTCATCCCCTGGACGATGACCTTGCTTTCCTTGGTGAGGAAGATAGCCATTGTTCTGTGAAGTCCTCGTCCCTTACTTGGCGGCCAGCTCGGCGGCGCGGTCGGCCGCCCCGTCCATGGTGTCGACCTGCTGCACCAGCGGGTGGGCGGCGTCGGTCAGAATCTTGCGGCCCAGCTCGGCGTTGTTGCCGTCCAGACGCACGACCAGCGGCTTGTCGACCTCTTCACCCTTGGACTTCAGGAGCTCCAGGGCCTGCACGATGCCGTTCGCGACGGCGTCGCAGGCGGTGATGCCACCGAAGACGTTGACGAACACGGACTTGACGTCCGGGTCGCCGAGGATGATCTCCAGGCCGTTGGCCATGACCTCGGCCGAGGCACCGCCGCCGATGTCGAGGAAGTTGGCGGGCTTGACGCCCGCGTGCGCCTCACCGGCGTAGGCGACCACGTCGAGGGTGGACATGACCAGCCCGGCACCGTTGCCGATGATGCCGACCTGGCCGTCGAGCTTGACGTAGTTCAGGCCCTTGGCCTTGGCGGCGGCCTCGAGCGGGTTGGCCGCGGCCTTGTCCTCGAGCGCGGCGTGGTCGGGCTGGCGGAACTCGGCGTTCGCGTCCAGGGAGACCTTGCCGTCCAGGGCGATGACCCGGCCGTCGGAGGTCTTGACCAGCGGGTTCACCTCGACCAGGAGAGCATCCTCCTTGAGGAAGACGTCCCACAGCTTCACCAGGACGTTGACGACCTGGTCGTGCAGCTCGGCCGGGAACTTCGCGGCCTCGACGATCTCGCGGGCCTTGGCCTCGGTGACACCCTCGATGGCGTCGACCGGGATCTTGGCGAGGGCCTCGGGCTTGGTCGCCGCGACCTCCTCGATCTCCACGCCGCCCTCGACGGAGGCCATCGCGAGGAAGGTCCGGTTGGTGCGGTCGAGCAGGAAGGAGACGTAGTACTCCTCGGCGATGTCGGCGGTCTGCGCCAGCATCACCTTGTGGACCACGTGGCCCTTGATGTCCATGCCCAGAATGGCGCCGGCCTTCTCGACAGCGTCGTCCGCGTCGGAAGCCAGCTTCACACCGCCGGCCTTGCCGCGGCCGCCGGTCTTCACCTGCGCCTTGACGACCGCGCGACCGCCGAGTCGCTCGGTCACCTCGCGCGCCGCCTCGGGCGTGTCGATGACTTCACCGGCCAGCACCGGTACGTCATGCTTGGCGAAGAGGTCCCTCGCCTGGTACTCGAACAGGTCCACGCGCGTACGTCCCCTTAGTCAGTGATTCGCGGTTCGTTGTCAGCGTGGGCGTGCCGCGTGGCCGCGGCGTCACCGATGGCGCGCGGCATGTCCGCCTTGCAGGGTAGCGCCGCCGGTGAGCACTCCCTAAATCCCACATCACACCTGCGCGGTGACAACAGTCACAGCCCTCCAGCCCCGGGAGCCCCCACGGCGTCGTCCGGTACCGGCAGCGGCCGGCCCTCCAGAGCCGCCGCCATGACCTCCGGAAACAGGTCCGGCGTGCAGGCGAACGCGGGACTGCCGAGTGCGGCCAGCGCCGCCGCGTGCGCCCTGTCGTAGGCGGGCGCGCCGTCGTCGGACAGCGCGAGCAGCGTGACGAACCGGACACCGGACGCCTGAAGGGCCGCGACGCGGGACAGCATCTCGTCCCGGATACCGCCCTCGTGGAGGTCGCTGATGAGCACCACGACCGTGTCGGCGGGGCGCCGGATGCGCGACCGGCAGTACGCCAGGGCGCGGTTGATGTCCGTTCCGCCGCCGAGCCGGGTGCCGAACAGGACGTCGACGGGATCGTCGAGCGCCTCGGTGAGATCCGCGACCTCGGTGTCGAACACCACGATCCGGGTGTCCAGGGCGCGCAGCGACGCGAGCACCGCCCCGAAGACGGAGGCGTGGACGACGGACGACGCCATCGAGCCCGACTGGTCGACGCAGAGGACGACCTCCTTCGCGACCGACCGGGCCGCCCGCGCGTGACCGACCAGCCGCTCGGGCACCACGGTGCGGTACTCGGGCAGGTAGTGCGCGAGGTTCGCCCGGACGGTGCGGTCCCAGTCGATGTCGCGGTGCCGCGGACGGGCCGTGCGCGCCGACCTGTCCAGGGCACCCGCGAGGGCGGAACGGGTACGGGCCGCCAGCCGCCGCTCCAGCTGGGCCACCACCGTCCGCACCACGGCCCGCGCCGACTCCCGGCTCGACTCCGGCAGCGCCGACCTCAGGGAGAGCAGCGTGCCGACGAGATGCACGTCGGGCTCGACGGACTCCAGCATCTCGGGCTCCAGCAGCAGCGACGCCAGGCCGAGGCGGTCCACCGCGTCCCGCTGCATCACCTGGACGACCGGAGTCGGGAAGTAGCGGCGGATGTCGCCGAGCCAGCGTGCGACCTGCGGGGCGGAGGCGCCCAGACCACCCCTGCGGTCAGCGGGACCGCGGCCCCCGCGACGCGCGCCGTCGCTGCCGTAGAGGGCGGCCAGCGCCCGGTCCACGGCGGCGTCCGCTCCCGCCGGCGCACGGCCGGTGCCCTCCGCACCGTCCGCTCCGCCGAGCACCAGCCGCCAGCGGCGCAGCCGCGCGTCCTCCGCCCCCACCGCCCCGGAGGGCAGGGGAAGCGGCGTCGGTGCGGGCGGGCGGGGCACCACTGCTCCCTCGGGCGGCGGCTTCGGCGCGGCACCCGCACGTGCGTCGGTCTGGTGGCGGCTGTCCTCGTCGGCCCCGACGAACACCGGCTGCGGAATGCTGCTCCTCACGATGCGTCCCTCCTGCTCGCCGTCGCTGCCGTCCTGCTGCCGCCCGGGCCGCGTGCGGAGGTGCCGGCCGGGCCGGGCGCCAACAGGCGCCGCACGGTGGGCAGCACGGCGTCCGCCCGTCGCGCGTCGAGATCCGGGGCGAACCCCGGGAGCCCCTCCGTTCCGGTACCGCCCGGCGCCGGGCCGCGCCGGACGAGTTCGCCCAAGGTCCGCCGCACCCCCGCCTCGTACGGTGCGAACGTGCGCCGCAGCAAGGGCAGCACCTCCGTGAAGACGTCCTCGCCGACTCCGGTGAGCCAGGCGTCGACCAGGGCGAACAGGCGTGTGTCGTGGACGAGCAGCAGGCCGCTGCCGGAGAGGAACCCCTCGATCCAGGCGGCCGCCTCGGCCGGTGGCGTGCCCGGGGAGAGCGCGAGGCGGAGGAGCCCGGCAGCCTCCTCCTCGGGCAACCGGCCGTCGTCCAGCAGCAGCCGCGCGGACCTCCCCCGGAGCAGGCCCGGGACCCGGTCGCGGCCCACCACGTCCCGCAGCATGCCGTACCAGCGGGACAGCAGCTCGCCGCCGGACGCACCGGAACCCTGCTCCCCGGGCTCCCCGCGCGCGAGGAGGACCACGGCGCGGTGGGCGGTGTCGAGATGACGGCGCAACTGCGCGGCGCCGTCCGCGTCGAGCCCCGCGCAGGCCGGTGGCAGCCCGATGCGGACCCGCTCGGCCAGCCCGGCCGCGACCCGTGCCGGTGCGGCGGCGTCGCTGCCTCGGACATCGCCGTAGCGGACGGAACGCACCAGCGGAGGAAGGGCCTGGGCAAGATGTCCGACATCGGTGTCGAGGGCGGCCCGGTCGGCCAGCGCCCGCATCACCGCGGGAAGCGCCTCCGGGAGTTCCGCCGGCAGGCACTGCTCGGCGAGCGTCGTGAGTCCGGCCAGATCCCCGGTTTCGGCCGCCCGGCGCCGCGCCTTCGCGGTCGCGGCGGAGAGCACGGTGGTGCCCCAGATTCCCGCCTCGGCCACCCGCACGGCGAGTTCGGGCTCCCAGCGCAGCAGCCACGACTCCCGGAACGTGCCCGTACCGGCGCTCCGGGCGCCCACCGGCTCGCCCCAGGGGACGCCGAGCAGCCGCAGCCGGTGCAGCAGGCGGCTCCGCGCCACGTCGACATCCCTGCGCAGGTCCAGAGCGAGCTCCCGGTCGGCCCCCTCGGCCCGGAGCCGCAGGCTCCGCTGCTGCCGCGCCAGATCGCGCTGCAGCGGCACCACGGGAGCCCCGGCCGGGACCTCTCCCAGCGCCTCACCGACGACCAGCCGCTCCCTGACCAGCTCCAGCGGAACATCGGAACCGCCACAGAGCACCGCTCGTACCGCGTCGAGGGTCTCGGTCAGCCCGGCAAGCGGACGGTCCCGCAGCGCGGCGAGGGTGTCGGCGAGGCGCACGGCCTCGATCACCTCGGCCGGGGAGACGGGCATGTCCTCCTCGCGCAACAGCCGGGCGGCCCGCGTCATCCAGCGCTCCACGGGCCGGTCCGGGGCTGCGAACAGATGGCCGTACCAGCCCGGCGAGTCGACTCCGGCGCCGTACCCGCTGCGGTGGGCGAGCCGCCGGTCGGTCCAGGGGACCCACGTCACGTCGACGCGCGCCCTGGGAAGGCCGCGCAGCAGTCGCCGGTCGTCCGTCACCTTCGCCGGGGCCGCCAGCGCGGGCACGTGCCAGGCCCCGCACACCACCGCGACCGCGTCGTCCCCCTGCCGGCGCCGGGCCTCGCGCAGCCGCAGCCGCATGTGGGCCTCCCGGATCAGGTCCCGGGGGCGGCCGCCGTCGCCGTGCGCCGCACGCAGTTCCGCCATCGCCCCCGCCAGTGCGGTGAAGGGCGCCAGCGGGTCGGATTCCCCGGTCGCGGACCGGCCGCGGTGCTCGACCACGTCCTCCCACCAGCGCTCCGGGTCGTCGTGCCCGGCCGCCGCGGCGAGCGTCGCCAGGGGGTCGAGGCGCAGCGATGGGCCGTCCCCGCCGGAGTCCGGGCCGGCCGGCTCCGCCGGGAGGGCGAGGGTGTGGGCGGCGGGGAGGTCGAAGAACCGCACCGGCACGTCGCGCGCCAGGGCCCAGCGGATCGCGACCCACTCCGGGGAGAACGCGGCGAGCGGCCAGAATGCGGCCCGGGCGGGCTCGTCGACGACGTGGGCGAGGAGCGCGACGGGCGGGCGCATGGCGTCCTCCGCGGCGAGGCGCACCACGGCGTCGGCCTCGGCCGGGCCCTCCACCAGTACCTCGGCGGGGGCGTGCGCCTCGAGCGCGGTCCGCACCGCACGCGCCGAGCCCGGCCCGTGGTGCCGGACTCCCAGCAGCAGCGGCCCGCTCATACCGACGCCTCGCGGCACGCCCGGTAGAGGTCCTGCCACTCTTCCCGCTCCCGGACCACCGCCTCCAGGTACTCCTGCCACACCACGCGGTCCGCCGCCGGGTCGCGCACCACCGCCCCGAGCAGGCCGGCGGCCACGTCGCCGGCGCGCAGCACACCGTCGCCGAAGTGCGAGGCGAGCGCCATGCCTCCGGTCACCACGGAGATCGCCTCCGCGGTGGAGAGCGTCCCCGAGGGGGACTTGACCTTCGTCCGGCCGTCGGAGGTGACGCCCTCGCGCAGTTCGCGGAAGACCGTGACGACCCGTCGTATCTCCTCGACCCCCTCCGGTGCGGGCGGCAGGTCCAGAGAACGGCCGATCTCGTCCACCCGGCGGGAGACGATGTCGACCTCCGCCTCGGCGGTGGCCGGAAGCGGCAGCACGACCGTGTGGAACCGGCGGCGCAGGGCGCTGGAGAGCTCGTTCACCCCGCGGTCGCGGTCGTTGGCCGTGGCGACGAGGTTGAAGCCGCGGACCGCCTGCACCTCCTCCCCCAGCTCCGGAACGGGCAGCGTCTTCTCCGACAGCACGGTGATCAGGGTGTCCTGCACGTCGGCCGGGATGCGGGTGAGCTCCTCCACCCGGACGGTCGCGCCGTCGGCCATCGCGCGCAGGACCGGGCTGGGCACCAGGGCGTCGCGGCTCGGCCCGTTCGCGAGGAGCCGGGCGTAGTTCCAGCCGTAGCGCAGGGCCTCCTCGGGAGTGCCGGCCGTGCCCTGCACCAGCAGCGTCGAATCACCGCTGATCGCGGCAGCGAGGTGCTCGGACACCCAGGTCTTCGCGGTCCCGGGCACGCCGAGCAGCAGCAGGGCCCGGTCGGTGGCCAGAGTGGAGACCGCCACCTCGACGACACGGCGCGGACCCACGTACTTCGGAGTGATCACCGTCCCGTCCGGCAGGGTCCCGCCGAGCAGGTACGTCGCCACGGCCCACGGCGACAGGCGCCAACGCTCCGGCCGCGGCCGGTCGTCGGCTGCCGTCAGGGCCGTCAGCTCGTCGGCGAAGGCGTCCTCGGCGTGCGGTCTCAGCACATGCGGATCGGTCACAACTCCCCCTCGGCGCGCAGCGGATCGATGTGCGCACCACCCTGCCCGGGTGCACTGACAGCCGGCCCCGCGCAGCGTCGCGCCCGGCGACGGGCCTGATCGGACGGTGTGTCAGTCCCGGCTCCTACCGTCGTTCGCATGAGTGGACAGGGGGGCCGCTGGACGGCGGAACAGGTGCTCGCGCCCGACGCGGCGTCGGGCAGGAGGGGCGGCGGGCCGGCCGCGGCCGGCCGGGAGGTCACGGGCCGCCGGCCGGCGCCGCGGGCGGCACGCCGGGTGGCGCGGATCGCCGCCGGCGCGGGCGAGTTGGAGCAGCGGTTGGAGGATTGGCTGCGGGAGGGGCTGGCGACCTCCGGCGGCCTGGCACCCGATGCCCGTGAGGAGACCGCGGCCCGCATGGTGGACGCCCAGGCGCCGGGCCTCGCCGCAGGCGTACGCGCACTGGACCCGTCGGCGGGGTCCGCCGAAGACGGCCCGGAGCGGCTGCTGGCGGACTGCGCCCTGCTGCACCTGCTGGCGCGCGCCTGCCGCGACCTCACCGCACTGCCGGAACCCCTCGCGGCGACCGTGCGGGCGCGGGCCGGCCTGACGGTGGACCGCGCCGCGGTGCTCGCCGACCCCGGAGCACGGCTGCGGGACGACTGGCTCGTGCTGGCCCGGCGGGAGGAGCAGGAGGGCAGACTGACGGCGCGCCGCACCTGGCTTCTGGGGCGCCGGTCGCGGCGGACCGCACTGCTGCTCGGCTTCACCGCCCCCGGCCGCGCCCCGGAGCCGGCGCTGCCGGTCGGTGCGGTACTCGACGCCGATCTGGCGTTCCATCCCGGAGCCCCTCCGCTGCGGGCCGCGCTGGGCGCACGCCACTCGGAGCCGAGGGTGCTCCGGGGCGGCTTCGCACCCGCCGCCGGTGACGGGCCGGCAGCTTCCACAGGCTCCACCACCGGCGACGCTCTGGCGGCCTACGGCAGGGCGCTCGGCGACGACCCCTGGCTGGACGCCTGGCCGGTCGTCCTCGCCGACGTCGTCCCCCTCCCGCCGTCGGGCTCCGACGGCTGGCAGGTGGCGGACGCCTCCGGCGGGACGGCACTGCCGGTGGCACCGGACGTTCCGGCCGCGTCTCTGTGGCGGCTGGCCGCGGTGTCGGGAGGCGGGCCGCTGACGGTGTTCGGCGAGTGCGGGCACCGGGGGTTCGTGCCGCACACGGCGTGGCCCGCGCGCGACGGCTGCGCGGTGCCGCTTTGACCGCGCCCGCAGCGGTGGGGACCGCGGACGGGGAGGGGACCTCGATGCACGACGACCGCACGCCGTGGAGCGAGCTGGTGACCGCCGCCATGCTCGGGACCGAGTGGCGCCGGCCGCCGGGAGGAGACGCCCGGGCGTTGCTGGGGGCCGCCGCTGCCGAGACCCTGCGGCGGCGGGCCGGTGCGCGGCCCGCCGCCGCGGCACCGGTGCCCGGAACCGCCCCCGAGGACCCGCGTCCGCCTCTCCCCGCTCCGGCGGCCGCGCGGCTCGCCCTGCTGCTCGCCCACCGTTCCGGGGGCGGCGCGGGCCACCGCCGCAGCACCGAACCGGATCCGGGCGAGCTGCTCCCGCAGTGGCTCGCCGCCGCGCGCGACCACGGGTACCGCCCGCCGTACGAGGAGCTGCCCGCACTGCTGAACGCGGCACGGGCCCGCACGGACCTGCGGGCGGCGGTCCTCTCCTTCGGCGGCCCGCGGGCCCGGTGGCTGGCGGGCCTGAACCCCGAGTGGCGGTTCGCGCTGCGCGGGGCCGGACACGCACCGCCCGGCCCGGTCGACCCCGCGGCGGAGCAGCGGCTGTGGGCCGAGGGGCTGTTCGTCGAACGGCTCGCCGTGCTGGGCGGGCTGCGCCGCCGGGATCCCGCCGCCGGACTGGCGCTGCTGGAGCACGGCTGGAGCGGCGAGCGGGCCGAGGACCGGCTGGTGTTCCTGGAGACGCTGCGGGAGACGCTCCGCCCCGAGGACGAGGCCTTCCTCTCCCGGGCGCTCACCGACCGGAGCCGGATCGTGCGAGCGACGGCGGCTGAGCTGCTGTCGGCACTGCCGGAATCGGCTCTTGCCACCCGGATGGCGGAACGCGCCCTGGCCTGCGTGGGTCCGGACAGCGCGGGCGGGGGCATCCTCGTGGAGCCTCCGGAGGCCTGCGATGCGGGGATGCGGCGGGACGGCGTCGCGCCCAGGCCTCCCTCCGGCCGCGGAGAGCGGTCGTGGTGGCTCGGGCAGCTCGTCGGCGCGGCCCCGCTGTCGGCGTGGCACGCGCGGTTCGGCGGCAGGTCGGCGGCCGGCATCGTCGCGCTGCCCGTCGCGGGAGGGTGGGGCGCGGACCTCCACGCCGGGTGGTGCCGGGCCGCCGTGCGGCAGCGGAACCCCGTGTGGGCGCGCGCGCTGGCCGGTCCGGCGTCCGCTCCGCCCGCTCGCGGTCCGGGGGATCCGGCGAAGCTGCTGGCGGTGCTTCCGGCCCCGGAGCGCTCCGCCTGGGCGGCCGACTTCGTCGCCGCCCACGGGCTCTCCGACGCCTTCCGCATACTCGGCGTGTGCGCCACTCCCTGGGCGGCGCCGCTGGGGCGCGCCGTGCTGGACGCGCTGGAGATCGCCCGAGACGCGGGCAGCTACCCCTGGAGTTTCAGCGGGGTCATGGGGCTGGCCGAGCGCTGCCTCGACCCCGGTGAGGCGGAACGGCTCGCACCCCTCACCGCGGTCGCGGAGGAGCCGGCGGACGGTTCACCGGGCGCAGGCGCCTACTGGGCGGAGGCGTTCCAGCGCCTCGTGGCGACGTTGCGGCTGCGTACGGCGATGCTCTCCGAGCTGCGCGGGGAGCCCGCAGCGGCCGCGGACGGCCCCGCCTCCTAGGCGGCGACCTGCCGGACGTTGCCGCGGACCCAGGCGACGACCTCGCCGGTCGGGGCGCCCGGGGTGAAGATCTCCGCGACGCCCTGCTCCTTGAGCGGCGCGATGTCGTCCTCCGGGATGATGCCGCCGCCGAAGACCTTGATGTCCTCCGCGTCGCGCTCGCGCAGCAGCTCCAGGACCTTCGCGAAGAGCGTGTTGTGGGCGCCGGAGAGGATCGAGAGGCCGATGGCGTCCGCGTCCTCCTGGATCGCGGTGTCCACGATCTGCTCGGGGGTCTGGTGCAGCCCGGTGTAGACGACCTCCATGCCCGCGTCGCGCAGGGCTCGCGCGATGACCTTGGCACCGCGGTCGTGGCCGTCGAGACCCGGCTTGGCGACCACCACGCGGATCGGACCCGACACACCCATCACTGCCTCCATCTCACGACGCATCCCCGGAACTCCGACGGTCCAGGTGAACGAACGTTATCCAGCATCACCCATCCTGGCAGTTTCCTCACGCCAAGGGAGGGGGAAATCACATCGAGGACCGCACACGATCGTGATTCCGGGGCACCCGGCACCGCAGCAGCGGCGCGGACCCGGTGAGCGGGTCGGGAGGTGGTTGCCTTGTCGGACATGCTCCGTGCGGCGACGCGGGAGGCGGTCGCGCTCACCGGCCATCTCCTCCGTTACCCCTCCGGCATCCAGCCGGAGCAGATCACCGACCCGGGCGCGGCCCCGCCCCCGGCCACGGAGGGTGAGGGCACGGGCGCACCTCCCGTCCTGCTGCTGCACGGCTTCAGCGACAACCGCTCGACCTTCGTCGCGCTCCGCCGCTCGCTGCTGGACAACGGCTGGCCGCACGTGCACTGCGTGAACCACTCCCTGCTGACGTGGGACGTCCACGAGGCCGCCGAACTCCTCGGGGAGCACGTCGACCGTGTCCGCCGGACCACCGGCCACGACCGGGTCGACCTGGTCGGCCACAGCCTCGGCGGACTGATCGGCCGCTGCTTCGTGCAGCGGCTCGGCGGCGACGCGTTCGTGCGCACCCTGGTCACGCTCGGCACACCGCACGCGGGCACCTACGCGGCGGCGGCCCTGCCACCGCATCCGCTGGCGCGCCAGATGGTGCCCGGATCGGACCTGCTCGGGGAGCTCGCCGGGCCGACGGGCGGCGGGTGCGCGACCCGTTTCGTCAACATCTGGAGCGAACACGACCTGTTCGTCCTGCCGGCGCACCACGCGCGGCTGGAGCATCCCGACCTCGCGGTGACGAACGTGCGCGTGCGGGGTGTCGGGCATCTGATGCTGCCCGTGGACGCGACGATCGCGGCCTGGATCCGGGACGAACTCGGGGCGCAACCAACGCTGTTCGGGGCGGCCGCCGAGCGCGCCGGTGAACGTGCGGGCCCCGGCCGCCCGGACGCGGCCGGAGCCGCCTGAGCACCGTCTCCCCGGAAACGTCACTCCGCGACCACATGTCCCTCACAGGGGCACGTTTCGCACGGAACGGGCGTGCATCTTCCTCGAACACCCCGCCGACTACCGGGGCGTAGGACGGCGAAAGACGGCAGAATGCCCATGCACGGGCCGCTCGAAACCCGGAGAAGATTGTCGACTCCGCATACCGCCGGGTACAGTCGCCGCACTTGCTCCGCCCCTTGCTGTCGAGGCGAAAGAGAAGTTGGTGGTGAACGACCGTCACCCGGCCGGCGATCCCTACCCGGCCGAACCCGGTGCCGCATACGCGTACGCGGACTACGACACCGCGCACTACGAGCAGTCGGCATACGGCTCCCACGGAACCACCGGCTACGCCACCGGCGAGGAGGGGTGGCCGCAGGACGGCTACGGCGTCCCCGGCCACCAGGCGTACGGCACCGACCCGTACGGAACGGGCGGCTACGGCGACGGCGGACAGTACGTCCCGGCGTACGGTCAGGCCGACGCCTATGGCACGGGCCACTACACCGCCTCCGACTGGCAGGCGGACGGCACCTACGGCCAGGGAACCGCGTTCGTACCGCAGCAGCCCGGCATCGCGCCGGACGGCGGCGACTGGGCGGGGTCGGGCCCGACGGCGGACGCCACCGCGCAGTGGGACGTGAACGCCTACGACACCGCGGGCTGGGACGGCACCGCCTACGGCCAGGAGCACGCACGTCCCGCAGAGGAGTTCGGCGGACAGCACTACCCGTCGCAGGGCGACGGGCCGGACGCCTGGGGCACGGACGTCCAGGGCACCAGCCTCCACCCCTCCGACCCGGCAGGCGTGGACGAGTACGACGTGTACGGCGCATACGCCTCGCAGGACGGGGCGCTCCCCGCCCAGGAGGACGCCTACGGGCACGGCGTCTACCCGGCGGACCCGTACGCGGTCCCGGACCCCTACGCCGCGGACGCCTACGACCCGTACGCCGCGGACCCGTACGCCCCGCAGCCCGAGGACGGCACCCCGGACGCCGCGGAGGACGCCCCGCACGAGGCCGGCGCCGCGGTGCCGGTGTCCGAGGCGGAGCCAGAACCCGGGGCGGCGGCCTCCCAGCTGCACCCGCGTGGCCGCCGCCGGTCCCCGAAGGCCCACCGCTCGGCGCTCCTCACCGTCGCCGCCCCGTCGGTCGCGGTACTCGGCGTGGCAGGCATCGCCGCGGCCTCCGTCCTCCCCGCGCAGGACGAGGAGCCCGCCCAGGCGGCCTCCTCCCCGGAGGACACCGAGGTGCAGGCCTCACCCGCCAACACCAAGCTGGACACCCAGCTCGCCGGACTCCGCGAAGCCGGCTCGGACTTCGCGGACCGTGCCAGCCGGACGCAGGAGCGCATCGACCTCAAGAAGCGCCAGGAGGCGGAGCGCCGGCGCGAGGCGGCCGAGGCCGCCCGCCGGGAGGCCCTCCGGCAGAAGTTCTTCCTGCCCGCCGAGGGATTCGGCATCAGCGCCTACTTCGGGCAGGCCGGCATCAACTGGATGTCCGTGCACACCGGGATCGACTTCCCCGTCAGCTACGGCACCCCCATCAAGGCCGCCACCGACGGGTCGATCCGCACCCAGTGGAACTCCGCCTACGGCAACATGCTCATCCTCACGGCACCCGACGGCACGGAGACCTGGTACTGCCACCTGGCGAGCACCAGCTACACCTCCGGCTCCGTCCAGGCCGGCACGGTGATCGGGTACTCCGGCAGCTCGGGCAACTCCACAGGCCCGCACCTGCACTTCGAGGTCCACCCCGGAGGCGGCGACGCCGTCGACCCGCTTGCCTGGTTCCGCTCCCACGGCCTCGAGCCGGGCTGACGCCCACCGAACCGCGGGCGCGGGCCCGGCAGCACACTCGACTGCCGGTGCCGGGCCCGCGCCCGTACGTCAGAGCTTCTCGACCGGTGCGTAGCGCAGCAGCAGCCGCTTCGGCTTCTCCCCGCCGAAGTCGATCGTCGCCTCGGCCTTGTCGCCGCTGCCGCGCACGGACGTGACGGTCCCCAGACCGAAGGTGTCGTGGCTGACGCGGTCGCCCGCCGCGAGCGACACCACCTTGCGCTCCGCACCCCGCCGGGTCGCGAACCCGGAGGGCCCTGCGGCGCCCGGCGAACCCGCCGTGCGCCCGCCGGCGGCCCGGCCGGAACCGAAACCCCCGCCGACGGCGCCTCCGGCCGCCGGGCCGGTGCGCCTCCAGTCCACGTACTCGGCGGGGATCTCCTCCAGGAACCGGGACGGCGGGTTGTACTGCGGCTGACCCCAGGCGCTGCGCAGCGTGGAACGCGTCAGGTAGAGGCGTTCGCGGGCCCGGGTGATCCCCACGTAGGCGAGGCGCCGTTCCTCCTCCAGCTCCTTGGTCTGCCCCAGAGCGCGCATGTGCGGGAAGACGCCGTCCTCCATGCCGGTGAGGAAGACGGTCGGGAACTCCAGCCCCTTCGCGGTGTGCAGGGTCATCAGCGTGACGACACCGGCCCCCTCCTCGTCGTCCACGGAGTCGGGGATCTGATCCGAGTCGGCGACGAGCGCCACCTGTTCGAGGAAGTCCGCGAGGGTTCCCGGATTCTCCTCACCACGTTCCTGCTCGAACTCAAGGGCGACAGCGGCGAGTTCCTGAAGGTTCTCGACCCGGGTCTCGTCCTGCGGGTCGGTGGAGGCCTGGAGTTCCGCGAGGTAGCCGGTCTGCTCCAGCACCGCCTCCAGCACGGTCGCCGGGCCCGCCCCGGACTCGGCGACGGTGCGCAGTTCGTCCATCATCGTGTTGAAGCGGCGCACCGCGTTCGCCGACCGCGCCGCCATGCCGTAGGCCTCGTCGACCCTGGCCATGGCCTGCGGGAAGGTGATCCGCTCCCGGGCGGCCAGGGCGTCCAGCATCGCCTCCGCACGGTCCCCGATGCCCCGCTTCGGCACGTTCATGATCCGCCGCAGCGGGACGGCGTCCTCGGGGTTCGCCAGCACCCGCAGGTACGCCAGGATGTCGCGGACCTCGCGCCGCTCGTAGAAGCGCACGCCGCCGACGACCTTGTACGGCAGGCCGACCCGGATCAGGATCTCCTCGAACACACGGGACTGCGCGTTCGTGCGGTAGAACACCGCGACGTCTCCCGCGGTCGCCTCGCCCGCGTCCGTGAGCCGGTCGATCTCCTCGGCGACGAACTGGGCCTCGTCGTGCTCGGTGTCCGCGACGTAGCCGGTGATGCGGGTACCGGCACCGGACTGTGTCCACAGGTTCTTCGGCCGCCGGCTCTCGTTCCGCTCGATCACGGCGTTGGCCGCCGAGAGGATCGTCTGCGTCGAGCGGTAGTTCTGCTCCAGCAGCACCGTGGTGGCGTCGGGGTAGTCCTCCTCGAACTGGAGGATGTTGCGGATGGTGGCGCCGCGGAACGCGTAGATGGACTGGTCGGCGTCGCCGACGACGCACAGCTCGGCCATCCTTCGCCCCGGTCCGGCCTCCTCGTCCTCGCCCGGGCCTTCCTCCCCCGGCCCGGTGCCGGTGCCCACCAGCTCCCGCACCAGCATGTACTGGGCGTGGTTGGTGTCCTGGTACTCGTCCACCAGGACGTGGCGGAAGCGGCGCCGGTAGTGCTCGGCGACGTCGGGGAACGCCTGGAGCAGGTGCACCGTGGTCATGATGATGTCGTCGAAGTCCAGCGCGTTGGCCTCGCGCAGCCGCGCCTGGTACATCGTGTACGCCTCTGCCAGCGCCTTCTCGAACCCGTCCGACGCCTTGGCCGCGAAGTCCTCCTCGTCGACCAGTTCGTTCTTCAGGTTCGACACCCGCGCGCTGAGGACCTTCGGCGGATAGCGCTTCGGGTCCAGGTCGAGGTCCTTGCACACGAGCGCCATCAGCCGCTTGCTGTCGGCGGCGTCGTAGATCGAGAAGCTGGACGTGAAACCGAGCTTCTTGCTCTCCCGCCGCAGGATCCGCACGCACGCGCTGTGGAAGGTGGACACCCACATGCGCTCGGCACGCGGCCCCACGAGCTCCGCGACCCGCTCCTTCATCTCGCCCGCCGCCTTGTTGGTGAAGGTGATGGCGAGGATCTGCCCCGGGTGGACGTGCCGGGCGGCGAGCAGGTGCGCGATCCGGTGGGTGAGCACCCGGGTCTTGCCGGATCCCGCGCCGGCGACGATCAGCAACGGCGACCCCTGGTGCAGCACGGCGACGCGCTGCTGCTCGTTCATCCCCTCCAGCAGGGCGTCGACGTCGACCACCGGCCGGGGCGCACCGTCCCGGTAGAAGGCGTCCCGCCCGTCCCCGCCGCGGCCCGCGTAGCTCCCGCTGAACAGGCCGTCGGGCACCTCCTCGGGCTCGGAGTGCTCGGAGGGCGGCTCGGGCCCGTCACCGTGGGGCGGGGCGGAATCCCCGGACGCGAGACCCGCCAGGAAACTGTCGTCGAAGAGGCTGCTCATCGTCGTCCGAGTCTAGGCCGCTTCCCGGACAGCACCGGGCGGCCTCCGGAAGGTCACAAAAAGATATCGGACGTTTCGGTCACCGCCTTCACACCGGCACCACACCTTCGCTACGGTGCCGTGCCAGGCAGTCCGCAACTTCGCCGGTGACAGGCCGGCACGGACGGCCTCCGCCGAGTCCGGCGTGCCCGCAGGGCACACCACACGCCGGAGCCGGGGACCCTCCTCCGGGCGCAGCCTTCGCCGCTGAAGGGGCGCCCCCGGGGTGAATCGGCCCGGAACCCGCCGGGCCGTAGGGCCGCCTTCCAGGCCCGAACCCGTCAGCTAACCCGGTAGGCGGTGACCGGAAGGAGCCGTCGGCCTTGGCCTCCCATCGCAAGCCGCGACCCAGCATTCTGCAGACCGCCGCCTCGCGGAACGGCACGATAGGCGTCACCACCGCCGCGCTGGCCTCCGTCAGCCTGCTGTCCGCACAGCACGCGGTCGCCGCACCGAACGACGACGAACCCACCCTCGAAGAGGTGCGGCAGCGGGTCGACACGCTCTACCGGCAGGCCGGAACCCAGACGCAGCGCTACAACGCGGCCAAGGAGAAGACGGAGAACAAGCGGAAGAAGGTCGACGACCTCCTCGACGAAGTGGCGCGCCGCACCGCGAAGGTGAACGACGCCCGCCGCGCTCTCGGGCGCTACGCGGCCGCCCAGTACCGCACCGGCGGCATGTCCGGCACGGCCACCCTGCTGCTGTCCGAGGACCCGCAGGGCTACTTCACCCAGCAGCACGTGATGCAGCGGATGACGGCACGCCAGAAGAAGGCCGTCGGGGACTTCGAGGAGCGCCGCACCGATGCCGCGGTCAAGCGGACCGAGGCGGCACAGGAGCTCTCCTCGCTCACCGACGCGCAGAAGCGGCTGAAGAAGAGCAAGCAGAAGGTGCAGGGCAAACTCGCCGACGCACGGGACCTGCTGTCGAAGCTGACCGCCGAGGAGAAGGCGCGGCTCGCGGCCATCGAGCGGCGCAAGGAGGCCGAGGCGCGCCGCCGGGCCGAGGCCGCCGAGGCGGAGCGGCAGGAGCAGCAGCAGAGCTCCGGGAGCTCCACCGGCACTTCGACCGGCAGCTCGTCGAGCACCCGGGCGGACGAGGTCATCGCCTTCGCGAAGGCCCAGCTCGGCAAGCCGTACGTCTGGGGCGCCACCGGACCCAACTCGTTCGACTGCTCGGGCTTCACCCAGGCCGCGTGGGCCGCGGCCGGGGTGTCACTGCCCCGCACCACCTTCGACCAGGTGAACATCGGCACCACGGTGTCCCGCTCCGCGATGCGACCCGGCGACCTCATCTTCTTCTACGACGACGTGAGCCACGTCGGCATCTACGTCGGCGACGGCCAGATGATCCACGCACCGAAGCCGGGCGACGTGATCAAGTACGAGTCGATCGACTACATGCCCTTCCACAGCGCGGTCCGCCCCGCCTGAGCCCACCCTCCCCGATCGTTCCCGTCCCGGACCCGGTCGGCGCCGCGCTCCGCGGAACCGGCCGGGTCAGGTCCACAGGACGGCGATGAACACGTTCGCGGTCGTCAGGGCTCCGACGGTGGCGAACAGCGGCGCGGCCAGGCGCTCCTCGTCCCGCTTGACGTAGACCAGGCCCAGCACGACGACCAGCAGCGCCAGCTTGAGCGCCACCTTGGGGTTGTTGACGTCCATGCCGTCGGCCTGCTGGAGGCCGACCATCGCGACACCGGTGACCAGCATGGTCAGCGCCCCGTGCAGCATGCCGGGCAGTACCCGGGCCCCACCGGCGCGCAGCGCGCCCAGCTGGAAGAGGAACCCGCCGAGCAGCGCGGCGATGCCCAGGATGTGCAGTCCGAGGAACACATGAATCAGGGTTGCCATGGCTCCGGAGCCTAGCCAGGGCCACTCCCCGCCACGTCACCGCCCCCGCCGGTGAACGCGCCCCCCTTCCCTCCGCGTACTCCCCGGTGGTACCCGGGACAGGCACACAGGGACGATCGGCGGAAGGCGGACGGGCCATGGCACTCGTGGACAGTGAACGGACGGGGCACACCCCGGGCCTGCGGGCCGCACTCGCCCGCCATGCGCTGCTCCCGCTGCGCCTCTTCCTGGGCGCCACCTTCGTCTACGCCGGGCTCGACAAGCTCACCGACCCGCAGTTCTTCGCCGACGGCGGCGCCGGTTCGCTGGCCCGGATGCTCGACGGCGTGCAGCAGACCGCGGGCGCGGGCTGGATGGTCGACCTGGCGCAGCACGACCCGGGGGCGTTCGGCTACGCCGTCGCCGCCGGCGAGATCGCGGTCGGACTGGGCACTCTGGTGGGACTGTGGGCCCGCCTGGCCGCGCTCGGGGGCGCAATGCTGTCGCTGACGTTCTGGCTGACCGTGAGCTGGGCGAGCGACCCGTACTACTACGGCAACGACCTCGCCTACCTGATGGCCTGGACCCCGCTGGTGCTGGCCGGTGCGCCCCGGCTGTCGCTCGACGCGCTGCTGACCGCCCGCCGGCGCCGCGGGCGGCGGATCTTCGTCTAGTGCGGCACGCGCGGGGAAGGAGGTGCGGATGGTCACCCTCGAGACGCCCCGCCTGATCCTGCGGCGCCGGCGGGAGGACGACACTCCCCACCGCGGCCGGAGCGTGCGGGTGTTCGCGCTGTCGCCGGACGAGTACACCGCACCGTTCGCCGACGACACCGACCGGTGACGCGGGCACTGCCTGTCAGAGCGGGGCGAGGCGGGCCCGGAGCAGGCAGAACTCGTTGCCCTCGGGGTCGGCGAGGACGTACCAGGGTTCCTCCCCGGTCTGTCCGACGTCGACGTGTTCGGCCCCGGCGGCCAGGAGACGTTCGAGTTCGGCGTCCTGGTCGCGGTCGGTGGCGCTGACGTCGAGGTGCAGCCGCAGTCTGCCGTTCCTCGGCTCGTCGGTACGGCTGAGGACGAGCGTCGGCTGCGGGCCGCCGAACCCCTCGCGCGGGCCGATCTCGAGGCCGTCCTCCTCGTGGCCGAGCACGGTGAAGTCCAGCGCCTCGCACCAGAACCGCGCCAGCCGCTCCGGGTCCCGGCACTGGAGCACGAACTCACTGATCCGGCATGCCATGCACGCAACCTGCTCTCGGCGTGGGAGGTGTCGGGCGGCCACGCGGGGCGCGGGACACTCCCGCAGCGGCCTGATGGTACGGGACCCTACCGGGCGACGAGCAGCGGATCGGCGATGTCGCCGTCCGCCCGGCGGAACTGCCGGGCGACGGCCGTCAACCGTGCGGAGGGACAGCCCACTTCGGGGCGGTCACCAGCGGTCGTCCTCCGCACCCGGGCGCGTCCCCGTCGCTTCCCGGGGTGCCGCGCGGCGCACCGCGCGGGTGAGCAGCGCGGTGACCGCGGCGGCCGCCAGGGCGGCGGGCACCAGCGTCACGAGCAGCAGCGGCCGGAGCTGCACCGCCCCCGACGCGTCGAGCAGATGGGCCAGACCGGCGCCGCACAGGAGCAGGCCGAGCAGGAACCGGGCCGGTTCGAAACGGTGACGCCTCACGGTGCGACCGCCTCCTTCCGCTTCACGACGAGTTCGCCGATCCCGACCTCCAGGTCGAGCACCAGCCTTCCGCTGTCCTCGGCATCGTCCGCGGGGCGCATCAGGCGGCTGCCCGAGACTCGCAGTCCGCCGCCGAAGTCCGATCCGCCGGGCCTGCTGTCCGGGGGAGATTCCGAGCCGTCCACCCGCCCCGCCACGAAGGGGTCGCGCACGGACGGTACGCGGTAGCCGCCGAGGTCGACGGCGTAGTCCGCCCGCACGGCGACGTCGTCGGGGACGAGAACGCGCAGCTCGCCGGCGCCCACACGGACCGTGGTCCGCACCGTCTCGCCCGGGCCCGGACGGGCACGGGTGAGGTCCAGCGTGCCGCGGCCGGTGCCGTGTGCGTAGCGCGGATGCACCGCCGCCGCGGAGGCGGGCTGCCAGCGATGGTCGCTCCAGTCGGCGGTGATGTCGCCCGGTATCACCGACGCGGCGGCGAGGCCGAACGCGGTGAGCACGACGGCGAACACCGTGCCCGTGCCGACGCGGCCGGCGAACGCCGTGACCGCGAACGCCACGCCGTAGACCAGCAGAGCGCTCGACAGCGCGACGACGAGGCTGTCGGCCACGCCGCGGCCCTCGCGCAGCGCCAGCACCCCCGCCGCCAGCGCGGCAAGCTGCGCCACCGCGAAGACGGGCCCGCCGTGCGACCGTCGCGGCGTCCGCGCGGAGGCCGCGATGTCCGCACGGCCGCCGGGGGTGGAGGCGCCCGATTCGTCCGGCCCCCACAGGTACCGGCCGTCCGCGGTGTGCGCGGGGGGAGCGGGGCCCTCCTTGCTCAGCGGGTCCCGCCACCATGCGGGGGCGGAGGGTTCCGGCGGTGCCTGCGTCTCCGGCGGCACCTCCACCGCGGTGTGCGCGGCGTCGCCCGGCGCCTCGCCCGGCTCCACCGGATCGGCGCCGCGCTTGTACCGCGACCAGTACGCCGCCCCGGCGACGGCCCCGGCCACCAGCAGGGAGAAGGAGGTGTAGCCGGCGCGCAGCGAGGTGAGGAACACACCGCAGCCGACCAGCGCCACCAGGATCGCGGCGAGGGAGGTGCCCTCGACCCGTCCGGACAGCAGGCGGCGCAGTTCGTTCTCCCGCTCGCCCTCCTCCGGCACCGCGAGCCAGGCGAACCCGTAGAAGACGAGTCCGAGCCCCCCGATGAGCGACAGCACTGCGACGGGCACGCGGAAGACCACCGGGTCGAGGCCGAAGTGCCGGCCCAGACCGCCGCACACGCCGCCCACGAGGCGGTGCCGGCGGCTCCGGTGGAGCGGCAGGTGCCACGGGCCGCCGTCCGGCGGCTCCGCGGCTTCCGGCGCGGCTGATGCTCCGACGCCGCCCGGCGGCGGCTGCTCCTTGTCCATGCACCGAATGGTGCCCGCGGCGGGCGCTCCGCGGCATCGGGGACCGCCCCGGACACGTCCCCGATTTCCCCGAACCTGTCTTGGCTCCGGGTCGTCTCGGGGCTGACCCTGATGACCGGTGCCGCGACCCGTGTGACGATCGAACGATGAACACTGCCCCGTACGCCGCCGCACCGCCGGCCGGCGGTGCGGACGAGGAGCCGCTGCGGCGGCTCTACCGCTCCGCGGACGGACGCATGCTGGGCGGCGTGGCACGAGGACTGGCCGGGCATCTCGGCCTGCCGGTCTCCTGGGTCCGGTCGGCGTTCGTGGCGCTGTGCCTGGTGAACGGCCTGGGCGTCGTCCTCTACGCCGCGTTCTGGATGGTGGTGCCCCTCGGCACCGGCGGTGTTCCGGCCACCGGGGGCATCGCGAAGCGGCAGCGTCGGAAGGGGCGGATCGACAAGGGGCCGATCGTCGCGCTGTGCGTGCTGCTGGCCGCCGTCGCGGTGGTCGGCGACCCGCTGCCCTTCGGGCCCGCCAACGCATACCTCTGGCCGCTGATCCTCATGGCCCTCGGCGTGGTGGTGGTCTGGCGGCAGGCCGACAACGAGCGCCGCGCGCACTGGCTGGAGGTCGGACGGCGGCCGAGGGTGAGGTCCTTTGCCCGCAGCGCGACCGGTGTGCTGCTGGTGCTGGCGGGCGTTACCGGGATCGTCGTGGTGCAGGGGTCCGCCCGCCAGCTCGGCAGCGTGCTGCACGCCGCGCTCGCGGTCGTGGTGGGTTTCGCCCTGCTCGCCGGCCCCTATCTGGTGCGGATGATGCAGGACCTGTCCGCGGAACGGCTGATGCGCATCCGCGCGCAGGAGCGGGCCGAGGTCGCCGCGCACGTGCACGATTCCGTGCTGCACACCCTCACGCTGATCCAGCGCAACGCCGACACCCCCCGCGAGGTGACGCGCCTCGCCCGCGCCCAGGAGCGCGAGTTGCGTGCCTGGCTCCACAGGCCGCAGGGCAACGGCAGGGACACCGCGGGAGAACCGGCGACCCTCGCCGGGGCGGTACGGGCGACCGCCGCGGAGGTGGAGGACGGCCACGGCGTGCCCGTCGAGGTGGTCTGCGTCGGCGACTGCCCGCTGGACGAACGGACCCGCGCGCAGGTGCAGGCGGCGCGCGAGGCGATGGTGAACGCCGCGAAGTACGGTGGCGGGGGCGCCGTGCAGGTCTTCGCCGAGGTCGAGGGGCGCACGGTGTTCGTCTCCGTGCGGGACCGCGGCCCCGGGTTCGATCCCGAGGCGGTGCCCGCGGACCGTCTGGGCGTGAGGGAGTCCATCGTCGGCCGGATGGAGCGCCACGGCGGCACGGCCGGAATCCGTCCGGCGCCGGGCGGGGGCACCGAGGTGGAGCTGGTGATGGAGAGGGCGGACACGTGACCGACCGAACGAGCAGACCCTCCGGGCAGGAGGGGGACGGCGGAGAAGGACGCCGCGCCCGCGTGGTCCTGGTCGACGACCACCGGATGTTCCGTGCCGGGGTGCAGGCGGAGATCGGGCGCACCGGGACGACGGGAGTCGAGGTCGTCGGTGAGGCCGGCGATGTCGAGCAGGCCGCCGCGGTCGTCCGCGCGACGCGGCCGGACGTCGTACTGCTGGACGTCCACCTGCCGGGCGGCGGCGGGGTGGAGGTGCTGCGGCGCTGCGCGGACCTGGCCTCGGACGCCGACGCCCCGGTGCGGTTCCTGGCCCTCTCCGTCTCGGACGCCGCCGAGGACGTCATCGGCGTGATCCGCGGCGGGGCGCGCGGGTACGTCACCAAGACGATCACCGGCGACGACCTGGTCGACGCGGTGTTCCGGGTGGCGGAGGGGGACGCGGTGTTCTCGCCCCGCCTCGCGGGCTTCGTGCTCGACGCGTTCGCCTCCAGCGAGGCCCCGCCGGTCGACGAGGACCTGGACCGGCTCACGCAGCGGGAGCGGGAGGTGCTGCGGCTGATCGCGCGCGGCTACGCGTACAAGGAAGTCGCCAAGCAGCTCTTCATCTCGGTCAAGACCGTCGAGTCGCACGTGTCGGCCGTCCTCCGCAAGCTGCAGCTCTCCAACCGCCACGAGCTCACGCGGTGGGCGACGGCCCGCCGCCTGATCTGACGGCAACGTCACCCGCACGGCGGTCGGCGACGGCCGCTGGACGGGCCGGGGGCGCGGGACGCTCCTACCGTGAGGCGCATGGGTGCTTCGGTCGGAGACGGTCCGCGTGACGGCGGGCGTGCCGAAATCGCGGTCAGTCCGATGTTCGCGGCGGAGCCGCCGCAGGTGCCGCGCGACGCCCTGCCCGCGGGCGAGACGCCTCCGGAGCTGGCCTACCAGATCGTGCACGACGAGTTGATGCTCGACGGCAACGCGCGGCTCAACCTGGCGACGTTCGTGACGACGTGGATGGAGCCGCAGGCCGACCGGCTGATGGCGGAGTGCTTCGACAAGAACATGATCGACAAGGACGAGTACCCGCGGACCGCGGCCTTGGAGCAGCGCTGCGTACGGATGCTCGCGGGGCTGTGGCACGCAGCCGACCCGCAGGCAGCGCCCGGCTGCTCGACCACCGGGTCGAGCGAGGCCTGCATGCTCGCGGGGCTGGCGCTCAAACGCCGCTGGCAGCAGCGGCGCGCGGCGGCCGGGAAGCCGACCGACCGGCCGAACCTCGTGATGGGCGCCAATGTCCAGGTGTGCTGGGAGAAGTTCGCCCGGTACTGGGAGGTGGAACCGCGGCTGGTGCCGATGACCGGCACGACGTACCACCTCACGCCCGAGCGGGCCGTGGAGCGCTGCGACGAGAACACCATCGGTGTGGTCGCCGTCCTCGGGTCCACCTACGACGGCTCCTACGAGCCGGTCGCCGGGATCTGCGACGCACTGGACGCGCTGCGGGACCGTCGGGGGCTCGACATCCCCGTGCACGTCGACGGTGCGTCGGGCGCGATGGTCGCGCCGTTCTGCGACCCGGAGCTGGCCTGGGACTTCCGGCTGCCGCGGGTAGCGTCGATCAACACCTCCGGCCACAAGTACGGGCTGGTGTACCCGGGCGTCGGGTGGGTGGTGTGGCGGGACGCCGGTGCGCTGCCGGACGATCTGGTGTTCCGGGTGAACTATCTGGGCGGCGACATGCCGACCTTCGCGCTCAACTTCTCCCGGCCCGGGGCCCAGGTCGCCGCGCAGTACTACACGTTCCTGCGCCTGGGGACCGAGGGGTTCCGCCGGGTGCAGGGCTACTGCCGGGAGGTGGCGACCGGGTTGGCGGACCGCATCGGCGCGCTCGGCCCGTTCGAGCTGATCACGCGCGGCGACGAACTCCCGGTCCTCGCCTGCACGCTGCGTCCCGACGTCACCGGCTACTCGGTCTTCGACCTGGCCGCCCAGTTGCGGCAGCGCGGCTGGCTGGTGCCCGCCTACACCTTCCCCGAGAACCGTTCGGACCTCGCGGCGCTGCGGTTCGTGGTGCGCAACGGGATGACGCACGACCTGGCGGACCTGCTGCTGGACGACCTCGGTCTCGCGCTGGACGAACTGCGGCGCCAGCCCGCACCGCTGCGGGGGCCGGAGTCCGCGTCCTTCGACCACGGCGCCCGCACCGGCGTCCGGCGGAGCTGACCGCAAAAACCCGTTCCGGCCCGCAGCACGGCCCTGGTCTGGGCGGACGTCGCCGAAGGACCGCACTGCTCACGTTCTTTCCCCAATCGGGCAATCCGGTGAAGGGGCGGCGGCGAATGGTTCACAGAGACCGCCCCTTCACCGTCCGACGGGAAAATCGTGAGGGTCCCGTCGACTGCGAGCCGGCGGAGGGGCGGTCGCCGCAACGGCCGACGGAAGGTGAACACTCGTGATAGCGCAGCGCACCGCATACCTCGCCGCACTCGCCGCTCTCCCCGCCGCTCTGACGCTGGGCCTCGCAGGTCCGGCCTCGGCGGACGACGGCACGTCCCACCAGATCGACCTGAAGCAGCTGAGCGACTCCGGCGCTTCGGGCACGGCGTTCCTGACCCTGGACGGGAACGACCTGACGGTGAAGGTCGAGGCGGAGGGACTGACCCCGAACTCCCCGCACGCACAGCACCTGCACGGTTCGACCGAGGGCAAGGACTTCCGCTGCCCCACGCCGGACGCCGACAAGAACGGCGACGGCATCGTCTCGACCCCGGAGGGCATCCCCTCCTACGGCGGCATCATGATCTCGCTCACCACCGAGGGCGACACGTCGAAGGACAGCGGTCTCGCCGTGGACCGCTTCCCCACGGCGGACGAGAACGGCGACCTCTCCTACGAGCGCACCATCGAGGTCTCCGACAAGGTCGCCGAGCACATCAAGGACCTGCACATCGTGCAGCACGGCATCGACGCCAACGACAACGGCAAGTACGACGCCGAAGCCGGGAAGAGCGAACTCGACCCGTCCCTGCCGCTGGAGGCGACCGCCCCCGCGAGCTGCGGCATGGTCCAGGGCGCTGCCATCGGCTCGATGCCGGTCGGCGGCGTGGAGACCGGTGGTGAGGGAACCGGCGGCGTCGAGTCACCGGGCCTGCTCGCCGCCGGCGGGCTCGGGCTGGTCGGCGCGGCCGGCGCCCTGGTGACGGCGCGCCGCCGCCGGTTCGACAGCTGACCGTGCGCCGCATCGTGCGAGGACGCGGCACCGTCGTGGGCGCGGCGGTCGTCGCCGCCGTGTCCGCGACGCTGCTCGCGGTCGGTCTGGCGCAGCAGCAGCCGGAGCCGCCGTCGGTGCCGCGGACGGCGTCCGCGGCACCGACCGCCCCAGGCGGGAGCGGAGGGTCCGGGCCACCGGGGGACGCCGGTGGACGGCGGGCCCCGGCGGCCCCGGCCTCCCCGGAGGGATCGGACGCCCCGGTGCGGGGGCCTGTGCTCCCGCCGTCCGAGCCCGTCTCGCTCTCACTGCCGTCCGTCGGTGCCTCGTCGTCACTGGTGCGGCTCGGGCTGCAGGAGGACGGCAGCATGGAGACTCCTGCCGATCCCGACAAGGCAGGCTGGTTCCGGCCGGGGCCCACGCCGGGCGAGCAGGGGCCGGCCGTCATCGCGGGGCACGTCACCTGGAACGGTGAGCGGTCGGTGTTCTTCCGCCTGGGCGACCTGGAGCAGGGCGACCGCATCGACGTGCGGCGCGAGGACGGCCGCACCGCCCGCTTCCGGGTCGACCGCGTCGAACGCCATCCGAAGGACGACTTCCCGACCGTGGAGGTCTACCGGAACCTCGACCACGCGGGACTGAGGCTCATCACCTGCGGCGGCACCTACGACGAGGAACGCCACTACTACAGCGACAACGTGGTCGTCTTCGCCTCGCTGGTGGGCGGCAGGCGCTGACGCGTACCGCGCACCGGCCTCCCCGGCCTCCCCGGCCTCCGGGGACGGCGACGCCGCCGCTCGACGGATCGGGCGGCGGCGCGTCAGGACCGGTGGGAGCGGTGGGCAGCGGCCCCGGTCACTCCCACTCGATGGTGCCCGGCGGCTTGCTGGTGACGTCGAGCGTGACGCGGTTGACGTCCCGCACCTCGTTGGTGATGCGCGTGGAGATGCGCCCCAGCACGTCGTACGGCAGACGGGACCAGTCGGCCGTCATGGCGTCCTCGGAGGAGACCGGCCGCAGGACGACCGGATGGCCGTAGGTGCGGCCGTCCCCCTGCACGCCGACCGAGCGGACGTCGGCGAGCAGCACGACGGGGCACTGCCAGATCTGCCGGTCCAGACCGGCGGCGGTCAGCTCCTCACGCACCACGGCGTCGGCCGCGCGCAGCACGTCCAGGCGCTCGCGGGTGACCTCGCCGATGATGCGGATGCCCAGCCCGGGGCCGGGGAACGGCTGGCGCTGGACGATGTCCTCCGGCAGGCCGAGCTCCTGGCCGACCATCCGGACCTCGTCCTTGAACAGCTTGCGCAGCGGCTCGACCAGCTCGAACTCGAGGTCCTCGGGGAGCCCGCCCACGTTGTGGTGGGACTTGATGTTCGCGGTGCCGGTGCCGCCGCCGGACTCCACGACATCCGGGTAGAGCGTCCCCTGCACGAGGAAGGCGACGTCCTCGCCCGCCTCGCCCGCCTCCGCGACCAGCCCGGCCTGTGCCTGCTCGAAGACCCGGATGAACTCGCGGCCGATGATCTTCCGCTTCTCCTCGGGGTCGCTGACCCCGGCGAGGGCGGCGAGGAAGCGGTCCGCGGCGTCGACCACCTTCAGCTGCACACCGGTGGCGGCCACGAAGTCCTTCTCGACCTGCTCCGTCTCGCCCTGGCGCATCAGGCCGTGGTCCACGTAGACGCAGGTCAGCTGCGTGCCGATGGCCTTCTGGACGAGCGCTGCGGCCACCGCGGAGTCGACGCCGCCGGAGAGCCCGCAGATCGCGCGCTTGCCGCCGACCTGCTCCCGGATCGCCTCGACCTGCTCGTCCACGATGCTGGTGGTCGTCCAGGACGGGGTGATGCCGGCGCCCCGGTGGAGGAAGTGCTCCAGGACCTGCTGGCCGTGTGTGGAGTGCATGACCTCGGGGTGGTACTGCACGCCGTACAGCCGCCGCTCGTCGTCCTCGAAGGCGGCGACGGGCACCAGGTCCGTGGACGCGGTGACAGTGAAGCCCGCGGGGGCGGCGGAGCAGGCGTCCCCGTGCGACATCCAGACCTGCTGCTCGTCCGGGGTGCCCTCGAAGAGGGAGGAACCGGGCTGCGAGACGTGCAGGTCGGTGCGGCCGTACTCGCGGCTGCCGGTGTTGTCGACCGTGCCGCCCAGGGCCTGCGCCATCAGCTGGAAGCCGTAGCACATGCCGAAGACGGGCACCCCGGCCTCGAAGAGCGCGCGATCGATGGTGGGGGCCTCGTCCGCGTACACGGAGGAGGGACCGCCCGAGAGGATGATCGCCATCGGCTCCCTGGCGAGCATCTCGGCCACGGGCATGGTGGAGGGGACCACCTCGCTGTAGACCCGGGCCTCGCGCACACGGCGGGCGATGAGCTGGGCGTACTGCGCGCCGAAGTCGACGACCAGCACGGTGTCCGGGGCGGCTGCGGTCTGGGCGGTGTCGCGCAAGTCGGGTGGCCTTTCGGCGGTGGAGCGGGGTGTGCCCGCCAGTCTACCGGGACGCGCACGGCCGGTTCCCCGCTCGCCCACGGGCCGGACCGGGCGCCGGAACGACGGACCCGGACGCGCCGGGACGGGGTGGGCGAAGGGTGCTGGAAGGAGGTCGCGGGGCTGGGGCATACTGGGCCGCATGTTCACGCAGGCGACCTTCGCGTTTATCTATGGCACCGGCCCGTCCGGCTGCCATGGTCGCCGTGTGAACCACTGACGAGCGACTTCCCAGGCGCCCCGGGCCGGCCACGGCCCGGGGCGCCTGCGTTGCTCCGCCTCCGGGCCGACGGCAGCCGGGGCCCCGCACCCCAGGAGGCATCCATGACCAGCACCACCACGACGACCGCCGGTACCGTGACGGCCGCCGACACCACCGACGCCGGGATCGCCGGCACCCGCGCGCGGATCGACGCACTGGACGAACAGATCATCGCCCTGGTGCGCGAACGGATGACGGTCTCGGCCGCCATCCAGCAGGCACGGATCGCGGCCGGCGGGCGCCGCGTCCACCTGGCGCGCGAGATGGAGATCCTCGCCCGCTACCGCTCCGAGCTGGGACGACCGGGCACTGCCGTGGCGATGAACCTGCTCGAGCTGTGCCGGGGACGCGCCTGAGATACGGCTGCCGTCTCCGCCTGCCGGGCTCCGGGAGCGCCCTTCGCGGAAGCGGACTCACCCGTCCGGAGCGTGACCACCGCCGGAGGCCTTCGTTGAAGCAGGTGTCCTTGTGCCGACCGGGCGCCGACGGCAGAGGGGCGGTGCCACCGGAGTGGTGAGACGCCCGTGGACCCCGGGTGGGGGAACGCGCGTCGTGGGACCCCGCTCCGGTGACGCGACCGGACCGCAGGGGACAGCAGCCCGGTCGCGAACCCCTTGCCGAGGCAGGGGGACCCAGCGGTCGGTCCCGGGGACGCCCTGGACCGACCGCTCCGCGGACGCCCGCGGAATCCCAGGAACGCGGCGGCGCCTTCCCTCCCCCGGCGCCGCCGTCCCCCGGTACCGGCGCCCCTGACGCCGCGTACTGCGCGCAGGGCCCGGGGCGACGGCTGCCCCACCCCGGCCGTCGCCCCGGGGCCCTGACCGTTCGGCAGGCACCGGGCGGCTCGGGGAGATCGGCTGACACGGGAAGGCTCCTGCCCTTACGGTGACCCCGCAGACGAGTCGGCCGCCCTGCCCCACCCGCGCGCGGGCTCCGCGAACCACGGACCGGACGAGGACCCCCATGACCCTCCGCCGCGCACGGAACACCACCGCCTGGGCGGCTCTGTTCGTCGCCGCAGGCCTCACCGCTGCCCCCGCCGCGCTCGCCGCGGGCGGCGGGGACGGCGCGGGCAGCCCGGCGCCCGTCCCCTCGACCTCTCCCGGCGCGACACCGGCGCCCACCGGAACGGTCTCCGGCAGTCCGCTCGCGACCCCGCCGCCGTCCGCAGCGAGCACGGCACCCCCGACGACTCTCCGGCCCTCGGCAACGGCGTCGTCCCCCGCGGCCCCGGCGGACCCGCCGGAATCGGACCCGGCGCCCCCGGCGGACGACTCGTCCCCGCCGGAGGCATCGGGCACGCCAACGGCAGCCACGACCTCCCCGGGCTCCCCCGCCGCCACCGCCGGCAGCGACTCCCCCGAGCCGTCGACGAGCGGGAGCCCGGACCGCGACAGACCCAACGACCTGTGCGGTGTGGCGGACTTCGACGTACGCGTGACGGGCCTCCCCGCCACGGTCGGGGCGGGCACCACCTCCGAACCGTTCACCGTCGTGCTCGACAACACCGCGGGCGAGGACGCCGCCCACGTGCAGTTCGGCATGGCGGTCGCGCTGCGGGACGGCAGCGACGAGTCCGACTGGACACGGGCCCGACGGCACGTCGCCGTCCACTACTTCGACCGGAACGACGAACGGTGGCGCGCGGCGTCCGCGCCGGGCGGCGTGTACACCTACACCGACATCGAGGCGGGGCGGCGGTACGAGATGCTGCTCCGGCTGGAGCTGGCGCCCGACACCCCGCCGGGCGGGGCGGGAGCCCTCGCCTTCAGCACCCTCTGGAAGTTCGACCCCGGCACCCGCACCAGCGACTGCGTGTACGACAACGAGTGGTACCGGTTCGAGATCACCGGGAACGGGCCGGCCCCCCGGGCGACCGCCGCGGCCCGTCCGCAGGGCGCCACCGCCCCGCAGCTCCTCCGCCGGGAGGCGCGGCGCGCCCGACCGGTCCCGCAGACCGACGGGGCGCTGGCCGCCACCGGCACCTCGCCGCTGCGCACCCTTGCCCCGGTCGGCGTCGCCGCGGTGACGCTGGGAGCGGCGGCGGTGGTGTACGGCGCCCGCCGCCGCACCTGACGGGCACGACGCTCCCCACCTGCACGTTTACCGAGCGCCATCGGGGTACTCGGAACATCCCGGAGGGCGCACGGCCGTCGGTCTTCGACGGACACGTCCGTCCGGGAGATGTCGAGGACCACAGAGCGTTTATTGGGGCAGATCATGGAACTCAGCGAGCTGAAGTCCGTGTACGCGCACGAGGGGCCGTTCGTGACGGTGTATCTGGAGGGCCGTTCTCCCGGTGAGGATGCGGCGAAGCAGGTGCGGCTGCGGTGGCGGGACCTGCGCGAACGGCTGGAGGCCCGCGACGCCGAGGGGTCCGCGCTGGACGCGGTCGAAGAAGCGCTGGACGAGGGACGCTTCGGTGAGGAGCAGACGAACGGCCGCGTCCTGGTGGCCACGGCGGGCGGTGTCGTACTCGACGAACCGTGGGACGCCGCCCTCGGCGCCGGGGATGCCGCGTTCTCCGGCGTACTGCCGGAGCTCGGACCGCACGTGCGGGAGGCGTCCGAGGCCGTGCGGGTGCTGCTCGTCATCGCCGGCCAGGAGGACGCCGAGCTGCGGCGGCTGGTCGTCGCAGCCGACCACGCGCCGGACGAAACGGCCCGGGAGGAAGTACGGGGCGACGCGGTCGAGCGGCCCCACCACATCCGGGAGGGCGCGCTGGCGCACCGGCGCATCCAGCGCCGGGCCGACGAGGCCGTGCGGCAGAACGCCAAGGAGATCTCCGCAGCCGTCGACACCGCCGTCGCCCGGTTCCGGCCGGACGTCGTCGTCCTCGCCGGTGAGGTACAGGGACGCACGGCCGTCCGGGAGCAGTTGCCGGCCCTTCACCCGTTGCTGGAGGAGACCGATCGCGGTGGGCGTGAGGACGACCGGGCCGAGGAGGCGCTCCGCGACGAGGTGTTGCGGATCGCCGCACGGTTCACGGACCGGGCCGCGGAGGACCAGGCGTCCCGGTTGTACGAGGCCGACGCGAAGGGGCTTGCGACACGCGGCGACCCGCAGGTGATGAAGGCGGCCGAGAGCGGCGCCGTCGACACCCTGCTGATCGAGCGGGGCCGATCGGTGGCGCGCGAGGCACTCCTGCTGAAGACCGGCGCGCAGACCGGGGCCGGGGTGGCTGTCGTGCCTCGCGGCACGGACCTCCCGGACGGCATCGGTGCGGTGCTCCGCTTCCCGCCGGAGGGCTGACCGCCCGGGGAACGGACCCGCCGATCGACCGTTCCCCGGATGCTCTACGAGACCCCGCCGGTCGACTCTCCCGGCCGGTCCGCCGGAGGGTCCGCCGGAGAGGGCTCCTCGCCCTCGGCGGCAGGTTTCTTCGGCGGCACCGCCGGCACCGGCAGGACGGGCAGCCGCAGGGCGCCGAAGGCGTCCTGCGGCACGGCGGGAGAGACGGGCGCGACCGGGGCCAGGCGCACGTACGCCGCGTCCTGCTCCGGACGGGGGTCCTCCTCGCCCTTGTTGGGCCACAGCGCCATCGCACGCTCCGCCTGTGCCGTGATGGTCAAGGACGGGTTGACCCCGAGGTTCGCGGAGACGGCCGCACCGTCGACGACGGAGATCCCCGGGTGCCCGTGGACCCGGTGGTAGGGATCGATGACGCCGCTCCCGGCGTCGGTGCCGATCGGGCAGCCGCCGAGGAAGTGCGCGGTCAGCGGGGTGCCCATCGCCTCACCGATGTTGCTGCCGGGGAAGCCGTTGATCTCGTCGGCCAGGTGGCGGGCGGCCTCGGCTCCCTCCGGGATGAACAGCGGATTGGGGGCGCCGTGTCCCTGCCGGGCGGTGAGCAGTCCTTTGCCGAGCCCCTTCGTCTTCCGGTACGTCGTCAGCGAGTTGTCGAGGGTCTGCATCACCAGGCCGATGATGATGCGCTCGGACCACTTCCGCTTCGACAGCAGCCGCAGCGCCAGTATCGGGTGCCGCAGGTGGGTGAGCAGGTGCGCGAGCAGCCGCGGCAGCCGGGTTCCGTGGCGCACCTGGAGCGTCGTCAGCATGCCCATGGCGTTGGAGCCCTTGCCGTAGCGGACGGGCTCGATGTGGGTGTGGTCGTCGGGATGGATGGAGGAGGTGATGGCGACACCGCGGGTGAAGTCGAGTTCGGCGTCGCGCCCGAACTTCCTGCGGTACCGGCGGTTGTCGGTCTGCGCTCCCACCAGTGCCTCGGAGTTGGTGCGGGTGAGTTCGCCCAGGCGTGCGGACAGCCGGGGCAGGTCCCCGCTGTCCCGCATGCGGTGCAGCAGGCTCTGGGTGCCGTAGGTGCCGGCTGCGACCACGACGCGGCGGGCCCGCAGCACGGCGGGCTTCTGCTTCCGCCTGTCGGTCGGCACGGTGCGCACCTCGAAGCCGCCCTCGGGGTCCTCCCGCAGCCCGGTGACGGTGGTCATGGGGTGCACGACGGCCCCCGCCCGCTCCGCCAGGTGGAGGTAGTTCTCGGTGAGGGTGTTCTTCGCACCGTGCCGGCAGCCCGTCATGCACTCGCCGCACTCGGTGCAGGCGCGGCGGTCGGGTCCGGCGCCGCCGAAGTACGGATCGGGCACCTCGGTGCCCGCCGCGCCGCGCACGCTGCCGTCGGCGTCCTGCCCGTCGCCGAAGAACACCCCGACCGGCGCCATGTGGAAGGTGTCGCCGACGCCCATCCGTTCCGCGGCGGCCTTCAGGTGCCTGTCCGACGGGGTCGTCGTCGGGTTGACGCGGACGCCCAGCATCCGCTGCGCCTGGTCGTAGAACGGCTTCAACTCGTCCTGCCAGTCGGTGATGTGACCCCACTGGCTGTCCTGGAAGAAGGCGGGCGGCGGGACGTACAGGGTGTTGGCGTAGTTGAGCGAGCCGCCGCCGACCCCCGCGCCCGCCAGGATCATCACGTTGTCCATCAGGTGGATGCGCTGGATGCCGTAGAGCCCGAGAGCGGGCGCCCACAGGTAGTTCCGCACGTCCCACGAGTTCTTGGGCAGGGTTTCGCGGGTGAAGCGGCGGCCGGCCTCCAGGACGCCCACCGAGTAGCCCTTCTCGGTGAGGCGCAGGGCGGACACCGAGCCGCCGAATCCGGAGCCGACGACGATCACGTCATAGTCGTACGCGTGCACGGGGGCCTGTCTCCTTCGGTCAGCGGAAGCGGAGCAGCTTGAGGGCCTTCAGGGACGTGGTCATGAAGGCGGCGTAGGAGGCGTCGCTCATGCCCAGGGACGGAGCCATCGGCAGCAGGCGCTGGTGCGCGACGGTCTGCGGTTCGGTGAACTTGAGGATGCCCTCGGCGCCGTGGCGGCGGCCAAGGCCCGAGTCGCCCATGCCGCCCATCGGGGACTGCACGCTCCCGTAGCCGGGCGCGTAGCCCTCGTTGATGTTGACCGTGCCGGTGCGCAGCCGGGCCGCGACCCGGTGGGCTCGGCGGGCACTGCTGCTCCAGACGCTGGAGTTCAGCCCGTACGGCGTGCTGTTGGCGCGGTCGATCACCTCGTCCTCGTCGGTGAACCGGTAGACGGAGACGACCGGGCCGAAGGTCTCGTCCTCGCAGACGGCCATGGGGGCGCGCACGCCGTCGAGGACGGTCGGCTCGTAGAACAGCGGTCCCACGTCCGGCCGGGCGCGGCCGCCCGCGAGGACGGTTGCGCCCTTGGCGACGGCCTCCTCGACATGGCCGCGCACCGCCTCCAGTTGGCGCTCGGAGGCCAGGGACCCCATCTCCGCGCCGTAGGCCAGGTGGCGGCCCAGCCGCACGGCGCGGGTGCGGGCGACGAAACGCTCCAGGAAGTCGTCGGCGACGGATGCGTGGACGTACAGCCGCTCGACGGAGACGCACAGCTGACCTGCGGAGGAGAACGCGGCGCGGACCGCTCCTTCCGCCGCCCTGTCGAGGTCGGCGTCCTCGAGGACCAGCATGGCGTTCTTGCCGCCGAGTTCGAGGGAGCTGCCGACCAGCCGCTCCGCGGCCCGCCGGCCGACTTCCCTGCCGGTGCGGGTGGAGCCGGTGAAGGAGACGTAGTCGGCGCCGTCGACGACCGCGCGGCCGACGACCGGACCGTCGCCGAGCACCACGTGGAAGACCTCGGACGGCAGTCCGGCCTCGATGAGCAGTTCCCGGGCCCACAGGGCGGTCAGCGCGGTCTCGGTGTCGGGCTTCATGACCAGGGCGTTGCCGGCGACGAGTGCGGGCAGCGCGTCGCCGACGGACAGTTCGAGGGGGTAGTTCCACGGCGCGATCTGCCCGACGACACCGCGGGGGTGGCGCAGTTCGGTGACCTTGGTCAGCACCGGCACGGCTCCGGTGTGGCCCTTGGGGCGCAGGTAGGAGGCGGCCTTGCGGCCGTAGTGGCGCGCGGCGACGGCCACCGCGAGCAGCTCCTCGTGCGCGTGCAGCCGCACCTTGCCCGTCTCCAGCTGCACCAGGTCGAGGACCTCGTCCTGGCGTGCCATCAGCAGGTCGTGGAAGCGGAGGAGGACGGCGGCACGGTCCCGGGTGCGGCGGGCGGCCCAGGCGGGCTGGGCCTCACGGGCACGGGAGAAGGCGATGGCGACGTCCCCGGGGGTGGACTCGGGCAGCTGGGCGAGCTGCTCCCCGGTCCAAGGGGTGTGGTTCGCGGTGCGGCCGGAGCCGACGACGCCGAGGGCGAGCCGGGCGACCAGTTCCGGGGTGACGACGTCGGCGGCGGACCGCGCGTCGGCCGGGGCCGGGGCGACCGGGTTGCCGCCGTCGGGCGCGGAGGCGGCGGGCGCATCCGCGTCGGAGGCGGCGTCGGGGGTGACCGTGTCCTGCGAGTCCGTCATGCGCGCAGAGTACGGTCGGGGCCGCACACTGTATACCCGTCGGTAACCGGTCTTCACCGGTCCTTTACCGCCGCGCCGGCGATCACTGGCGCGACGGCCGCGGTACGGGCCCGGCGAGCCCGCTCAGCGGCCGGCCCGGTAGGTGTCGGCCGCACCCTCGAACCAGCGGTCGACCGCGTCGGACTCGTCCTCCGGCCCTGTCACGAGCAGCAGATGGTAGCGCCCGTCGAGGAGCGTCGCCCGGTTGCGCGCGTACACCTCTCCTCCGGAGGCCTGCCAGGTGAAGGTGCCCTCGGCCATCGCGGTGTCGCCGACGTCGATCCGCCGCAGGCCCGAGGCGGAGGCCCACTCGGAGGCCCGGAAGGCCTCGAGTTCCGGTTCGTCGTCGTTCTGGTAGGCCATCGGGACGGCGCCGAACTCCCGCGCCGCGTCCCGGCCCGGGACCACCGTCATGGTGAAGGCGCCCTGCGCGAACCGCACCCGCCCCTGCCCGTCGGGGCCGCTGCGGCGCCACCCCTCGGGCACCGCGAGGCGGAACCCCTCCCGGTCCTCGTGCAGGCGGAACCCCTCCGCGGGGGCCGCCGGCCGGGACGCTTGGGGGCTGGTGTCGTCGCTGTCGTCGCCCCGGGGCTCGCCCCGGCCGGACTCCTCCTGCGGGGAACCGCTCCCGGCAGGGGCCTGCGGCCGGGGCGCCTCGACGGAACTGCGCCGCTCGGTGGGGTCCGAGGAGTTCCGCTGCGGCATGAACCACATCGCGTAGAGCACGGCCGCCGTGAGCAGCAGCAGAATGCCACCGAGCAGCAGCCGCCCGAGGCTCCGCGGGCTGCGCCCGGCCCGCTGGGACGAATGGCGGTGCCGCGACGGCTTTCGAGGTTGCGGCGCCTGCTCGGCGTGCGCCTCACGCAGCGCCCGGTGGCCGTCGGGCCGCGCCGGGCGGCGCTCCCGGCCCGCCCGGCGCTGCGGCTCCCGTCGGGCGCTCCGGTCGGAGCGGCGCCCGGGAACCAGTTCGCCGCGGCGCCGCACGGTGGGCAACCGCCGCGGATCCGCGGACCGTCTCGGTGCCGGCAACGGCGGAGCGAGCAGGGTGTACCGGCCGACGTCCGGCTCCGGCGCGGAGCGGATCAGCGAACGCAGCCAGCCGCGCAAGACCTCCGGCCCGGGACGCTCGGTGGGGTCCTGCCGCAGCAGCGACTCCACGACCGGCCGCAGCGCCCCGCACTCCTCGGCGGGCGCCGGTGCTTCGGCGCAGACCCGCTGCACCAGGGCCGGCGCCTCGTCCTCGGGGTAGGGGGCGTACCCCTGCACGCTGCGGAACAGCAGGACACCGAGCGCCCACAGGTCCGCGGCGGGACCGACGGGCGGCGCCAGCCGCCAGTGCGCGTGCACGGGCCCGGCCTGCTCGGGCGACCACCGCTCGGTGACGGGACCGACCACCGTCATCCGTGCGTGGCGGGCACGCTCGGCCGCGAGCGCGGTGGTGGGACCGCGGTAGCGGCCGTCCTCGCCCGGAGCGGTGTCCGCCCCGCGGGCGGGCGCCTCGCGGGGTGCCGCTGCCGTCGGCCAGGGTGCGGGCACCGGACGGCTCTCGCCGTACCGGGGCCCCGGAAGAGCGGCACCGCCCTCCGCCTCGATTCCGGCCCCGCGCACCGGATTCCGGCCGGTGGGAGACGGGGCGGGGCGGTCCGGGCCGTAGGGACGCCCCAGCGGACCGTAGGGCCTGCCGGCCTCAGCACCGTCGCCGTCGCGGGCGTCCGCACCGCCGTCACGGTCGCGCGCCTCGGCGGCCACCCGGGCCGAAGCGGCCTGCGTGCCGGCGCGGTAGGCCGCGATGGCACCGCGCCGGGCCGCCCGCGCGGCGGGCCCCTGCTCCTCCCCCGCGGAGAGGCGGGCAGGCGCCTGCGGCACACGGTCCCGGCGGGCGGGGGACAGGGAGTCGCCCCGGCGGAACCCCGCCGGCAGCGGCCCTTCCGCCGCCCCCGCACGTCCCGCGGCTCCGGGCCCGGCTCCGCGGCCGGAGCCGGCTGCCGCGGGTATGGCGCCGCGCGGCTGGTCCGGGACGCGTGAAGGGTCGGGCAGCGGGTCCTCGCCGCACAGCGCCTCCTGCGCCGCGCCCGCCGCCAGGCCGGTCAGCATGGCACGCCCGTCGTCGCAGACGAGGACCGTGGCGGCGGTGACGTTCCGGTGGACCCAGCCCTGCCCGTGCAGCGTGCGCAGCGCCGAGAGCACGTCGTCGGCGATCTCGGCCGCGCGGTGCGGGGACAGCGGCCGACGGGCGATCAGTTCCGCGAGCGGCCTGGCGGGAAGGAGTTCGGCGACGATCCAGAGCGCGTCGTCGGCGACGAACACGTCGTACACCTGGTCGAGCCGGGGGTGGTCGGGTATGCGGGACGCGGCGAGTGCCGCCTCGACGGCACGCCGGACCGCCGGATCGGCGGGACGCCGGGTGGCACTGCCCGCTCCCCCGTCGGCGCGACGCCCCGGCCGCGAGCTCCTCCCCGCCGCCTCACCGTGATCGACGACCTCGGCGTCGACGACCTCCGGCAGCAGCACGCGCCACAGCCGGACCTCCTGGCCGCTCGCCGTGTCGTAGGCGGTGCAGGGGTGTTCGGGACGGTCGGTCGCCGGTCGCGGCAACCGGTACCGATCGGCGAGCAAAGGGCCCTCGTACCCCATGTCCTCCACAGCGCCTCCCCACCGTGCCCGCGCAGCCGTACCGCGGCGTCACATCCGTTCGGAAACCGGCGTGTTCCGAATGCGGACGGTCCCCGGCCTCTCACGATACGTGCTGCCGCGGTCCGCCGTCCCCCGCTGTGCACGGTGGCACCTCAGGGGCTCCACGCCGGCCGACGCGACGTCACCGCGGCGTGAAGGTGCGGAACGCCGTGTCACGCAGCGTCTTGCAGGCCTTGCCGTTCCAGGCGTCGGCGCGACAGGTCACCAGGATCGCGTGCCCCTGGTCGTCGTCGACCTTGAATCCGCGGTTGAGGGCCCGCAGCCGGGTGCCGCCTGCCTCGTACTCGAAGACCCAGTCGGCGACGGTGGGGTAGTCGCGCCACGGGATCGGCTTCATCGACACCCGCCGGTACCCGGTCTCGTCCTCCAGCGCGGGCTCCAGCTGCTGCCAGGCGGTGAGCGCGTCGTCGCCGGGGCTGTCGGTCCAGTCGATCTGCAGGCGCGGGTAGCCCTTGTCGGGCCCGGCGTACTTGCCGCCGGAGCCCTTCCCGGCGATGGCGAAGCGCGAGAAGTCCTCGGGCATGGCGACACGGAAGTGGAACCGGGAGTCCGTCACCCAGGTGTAGCCCGCCGGGAGGCGGACACCGTGCTGCTTGCCGCCGCTCCCGCTGTCGTCGTCGCCGTTCCCGGAACCGCCCTCCGAGCCGTTCCCACCGGTGCCGCCCGGTGCGCCGGACTGTGCGGGGGATTCCTCCTCGCCGCCCTTGCCCGAGGTGTCGGCGGACGGCTCCTTCCCGCCGGGCTGCGCGTCGGCGCCGGTGCTCGCCTCCGCGGCCCCACCGCCGTTGCCCGACCCCTCGCCGTCGCCGAACACGAAGACGGCCCCGATGACGAGCAGCAGGACCACGGCGAGTCCGACCACCAGCGGCACCCGCCCGGCAGTCCTCCCACGCGCGGCGGCGAGCAGCCCCGGGCGGTCCGGTGCGGGCGGCGCGGCCGCGGCGGCCTGCGTACGCCCCCGGGAACCACTGCCGGTCCCGCCGGCCTTCGCGTCCGCGGAACCGCCGGTACGGGACGCCGCCCCGGACGTGCCGGTGCCCGCCGGTGCGTCCTTCTTCCGCTCTTCCGGGGCGTCCGACGTGCCGCCGGGGGCGTCCTCGTCGGGAGCGGGCGGGAGAGCGACCGTGGTGGTCGCGTCCGGCACCACCGGCACGGCCGCGGCGCCCGAGGCGACGGCCTCCAGCAACACGTGCGCCCCGTCGACGTCCAGCCGCTTCTCCGGGTCCTTCTCCAGCAGGCCCTGGATGCACTCCTCGAGCTCGCCCGCCTTCTCGGGCGGCGGCAGCGGCTCCGTCATCACAGCGGTCAGCGTGGACAGCGCGGACCCCTTGTCGTACGGGGGACGCCCCTCCACCGCCGCGTACAGCAGGCCGCCGAGCGACCACAGGTCGGCCGGCGGGCCCGGCGGCTTGCCGCGCGCTCTCTCGGGCGAGATGTAGGAGGGCGCGCCGACGAGCATGCCGGTGGAGGTGACGGACGGGTCGCCCTCGACCTTGGCGATACCGAAGTCGGTGAGCACGACCCGGTCGGTGTCCTCCTCCAGCAGCACGTTGGACGGCTTCACGTCCCGGTGCAGGATGCCCTCCCGGTGCGCCGCGCGCAGCACGTCGAGCACCGCCAGGCCGACCTCCGCGGCGCGACGGGGCGTCAGCGGGCCGTCCTTGCGGATGCGGTCGGCGAGCGAGCAGCCCTCGACGAGCTCCATCACGATCCAGGGCCGGTCGTCCTCGTCGACCACGTCGAAGACGGTGACGGCGCTGCCGCTGCGGATCCGCGCGATGGCTTTGGCCTCGCGCCTGGTGCGGGTGATGAGCCGCTGCTTCTCGTCGTCGTCCACGCTCGACGGGAACCGGAGCTCCTTCACCGCGACGGGGCGCCCCAGGGTCTCGTCACGTCCGCGCCACACGGTGCCCATGCCACCGCGGCCCAGCACACCGTCGATCCGGTACCGGCCGCCGACGAGGCGGCCCTCCTCCACGTCCTGGCCCATGAAAACTCTTGCTTCCCCTCGCGCAGCCGTCCAACCCGCCGGCAGTGACCCCATTGTGACCCACGGACAGCTGTCCGGTGCACCCGGGCACGGCCTCCCCGCACTCCCGGGGAGGGTGCGGGGAGGCCGTCGCGAGAGAGCGGGCGCTAGCGCGGGACGATGTCGGGGGCGCCGAGCCGGGCGGCATCGGCCGTCAGGTCGTCGGGCTGCCGCTGCGACTCCCGTTCCGCCTCCACCCGCTTCCGGTAGTGCTCCACCTCGCGCTCGACCTGCTCCGCGTCCCAGCCGAGGACGGGTGCCATCAACTCCGCGCACTCGCGGGCGCTGCGGGTACCGCGGTCGAAGGTCTCGATGGAGATGCGGGTGCGCCGGGTCAGCACGTCGTCCAGGTGGCGCGCGCCCTCGTGGGTGCAGGCGTAGACGATCTCCGCCTTGAGGTAGTCGTCCGCCGCGGGCAGCGGTTCCCCCAGGTGCGGCTCGCGGGCGATGAGTTCGAGCAATTCCTCCGTCAACGACCCGTAGCGCCCCAGCAGATGCTCGACGCGGACGACGTGCAGCCCGGTGCGGGCGGCGATGCGCGCCCTGGCGTTCCACATCGCGCGGTAGCCCTCCGCCCCGGCCAGCCGCACGTCCTCCGTGCAGCAGTCGGCGACCCGGTGGTCCAGGCCGTGCACCGCCTCGTCCACCGCGTCCTTGGCCATCACCCGGTACGTCGTGTACTTGCCGCCCGCGACCACCACCAGGCCGGGCACCGGGTGCGCGACGGTGTGCTCCCGGGAGAGCTTGCTGGTGGCCTCCGACTCGCCCGCCAGCAGCGGTCGCAGGCCCGCGTACACGCCCTCCACGTCGTCCCGGGTGAGCGGCAGCGACAGCACGGCGTTGACGTGTTCGAGGAGGTAGTCGATGTCGGCGCTGGACGCCGCCGGGTGGGCCTTGTCCAGGTCCCAGTCGGTGTCGGTGGTGCCGATGACCCAGTGCCGGCCCCAGGGGATGACGAAGAGCACGCTCTTCTCGGTGCGCAGGATGAGTCCGGTGCTGGAGTTGATCCGGTCCTTGGGGACCACCAGGTGGATGCCCTTGGACGCACGCACGTGGAACTGGCCGCGTTCGGCGATCAGGCTCTGGGTGTCGTCCGTCCACACCCCGGTGGCGTTGACGACCTGCCGGGCGCGGACCTCGTACTCGCCGCCCTGTTCGAGGTCGCGCACCCGCGCGCCGACCACCCGCTCCCCCTCGCGCAGGAAGCCGACCACCCGGGCCCGGTTGGCTGCGTGCGCCCCGTACCGGGCGGCGGTGCGGACGAGCGTGGCGACGTAGCGGGCGTCGTCCATCTGCGCGTCGTAGTACTGGAGTGCGCCGACCAACGCGTCCTTCCTGAGGCAAGGGGCGATGCGCAGCGCCCGGCTGCGGGAGAGGTGACGGTGCCTCGGCAGGCCGCGGCCGTGCCCGGAGGAGAGCGACATCGCGTCGTAGAGCGCCACGCCGGAGCCGGCGTAGAAGCGCTCCCAGCCCTTGTGCTGCAGGGGGTAGAGGAACGGGACGGGCTTGACCAGGTGCGGAGCGATGCGCTCCAGCAGCAGGCCGCGTTCCTTCAGGGCCTCCCGCACCAGGCCGAAGTCGAGCATCTCCAGGTACCGCAGCCCGCCGTGGATCAGCTTGCTGGAGCGACTGGAGGTCCCGGAGGCCCAGTCGCGGGCTTCCACGATGCCGGTGGACAGTCCGCGGGTAGCGGCGTCCAGGGCCGTCCCGGCACCCACGACGCCCGCCCCGACGACGAGCACGTCCAGTTCGCGCTCGGCCATCCCGGCCAGTGCCGCGGTGCGCTGCTCCGGTCCCAGTGTCGCTGTCCTCACCGTGTCCTCCTCGGGTCGGTCGGGTTCTCAGCCGGTGCCGGGCCGCCGCCGGTGGTGCCGGGGTGCCGCGTGCCCGCTGCGTACCCGGGCGTCGTGCCTGCTCCGTGCCGTCGCACCTGCATCCCTTCCCACTCCTTTCCCGATGGTCCCCCATTCGCACCACTTCGGCCGTCCCGCAGCGCCGCCGCGTCGGGCAATACCACATTCCTGTCATATTGCCCCTTAACCTGACAGCGCTTTCTTCGTCCGTCATGCCGACCCACCGGGGGAAGAGATGTCCGCCACCACGCCCGCAGATCTCGCCGTGCTCGGCCTGGGCCATTCGGGTCTCCCACTCGCGCGCGCCGCCACGGCCGCCGGCATCGGCACCGTCGGCTACGACCCGGACCCCGCCGCGGTCCGCGACCTCGCCGCCGGACGCCCGCCCGCGGACGGCTCCCTCACCGCGCCGGACCTGCGGCGCATGCTGTCCGCCGGATTCCGCACCACCGACGACCCCGCCGTCCTGGGACGGGTGCGCACCGTCGTCATCTGCGTCGACACCCCGCTGGGCACCGACCGCACGCTCGACCTCCGCCCGGTCCGCGCCGCCGCCCGGACCCTGGCGACGGTGCTGCGCCCGCGCACCACCGTCGTCCTGGAGTCCCGGGTGTACCCCGGCAGCACCGAGGAGTTCCTGCGCACGGTGCTGGAGGAGGGCTCCGGACTCCGCGCCGGCGCCGACTTCCACCTCGCCTGCGCACCCGACCGCCTCGACCCCGGCAGCACCGTCCCCCCGTACGCCCGCATCCCCAAGGTCATCGGCGGCCTCACACCCGCCTGCACCGAGGCGGCGGCCGCCTTCTACGGGAGGCTGACGGAGAAGGTGGTGCGGGCACGCGGCCCGCGGGAGGCGGAGACGACAGCGCTGCTGGAGACCAACTACCGGCAGATCAACATCGCGCTGATCAACGAGATGGCGGTGTTCTGCCACGACATCGGGGTCGACCTGTGGGACGTCATCCGCTGCGCCGAGACCAAGCCCTTCGGCTTCCAGGCCTTCCGGCCCGGGCCCGGCGTGGGCGGGCACAGCGTGCCCATCGACCCAAACCACCTGTCCTACCCCAGCCGCTCCCTCGGCTACCCGCTGCGGATGGTGGAGCTCGCCCAGGAGGTCAACGCCCGAATGCCGCGCTACGTCACCCAGCGGGCCGCCGCCCTCCTCAACGAGCACGGAAAGTCCGCCCGGGGGGCCCGGGTCCTGCTGCTCGGGGTCACCTACAAACCGGACCTGCCGGACCAGGCCGGGGCCCCCGCGGGCGAGATCGCCGCACGGCTGCGGGACCTGGGAGCGGACGTGTCCTTCCACGACCCCTACGTACCGCGGTGGGAGGCCGCGGGCACAGCCGTACCGCGGGCCGACGCACTGTACGAGGCGGCGGGGGCGGCGGACCTGACAGTGCTCCTGCAGCACCACCGCTGCTACGACCTGCAGGGGCTGGCGGCCAAGTGCCGGCTGCTGCTCGACACCCGGGGCGTGAGCCCCGCCGGGGCCGCCCACCGGCTGTGAGTTCCGCGCGGGACCGCACGCCGGTCCGCGGCGGCGTACCGGCGTGCAGCCCCGGGCGGGAGAACGTCAGCGCGACCGCGCGACCGTCACCTCGACGCGCTGGAACTCCTTCAGGTCGGAGTAGCCGGTGGTCGCCATCGCCCGCCGCAGCGCGCCGAAGAAGTTCATCGAACCGTCGGGCGTGTGCGAGGGGCCGAGCAGCACCTCCTCCGTGGTGCCGACCGTGCCCAGGTCCATCCGCTTGCCGCGCGGCACGTCCTCGTGCACGGCCTCCATGCCCCAGTGGTGGCCGCGGCCCGGCGCGTCCGTCGCCCGCGCCAGCGGCGAGCCCATCATCACCGCGTCCGCGCCGCAGGCGACGGCCTTCGGCAGGTCGCCGGACCAGCCGACACCGCCGTCGGCGATCACGTGAACGTACCGGCCGCCGGACTCGTCCAGGTAGTCGCGGCGCGCCGCCGCCACGTCCGCGACGGCGGTGGCCATCGGCACCTGGATACCCAGCACGTTCCGCGTGGTGTGCGCGGCACCGCCGCCGAAACCGACCAGCACCCCGGCCGCGCCGGTGCGCATCAGGTGCAGCGCGGCCGTGTACGTCGCACAGCCGCCGACGATCACCGGGACGTCCAGTTCGTAGATGAACTGCTTGAGGTTCAGCGGCTCGGCGCGGCCCGAGACGTGCTCGGCGGACACGGTCGTCCCGCGGATCACGAACAGGTCCACGCCGGCGTCCACCACGGCCTTGGAGAACTGCGCGGTGCGCTGCGGCGACAGGGCGGCGGCGGTGACGACACCGGCGTCCCGCACCTCCTTGATGCGCCGACCGATCAGCTCCTCCTTGATCGGCTCCTCGTAGATCTCCTGCATCCGGCGGTTCGCCTCGGCGTCGTCGAGCTCCGAGATCTCCGCGAGCAGCGGCTCCGGGTCCTCGTAACGGGTCCACAGTCCCTCGAGGTTGAGCACCCCGAGGCCACCGAGCTCACCGATGCGGATGGCGGTCTGCGGCGAGACGACCGAGTCCATGGGAGCGGTGAGGAAGGGGAGCTCGAACCGGTAGGCGTCGATCTGCCAGGCGATCGAGACCTCCTCGGGGTCGCGGGTACGCCGGCTCGGCACCACGGCGATGTCGTCGAACGCGTACGCCTTGCGACCGCGCTTGCCGCGCCCGATCTCGATCTCAGTCACGTGTGAGCCTTCCTGTGTGCGAGTGCGGCCCCAGTATCCCGGACGTGCCGCAGCCCGTGACCGTACCGGCCACGGGCTGGAACACCGCTGGGAGGGGTGCCGCGGTCAGCGCCGCGTGTAGTTCGGCGCCTCCGTCGTCATCTGGATGTCGTGCGGGTGGCTCTCCTTCAGCCCCGCCGCGGTGATGCGGACGAACTGCCCGCGTTCCTTCATCTGCGGCACGGTGCGCCCGCCGACGTAGAACATGGACTGCTTCAGCCCGCCGACGAGCTGGTGCACCACGGAGGAGAGCGGGCCGCGGTAGGCGACCTGGCCCTCGACCCCCTCCGGGATCAGCTTGTCGTCCGCGCCGACCTCCTCCTGGAAGTAGCGGTCCTTGGAGAAGGAGCGCTGGTCGCCGCGGGTCTGCATGGCGCCCAGCGAGCCCATGCCCCGGTAGGACTTGAACTGCTTGCCGTTGATGAACAGCAGCTCCCCGGGCGACTCCTCGCAGCCGGCGAGCAGGCTGCCGAGCATGACGGTGTCCGCGCCGGCGACCAGGGCCTTCGCGATGTCGCCGCTGTACTGGAGACCGCCGTCGCCGATCACGGGCACACCGGCCTCCGCCGCCGCCTGCGAAGCCTCGTGGATCGCGGTGACCTGCGGCACGCCGATACCGGCGACCACACGGGTGGTGCAGATGGATCCCGGGCCGACGCCGACCTTGATGCCGTCCGCGCCCGCGTCGATCAGCGCCTTGGCGCCCTCCTTCGTCGCCACGTTGCCGCCGACGACGTCGACCGGGGCGTTGGACTTGATCTTGGCGACCATGTCGCCGACGAGCCGGGAGTGCCCGTGCGCGGTGTCCACCACGATGAAGTCGGCCCCCGCCTCGATGAGTGCCTGGGCCCGGTCGTACGCGTCGCCCGCGACGCCGACCGCGGCACCGACGAGCAGGCGGCCCTCGGCGTCCTTGGCGGCGTTCGGGTACTGCTCGGCCTTCACGAAGTCCTTCACCGTGATGAGGCCCTTGAGTACGCCGTCGCCGTCGACCAGCGGCAGCTTCTCGATCTTGTGCCGGCGCAGCAGCTCCATGGCGTCCGGCCGGGAGATGCCCACCCTGCCGGTGACGAGCGGCATCGGCGTCATGACCTCGCGGACCTGGCGACTGCGGTCCAGCTCGAAGGCCATGTCGCGGTTGGTGACGATGCCGAGCAGCTTCCCCGCGCCGTCCGTGACCGGTACGCCGCTGATGCGGAACCGGCCGCACAGTTCGTCGGCCTCCCGCAGCGTGGCCTCGGGGCCGATGGTGATCGGGTCGGCGACCATGCCGGACTCGGAACGCTTGACCCGGTCGACCTGCGCCGCCTGGCCCTCGATGGAGAGGTTGCGGTGCAGCACACCTACGCCGCCCTGACGCGCCATGGCGATCGCCATCCGGTCCTCGGTGACCTTGTCCATGGCCGCCGACAGCAGCGGAACGTTCACCCGCACGTTGCGCGACACGAGCGAGGAGGTGTCGATGTCCTGCGGAGCCATCTCCGACTCTCCCGGCAGGAGCAGCACATCGTCGTAGGTCAGCCCGAGTTTGGCGAATTTCGCGGGCACTGAGTCGACGTGGTCCGTCATGTAACCTTCCCCATGCTTGCGCGGCGCGGACGTCAATGCTAACGGCCCCGGACGGCTCTCCCGTCCACCCGTCCGGCCCGGAGCTACTGCTCGGCCAGCGCGCGGAGTCTGCTGAGCGCCCGGTGCTGCGCCACGCGCACCGCGCCGGGGGACATGCCGAGCATCTGCCCGGTCTCCTCGGCCGACAGGCCGACCGCGACCCGTAGCAGCACCAGTTCCCGCTGGTGCTGCGGCAGGTTGGCGAGCAGCTTCTTCGCCCATTCGGCGTCGCTGCTCAGCAGCGCCCGCTCCTCCGGACCGAGCGAGTCGTCGGGCTGCTCCGGCATCTCGTCGGAGGGGACGGCGGTGCTGCCGGGACGGCGCATCGCCGCCCGCTGCAGGTCGGCCACCTTGTGCTGGGCGATGCCCATGACAAAGGCGTCGAAGGGTTTCCCGGTGTCCTTGTAGCGCGGCAGGGCGCACAGCACCGCCAGGCACACCTCCTGCGCCAGGTCGTCCACGAAATGGCGGGCGTCGCCGGGAAGCCTGGTCAGCCGGGTACGGCAGTAGCGCAGCGCAAGGGGATGCACGTGGGCGAGAAGGTCGTGGGTGGCCTGCTCGTCCCCCTCGACGGCGCGTTGGACGAGGGCGCCGACCGGCGAGTGCTCGTCGTCGCGCATCGGTCCATGGTGCATCGGGCCCGAGCGTTTCGCCGCATCGCGGTCCCGGTTCTGCACAGAAGCGTTATGACCGCTGTGGGCGGGCGCACTCGCCGTCACGTCCCGTGCCCTCCCCTCACGCCTGGTGGGCCGATCCCCGAGGAACTCCATACCTCAAGCATGCGGCACGCGCGAGTTTTTCCGACGGGCCCCGTCGCCGCCCCTCCCCCGGACCCCGGCGGCACGAAGGGTGCGCCGGGGGCCGGGGGCACGGTGGCGACGTGCGCGGCCTGCGGGAACGCGGAGCGGTCGGGCGTCGTGGCCGTCCGGCACCCGGGTGAGCTAACGCACCAGGCCCCAGCGGAATCCGAGCGCGACGGCGTGAGCGCGGTCCGAGGCACCCAGCTTCTTGAACAGCCGTCGGGCGTGCGTCTTGACCGTGTCCTCCGAGAGGAAGAGCTCCCGGCCGATCTCGGCGTTGGACCGGCCATGGCTCATCCCCTCCAGCACCTGGATCTCACGAGCGGTGAGGGTCGGCGCGGCGCCCATCTCCGCGGACCGCAGGCGCCGGGGAGCGAGGCGCCAGGTCGGGTCGGCGAGGGCCTGGGTGACGGTGGCCCGCAGCTCGGCGCGCGAGGCGTCCTTGTGCAGGTATCCGCGGGCGCCGGCCGCGACGGCCAGCGCCACGCCGTCCAGGTCCTCCGCCACGGTCAGCATGATGATGCGGGCACCGGGATCGGCGGACAGCAGCCGCCGCACGGTCTCCACACCTCCCAGACCGGGCATCCGGACATCCATGAGAATGAGGTCGGAGCGGTCGGCCCCCCAGCGGCGGAGGACTTCCTCGCCGTTGGCAGCCGTCGTCACGCGCTCGACGCCGGGCACGGTCGCGACCGCGCGGCGGAGCGCCTCTCGGGCAAGCGGGGAGTCGTCGCAGACGAGGACGGAAGTCATGACCACCCTCCGCAACTGATGCGCATCACCTTGAGCCTCCAGGCTGTTGCAAGACGTCACCTGTGTGCGATCGACACCGCGGGCACCTTCCGTACCCGGCGTTCGCGTCGACCGCCTCCGCACTCTCAACGACGGTCACCCAAAAGGGTTACGGGCTGCGGCAGCCGCCTTCGACACTCTACGTGAGTGTACGGATACGCCCGGGTACACCCGGGAGCGCCGCGCGGTCTTGTTCACTAATGCCCTATTTGGTCGGGATTTCTTCTGCTTCGAGTGGGTAATCAGTAGATTCGGCAAGGGATCATATTTACCGATGAGTGACACATCAGTCGCAGTACGCCACTGAGGGGACACGCAATGGCAGATTTCTCCCGCCTCCCGGGCCCGAACGCCGACCTGTGGGACTGGCAGCTGCTTGCCGCCTGCCGCGGCGTCGACAGCTCCCTCTTCTTCCACCCGGAAGGAGAACGGGGAGCCGCCCGCAGTGCGCGTGAGGCATCCGCGAAAGAGGTCTGCATGCGCTGCCCCGTGCGCTCCGAGTGTGCGGCCCACGCACTGACGGTGCGGGAGCCGTACGGCGTGTGGGGCGGCTTGACCGAGGACGAACGAGAGGAGCTCATGGGAAGGGCCCGCCATCGGATGGTGGCGACGTCATCGGCGAGCAGTGGATAGCAGAAACGATTCGCTCCCGAGGCGGCGGAACTCGGGTGCCGGACGGCACAGGGACGGCTAGCGTGCCGCCATGAAGTTGCTGTCCGTGAACCTCGCCCGGCCGCTCGCAGCGGACTACACCGATGCTCCCGGAAACCTCACCGGCATCGACAAACGACCCGCCGACGGGCCGGTCGCGGTTGCCGCGCCCGGCCCCAAAGGCACCGGTGGCAGCGGCCTGAGCGGCGACACCATCGGCGACATGCGCCATCACGGGGGTGACCACCAGGCCGTCTACGCCTTCGCCCGGGAGGACCTGGACGAATGGGCGCGCGAACTCCGCAGGGAACTGCCCGACGGCGTCTTCGGCGAGAACCTCACCACCTCCGGACTCGACGTGAACGGCGCCCGCATCGGCGAGCGCTGGCGCATCGGGCCGGACGTGGTGCTCGAGGTCGCGAGCGCCCGGATCCCCTGCCGGACGTTCGCCGGCCGGCTCGGCGAACCGGGCTGGGTCAGGACCTTCACGCGGCGTGCGGCGCCCGGCGCGTACCTGCGGGTGATCGAGCCCGGCGACATCCGTGCGGGCGACCCGATCGCCGTGGTCCACCGCCCCGCACACCACATCACCGTCTCCTTCCTCTTCCGGGCGCTGACCCTGGAACCCGAGCTCCTGCCCCAGCTGCTCGACGCCGGCGACCCGCTGGACCCGGAGGCGCGGGAGACGGCTCTGCGCCGCTCCGGAGGCGCATCAGCGGGGTAGTAGCGTGCGGCCATGACGACCGCACTGATCACCGGCGCGAGCGCGGGCCTCGGTGCCGCGTTCGCCGAACGGCTGGCACGGGACGGGCACCACCTGGTCCTGGCCGCCCGGAACACCGAGCGGATGCACGCGCAGGCGACCGACCTCCACGACCGGCACGGCGTGGAGGTCTCCGTGCTCACCGCCGACCTGGCCACGGAGCAGGGCATCGCGGCGCTGGAGGACCGCGTCGGCGCCGCCGACGACCCCGTGGACCTGCTGGTCAACAACGCGGGCTTCGGCGCCAAGGGGCGGTTCCTCGACGTTCCGATGTCCGAGGAGCTGGCCATGCTGCGGGTCCACTGCGAGGCGGTGCTGCGCTCCACGGCCGCCGCCGTGACGGCGATGCGCACCCGCGGACGGGGCGGTGTGATCAACGTGGCCTCGGTGGCCGCGTTCGTGCCGCGGGGTACCTACGGCGCGTCGAAGGCGTGGATCACCCAGTTCACCCAGGGCGTGGCGGCGGACGCCGCCGGATCGGGCGTGCGGCTGATGGCGCTGTGCCCGGGCTTCGTGCGCACCGAGTTCCACCAGCGGGCCGGCATGGGCACGGGCAACATCCCGCGGTGGATGTGGCTGGAGGCTCCGGACGTGGTCGAAGCGGCGCTCGCGGACCTGGCGCGCGGCCGCACCCTGTCCGTCCCCGATCCCCGCTACAAGGCGCTGCTGGGACTGACGAAGCTGGCACCGCGCCGACTGCTCTCCCGTGCGACTTCGACCACGGGCCGCCGCTACGGCCCCGATTGAGCACGTGAGCACGGGAGAAATGCGTCGTAGGGTGGAGAAAAAGGGCCGCCGCCGGCGTCCGTCTCTCTTCCTCGGCACCGGGACGACTCGTCGACGAGGCCCCCGGGCCAGGTCCGCGGGGTCCGGGCCATGGGCGGGAGGCGCCATGACATTCATGCAGATGATCGACTGCCGGACCGACCGGTTCGAGGAGATGGACCGGCTGATGGACCGGTGGGCCGCGCAGACGAAGGGCAAACGGACGGCGACCCACGAGACGATAGGCCGCGACCGGTCCGACGGCGCGCACTACATCGAGATCGTCGAGTTCCCCTCCTACGAGGAGGCGATGCGCAACTCGCAGCTCCCGGAGACCGATCAGCTGTACCAGGAGATGGTCGCGCTGTGCGACCGCATCCCGGAGTTCACCGATCTGGACGTGGTGCGGGACGAGAGGTTCCTGAAGGAGACCTGCCGGCGCGTCTTCGACGAGGTCGGGGCCCGCGGGGAACTCGCCGTCGTGGACGAGATCTTCGCGGACGACTACATCGACCACGACATCTCGCACGAGACGGAGTCGACGACCGGTTCCGCCGTGATGAAGGAGGACGTCACCCGGTGGCGTCGGGCCTTCGACTTCGACTTCACCCTGGACGCGCAGATCGCGGAGGGCGACACCGTCGTCACCTGCTGGACGTGGCGGGGAACGCACCAGGGCGACTTCATGGGCCTCGCCCCCACCGGCCGGACGGTCACCATGACGGGCACCACCGTGTTCCGGTTCGAGGACGGGCGGATCAAGGAAGGCTGGTGGCACTACGACATGCCGCGGCTCCTGCGGGAGCTCGGCGTCGGCGCCGGGGCCTGACGAGCGGGAGACCGAAGCACACGGGAGCGGTCCTCGGCAGCGGGACCAGCCCCGCGCGGGCCGACGGGCGAGGCCCGACCCGCCCCCGCAGGGGTGGGCCGGGCCTCGGTGTCCCGGGGCCGCGCGGACTGCGCGGCCCCGGACCGTGCCGTGAGGTCAGTGCGCGTGACCGTGGCCGTGGCCGCCGGCGGCCTCTTCCTCCTCGGCCGGCTTCTCGACGACCAGCGTCTCGGTCGTGAGCAGCAGCGAGGCGATGGACGCCGCGTTCTCCAGCGCGGAGCGGGTGACCTTGACCGGGTCGATGACGCCGGCCTTCACCAGGTCGCCGTACTCCCCGGTCGCGGCGTTGAAGCCCTGGCCCTTGTCGAGCTCGGAGACCTTGGAGGTGATGACGTAGCCCTCGAGGCCGGCGTTCTCGGCGATCCAGCGCAGCGGCTCGACGAGCGCGCGGCGGACGACGGCGACACCGGTGGCCTCGTCGTCGCTCTTGCCGAGCGAGTCCTCCAGCACCTTGGTGGCGTGGACGAGAGCGGAGCCACCACCGGAGACGATGCCCTCCTCGACCGCGGCGCGGGTCGCGGAGATGGCGTCCTCCAGGCGGTGCTTCTTCTCCTTGAGCTCCACCTCGGTGGCCGCACCGACGCGGATCACGCAGACACCGCCGGCCAGCTTGGCCAGGCGCTCCTGCAGCTTCTCGCGGTCCCAGTCGGAGTCCGTGGTCTCGATCTCGGACTTGATCTGGGCGACGCGGCCCTGGACGTCCTCCGAGTTGCCGGCACCGTCGACGATCGTGGTGTCGTCCTTGGTGACAGTGACGCGGCGGGCGGAGCCCAGCACCTCCAGACCGGCCTGGTCGAGCTTGAGGCCGACCTCCTCGGCGATGACGGTGGCGCCGGTGAGGGTCGCCATGTCGCCGAGCATGGCCTTGCGGCGGTCACCGAAGCCGGGGGCCTTCACGGCGACGGCGTTGAAGGTGCCGCGGATCTTGTTGACGACCAGGGTGGAGAGCGCCTCGCCCTCGACGTCCTCGGCGATGATCAGCAGCGGCTTGGAGCTGTTGCCGGCCTGCATGATCTTCTCGAGCAGCGGCAGCAGGTCCTGGATGGAGCTGATCTTGCCCTGGTGGATCAGGATGTACGGGTCGTCGAGGACGGCCTCCATACGCTCCTGGTCGGTGACCATGTAGGGCGACAGGTAGCCCTTGTCGAAGGCCATGCCCTCGGTGAAGTCCAGCTCCAGGCCGAAGGTCTGCGACTCCTCGACGGTGATGACGCCGTCCTTGCCGACCTTGTCCATCGCCTCGGCGATGAGTTCGCCGACCTGCTTGTCCTGGGCGGACAGCGCGGCGACCGCGGCGATGTCCTCCTTGGAGTCGATCGGGCGGGCGATGCCCGACAGGTCGTCGGCGACGGCCTTCACGGCGGCGTCGATGCCGCGCTTGAGAGCGGCCGGGGAGGCGCCGGCGGCGACGTTGCGCAGGCCCTCGCGGACCAGCGCCTGCGCGAGCACGGTGGCGGTGGTGGTGCCGTCACCCGCGATGTCGTTGGTCTTGGTCGCCACCTCCTTCACGAGCTGGGCGCCCAGGTTCTCGTACGGGTCCTCGGCCTCGACCTCGCGGGCGATGGTCACGCCGTCGTTGGTGATGGTCGGGGCGCCGAACTTCTTGTCGATGACGACGTTGCGGCCCTTGGGGCCGATCGTCACCTTGACGGTGTCGGCGAGCTGGTTGACGCCGCGCTCGAGGGCGCGACGGGCGTCCTCGTCGAACTTCAGGATCTTGGCCATGGGAGCTTTGGGGTCCTCTCGAACGAACCGCGCCCCGGTCCCGGCAGTTCAGGCGTGACGGGTACCGGGGCACGGATCGAAAGCGTTCTTCTGCTTTCGGAGCTTGCTGGAGGTGCTTACTTCTCGACGATCGCGAGAACGTCGCGGGCCGAGAGGACGAGGTACTCCTCGCCGTTGTACTTCACCTCGGTGCCGCCGTACTTGCTGTAGAGCACGACGTCGCCGACGGAGACGTCGAGCGGCAGGCGGTTGCCCTCCTCGAAGCGGCCCGGGCCGACGGCCAGGACGGTGCCCTCCTGGGGCTTCTCCTTGGCAGTGTCCGGGATGACCAGACCCGACGCGGTGGTCTGCTCGGCGTCGAGCGGCTGGACCACGATGCGGTCCTCGAGCGGCTTGATGGCAACCTTGGAGCTGGTGGCGGTCGTCACGATCCGACCTCCCCCTTCGGAGTTCTCAACGGGGTGATGAATGTCTGGGGTGGCGACCTGGTAGACCCGTCGTCGCGGGTGCCGGATCTGCCCGTCGCTTCGGTTGGCACTCACCTGTGGAGAGTGCCAGAACTGAGATTATGCCGCGGTTAGCACTCCGTCAACCAGAGTGCCAAAACACGGAGTGTCCCCGCCCGTGCCCCCGCCGTCGGCGCAGGCCCCGGAAGGCCGCCCAAGAGCCCGCGCTCGGCGCGCAGCCTCATGCCGCCACCTGCCTCCGGGCGGCGAGCACCTCCTCGTAGTACCCGACCAGGCGCTCGCCGACGGCCCGCCAGCCGCGGTCCGCGACGGCCTCGAGCCCGGCGGCGCCCATCCGGTCGCGGAGCGCCGTGTGCCCGGCGAGAGCGGCCACCGCGTCCCGCACCGCGACGGCGTCCTGCGGGGGCACCAGCAGGCCCGTCCGGCCGTGGTCGACGAGGTCGAGCGGGCCGCCCGCGGCCGGGGCGACCACCGGGACACCACTGGCCTGCGCCTCCTGCACGGTCTGGCAGAAGGTCTCGAACGGACCGGTGTGGACGAAGACGTCGAGCGAGGCGAAGATCCGGGCGAGGTCGGTTCCGGTGCGGCGGCCGAGGAAGTGGGCGCCGGGCAGCGCCGCACGGAGCGAGGGCTCGCTCGGCCCGTCACCGACCACCACGGGCCGCACCCCCGGAAGTGCTCCGGCGGCCGAGAGGAGGTGCACCCGCTTCTCCGGGGCGAGGCGCCCCACGTAGCCCACGAGCAGTTCCCCGTCGGGCGCCAGGGAGCGCCGCAGCTCCTCGTCGCGGCGGGCGGGCGTGAACCTTTCGGTGTCGACACCGCGCGGCCACAGCCGCACCCGGGGTATGCCGTGGTCGGCGAGTTCCCGCAGCGAGGCGGTCGACGGGGCGAGGGTGAGATCGGCGGCCCGGTGCACCGTACGCATCCGGCGCCAGGCGGCGCCCTCACCGGCGCCGAGGTAGGTGCGGGCGTAGCCGGCCAGGTCGGTCTGGTAGACGGCGACGCTGGGCACACCCGCACGGACGGCGGCGGCGATGCCGCGCGCGCCGAGGACGAACGGGCTCGCCAGGTGCACGACGTCCGGACGGTGCCGCGCGACGGCCGCGGAGAGGCGGCGGCTGGGGAGCGCCACCCGGACCTGGGCATAGCCGGGGAGGGGGAGGGACGGCACGGACACCACCGGGGCGGGGCCGTCGGCGCGGACGCGGGAACCCGGCGGCGGCGCCGGTGCGACGACCAGCGGTTCGTGCCCGGCGCGTGCCAGGTGGGAGGCGGTCTGCCAGGTGGTGTGGGCCACGCCGTTGACGTCCGGCGGATAGGACTCGGTGACGATGACGACTCTCATACGGCCGTTGTGGCGCCCGCGGGCGTGCCCCGGTCCACGGGCGTGTGTCCGCCGGGGAAACGCCCGTTGAGCGCTTTCCCGGAGCCCGTCCCCGGCGGGCTCTCCCCTTCCCCGGGCGCGGAGCGGGCCCTGCAGGGTCGGTGGAGCGTACGGCGGGGCGGTGGAGCGCAGGCCGTTCCGCGACTCAGAGGTAGTCCTCCAGGCGTGCCACGGCGTATCCCTGGTCGGCCGCCAGCCGGAGCACCCTGCGGAGCATGTCGGCCATGGTGCCGCCGTCGCCCCAGGAGGCGGGGCCCCGGTAGTGCGTGAGGATGATCGCCCCGGGGTAGAGCCGGTTCCCCGGTTCCTGGAAGTCGATGCGGTCGGCCCATGCCTCCATGCCCCAGAGCACCACCGCGTCGATGCCGCAGGCCCGGGCGGCGCGCAGCGTGGCCCGGTCGTAGGAGCCGTAGGGCGGGCGGAAGAGGCGGGGCTGCGGACCGCCCAGCTCCTCCTGGATGCGGTCCTGCTGGCCGCAGATCTCGCGGCGCTGCGCCCGGTGGCCGAGTCCCGGCAGGTAGGGGTGGTGCAGCGTGTGGTTCTGCGTGGTGCCGCCCGCGTCGGCCAGGGCGCGGAAGTAGTCGTAGCCGACGCCGGGTTCGACCTCCTCGTCGGTCAGGAACGAGGTCACGGGGATGTCGAGGTCGTCGACCATCTGCAGGAACTCCCGGCTCTTGCGCGCTCCGTCGTCGATGGTCAGGAAGACGACGCGGTCGTCGGTCGGGACGCTGCCGACGACGCGCGCCCCGCGGACGCGCGGTTTCAGCGCGGGAGGGTCCGGGGCGAAGGGCGGGGGCTTCTTCAGGCCCCATGCGCGGAACGCGGCGACACGGCGCGCGAGGCGGTCGGCGTAGGCGTCGAGCGCGTCGGCGGTGCTCCGGGCGCGGGCGCGGGCCGCCGGTCCGACTGCGGCGGACAGGGCGAGTGCGGGAGCGGCGGCGTGCCCGTGCAGGACGCGGGGCTCGCCCGGGCGGGCGGCTCCGCCGTGCTGCCCGGTGCTCCGGCTGCCTGCGGCGCGGAGGTCCGCGCCGGAGGGGCGCCCGGAGGCGAACGAGGTGGTCGGTGCCGCAGGGCCGCCGCCCGCCGGCAGCGGAGCACGTGCGGCCTGCGGAGCGGCGGGCTCGGGCCGGGACTCGCCGCTCGGTCCCTTCTGCGGGGCGAGGGCGGCGAGCAGCGCGAGCGCGGAGAAGGCCAGAGCCGACCAGGTGAACCGATCGGTCTTATTTCCTTTTTGTAGTACTACACGCATAACGCCGGATCGTGCCACCGAGAGCCGGGGCGGCCCGGGCGACGTTCCGGAGCGGCAGGGAGAATGAGCCGTGTGGCCGTACCCGACACCCCCGACACGCCTGACGACCCGTCCGCGCCCGACGACGCGGCAGCCGCCTTCGCCGCACTCCTGACACCCGAAGGGGCGATGCTGCTGGACGGACTGCGCGACTACGACCCGGCGGACGAACTGGCCGTCGCCACCCGCCTGCGGCGCAGCCACCCGGCAGCACTGGTGACCGCGGCGCTCGCACAGGCACGGCTGCGGCAGCGCGCGGCCGCCAAGTTCGGCGAGGACGCCGCCCACCTGTACTTCACGCCGAACGGGCTGGAACAGGCCACCCGCACGGCCGTCGCGGACCACCGGGCCGCCCGCTTCGCCGCACTCGGCGCCCACCACGTCGCCGACCTCGGGTGCGGCATCGGCGGCGACGCGCTCGCCCTCGCCCGCCGCGGCATCCGGGTGCGAGCCGTCGACCGGGATCCGCTGACCTGCGCCGTGGCCCGCGCCAACGCGGACGCCCTCGGCCTCGGAGACCTGATCCACGTGCGCTGCGAGGACATCGAACAACTCGGCGCGGCCGATCTCGACGACTGCGACGCGGTGTTCGTGGACCCGGCGCGGCGCGGCGGGCGCGGGCGCGGCCGGGCCCGCATCTTCGACCCGGAGGCGTACTCGCCCCCGCTCAGCCGGGCGATCCGCACGGCCCGCAGCCGCCGGTACGCGGCGCTCAAGGTGGCCCCCGGCATTCCGCACGAGGCCGTCCCCGAGGACGCCGCCGCCGAATGGGTATCCCACCGCGGCGACGTCAAGGAGGCCGTCCTCTGGTTCGGCGACCCCTCGGCGGCACGCGTCCGCGCCACGCTGCTGCCCGCGGGGGACACGCTCGCCGGCGGTACGGCGGACCCGCCGCCCGTGGGCCCGGTGGGCCGCTACCTGTACGAGCCGGACGGCGCCGTCGTCCGCGCCCACCTCGTCGCCGAGATCGCCGCCGAACTCGACGGCAGACTCCTCGATCCGACGATCGCCTACATCACCGCCGACACCCGCACGCCGACCCGGTTCGCCACCGCGTACGAGATCACCGACGCCCTGCCGTTCCACGTGAAGCGACTGCGTGCGCTGCTGCGCGAGCGCGAGGTGGGCACGCTCACGGTGAAGAAGCGCGGATCCGCCGTCGAACCCGAGGAGTTGCGGCGCAAGGTCAAGCCGAAGGGGCCGCACTCCGCGACGGTCTTCCTGACCCGGATCGACGGCGCGCCCAGCATGCTCATCGGCCGGCCGTGCCCGTGAGGGTACGGCCGGGAGCCTCGGCGGCCCGGCGGCCCTGGGCCGGCGTCAGCGGGAGAGCCGCGCGCCCGACTCCGGAACGACGGCGAGCGTCTGCAGGTAGGACGCCGCGCAGAGCTGGTGGTAGTGGAGAGGACCGATCTTGTGCCGGATCTTCTCGATGTGGAACCGCACGGTGCGGCGGCTGATGCCGAGCTGCTCGGCCATCTCCTCGTAGGAAGGGGCATGCGCCAGCAGGGAGAAGACCTCGGACTCCCTGTCGGACAGCTCTCCGGTCAGGGCGAGGGCGGCGGCCAGCGGTTCGGGTAAACGTCTCGCATATGACGGATCTCCAGCAGGCATACATGACATGTTCACACGCCCGGCACGGCGGACCGAAGGGACCCTCGAGCCGAATCCGCGCCGTCAGGAAAGGAGCTCGGCGGCCCGTTCCAGCCGCTGCTCGTGCTGCCGACGGGCCAGGGCCAAGGTCTCGGCGTTCCGGTCGATCAGCCGCTCCTGGTACGCGGTGGTCACCGCGAAGCGCACCCCGACCAGGTTGACCTTCTTCTTGCACGCGACGTCCGCGCCGGCCGCGGCGACGGCGGCGGGCGAGGACAATTCCTCGTTGCTGCGGAAACCGAGTTCGGCGGCAGCGTCCATCGGATCGCTGACCGAATACCCCGCCTTCTCCATGCACGCCGACCACTTCGTGTCGTTCCGCCGCACGCGGGAGTCCGCACGGGTCCGGGACTCCGCCTCGCTCCTGAGGTTGAAGACGTACATGATGTCCACGGCGTTCGACTTCGGCGCGTACAGCTTCAGAAACGCCTCGCGGGTGCAGCCGCCCACCGGAACCGTCCGGCCGTTGACCTTCTCGTCACTGCCGCCCTCCCGTCGCGCCGCCTCCTGGTTCGTCGGCAGGGACTGCGGGTCGACGTCGTCCGCGCCGCTGAGGACCAGCCGCTCCGCACCGGACAGCGCGGGGCGTACGGGCCGCTCCCGATCGCCGTCGAGGGACTGCGGATTCCGGTAGCCGTACTGCGCGACCTCGTTGCTGTCGACCACACCGAAGACGTACCGATTGCCCGTCGCCGGTGGCGCCGGGCGCCGCGGAGCGCTGTAGGAGAACCCGAACCGGGACATGCACCGCGCCACCAGGGCGTCCTGCGCACGCCGCAGTTTCTGCCGTTCCGCGGCGGTGGACGCGTAACCACTCAGCGGGAACTCGATGTTCTCGGTCTCCAGCATGGCCGGAATCCTTCCCAGATCGGGTTCACCGCCCGCGTCGGAGGCGGGCTCGCCGGCGCAGGCGGACAACACCGCCAGGCATGCGGCAGCGAGCACCGGAGCCACCCGGCGGACGGAGAAGGAGGACATGCGGAACCTCGGGAGAATCGGAAGAGGGTTTGCTGCTGCGGTCCCCCTCCGCTCTCCCGGAGGGGGACCGCAGCAGCACCGGGCGGGGGTCGGCGGCGCGCCGAACGTTGCGTCAGCTGTTCGTCGCCGAAATCTCGTTCTTGAAGGTGCTGGAGGCATTGCCCGAGTAGCCGCTCGGAATGGTGCCCCACGACCCGTGGTAGTTCGCGTCCGTGTAGACGTAGTAGTCGAAGACGTCGTCGCGGTTCCAGTAGGAAGCGGTGTTGTCGTTCGTGGTCTGGCCCGAACCGCTGCAGCTTCCGACGAAGGTGTCGTTCGAGAAGTCGCTGTCACTGTCGTAGACGTCGAAGACGCAACCGGCCGTTCCAGAGTTGTAGTACAGGCCGAACTCGTACGTCTCGAGAACGCCGTTCTTGGGGTCGGCTGCGGCACTCGTCACCGTGCCGGCCAGCAGTCCTGCGGTGCCGGCGGCAACGGCCGCCAGCTTGCCGAGACGGAGGATCGTGCGTCCGGACATCACATCTCCAGGTGATTTGTGGGTGGTCCGTAGCAGGAACGCCCGCAGTCCAACAGGCCGTCCGGCGGGTGTCTACTGGCGCGAGGGACAGTAGCGGCCACCGCGACGCGCTGGTAAGTTCCCCGCCGCCGTGCGACAAGGCATCGCCCGGTTTCCTCCGGGGCACGTCACCCCGCCCTTCCGCATTCTTCTCGTGCGTGGTTCCAGGAGTCGCCGCATGCGCCCCACTCTTTTCGTCTGCGGAGCCGTTCTGGCAGCGGTCGCACTGGCCGGCTGCTCCGGCCCCACCGACGGGACCGCCGAAGCCTCCCCGAGCCCGTCGGAGACCGTGAGCGCGGAGGAAGTCGCCTACTACCGCTGCCTCGGGGACAACGGCCTCGTTCTGGAGACCCCCAACCCCGGCCAGATCCGGGTGGACAAGGACGCGAACACCGACAAGGACGTCGCGATGGCGGCCGAGGAGGAATGCCGGCCGCTGCTCGACGCGATACCCGATGCACCGGTCTCCGAGGAGGCCCTCGAGACGGCGCGTGATGTCAGTGCCTGCGTCAGGGAAAAGGGCTTCGAGGACTACCCGGACCCCGACCCGAGCACCGGCGAGGTCGACCCGGGCGCCGCGGGCGTTCCCGAAAACCCGGAACTCCGCGCCGCGCTCTCGGACTGCCGTCCGGAAGGCACCGGAACGGGCGACACCGTCGTCGGTGGCTGAGGCGACGCCCGGAGACGGAAACGAAGGAGCCGGAGGTGCGCCGTGCCGGGAAGGGTGAGGCCGTGACAGGCGAAGGAGCCGCGACGGACGACGGAACGGCGCGGACCGGCGAGCCGGAGCCGGAGTCGCAGTCGGCTGGGAGCTCCTCCGACGGACTGCGGAGGCGGCGCCGCTGGGTCTTCGCGGTGGCCGTCGGCGCCGCGCTGGTCGCCCTGTGCGGCCTCGGCGCCTCACTGGTCGTCAAATCGCCCGCACAAGTGGCGGCCGAGGCCGGCCCGCCCGCCAGGGACGTGCTGACGGCCCCCGTGGAGCACCGGGTACTGGTGTCGTCCCTGATCACCAGGGGCCGCGTGGTCGCCGGGCAGACGGTGGGCGTCGCGCCACAGATCTCGGGCGGCGACGGGACCTCCGGAGCGGTCATCACCAAGGTCGCGGCACGGCCCGGAAGCGAACCGGAACAAGGCCGGGTACTGCTCGAGGTCGCAGGACGCCCGGTGTTCGCACTGCGGGGCACGGTCCCGGTGTACCGGGACCTGCGGCCGGGGGCGACCGGCAAGGACGTCGGCCAACTGCAGAAGGCCCTGCGGAACCTCGGACACAGCACCGGGAGCGACCCCGACGGGACCTTCGGCTCCGGCACGAAGGACGCCCTGGCCGCCTTCTACTCCTCCATCGGCTACGTCCCCCGGCCCGCACAGGACGACGGAGGAGCCGCCCTGGAAAGCGCCGAGGAGACGGTGACGAACGCCGAACGCGCCCTGGAGGACGCCCAGGACGCCTCGGGCACCGGCACGGACGGCGGGAACGGACGCGACAAGGCCGTCACCCGCGCGCAGGAGGACCTCGCCGACGCGCGGCAGGCGTACGCCGATCTGCAGGCGCGGTCCGGCCCGATGCTCCCGGCGGGCGAGGTGGTGTTCCTGAAGAGTTTCCCCGCCCACGTGGACTCGGTGCAGGGGCGCGTGGGCGACCGGGTGACCGGGACCGTCATGACCGTCTCGTCCGGGCGCCTGCTGGTGGAGGCGTACGTGCCCGAATACCAGAAGGGGCTCCTCCGCTCCGGCCAACCCGTGGAGATCCACTCCGAACTGAGCGGATCGACCGCGGCGGGGAAGGTGCGCTCGGTCGCGGACACCATGACCCTGCCCGGACAGTCCTCCGGAGACGGTAGTGCTCCCGGCGGCGAAGCCGCCGGCCCGGTCGGCAGCCGGTCCGGCTACTTGGTGCGCGTCACCCCGGACGAGGCGCTGGAGCCCGGACTCACCGGCCAGGACGTCCGGCTCACCATCGAAGCGGCCTCCACCGGCACCAAGGCCCTGGTCGTGCCCGTCACCGCGATCACCTCGGGCGCCGACGGGCGCACCGTCGTCACGGTGGCACCGAAGAACGGGCGGCAGCACAGAGTGGAGGTCCGACCGGGCACCAGCGGCAACGGGTACGTCGCCGTCGAGCCCGTGACGAAAGGCTCCTTGAAGGCCGGCGACCCGGTGGTCACGGGGGTCGACGCCGGGCGCTCCTCCCCGGAGGCGGCAGCGGGCGGAACCGCGCGGTGACGGTGACACACGAACCGGCCGCACCCGTCATCGAGTTCCGACAGGTCGGCCTCACCTACCCGGGGCCGCCGCCGGTCGCGGCCCTCAGATCCTGCGATCTCACGGTGCGGCGCGGGGAGTTCCTGACCGTGGTCGGCCCCTCCGGTTCCGGCAAGTCGACCTTCCTCAACATCGTGGGCCTGCTCGACACCCCCACCGGCGGCAGATACCTGCTGGACGGTCTGGACACCTCCGACCTCAAGGACGCCGAACGCACCGCACTGCGCGGCCGGCGGATCGGATTCGTCTTCCAGTCCTTCCATCTGCTGCCGCACCGCAGTGCCCAGGAGAACGTCGAACTGGCCCTCGTCCACAGCGGGGTGCGCCGCCGGACACGCCGTACACACGCCCGGGAGGCGCTGCAGCGTGTCGGTCTCGGGTACCGGGCCACGGCCCCACCCACCCGGCTGTCGGGCGGCGAGCGACAACGCGTCGCGATCGCCCGCGCGTTGGTGTCCCGCCCTGCCCTGCTGCTGTGCGACGAACCCACCGGCAACCTCGACACCGCCAACGCCGCGTCCGTCCTCACCCTCCTGACCGAACTGCACACCGACGGCATGACGGTGCTGGTCATCACCCACGACGCCGAGGTCGCCCGGCGCGGCAGCCGCACCGTCGCCATCCGGGACGGCGTCCTGCACGAACAGCCCGCCGAGGCCGGCGCGGGCGGACCGGAGGCACCATGACCCGGCTGCGCCACCTGCTGCGCCCCCGCCGCAGCGCGGCCCGGCCCGTACCGCTGTCCGTCATGCCGCTGCGGGACCTGCTGGGCGAGGCTGTGGCCGGCATGCTCCAACGTCCCGGCCGTTCGGTGCTGACCGCGCTCGGCACGGTCCTCGGCGTCGGCACCTTCGTGGCGATCCTCGGCCTGACCGCGACCACGTCCTCACAGATCGACGGGCGCTTCAACGCCCTCACCGCGACGGAGGTGACGGTCGAGGACGTCGCGGACGAGCAGTCCGCCTTCGCCGGGCCCGCGTTCCCCGAGGACGCGGACGATCGGATCGGCGCACTGAACGGGGTCCGCGCCGGTGGCGTGTACTGGCCCGTGCGCACCGGGGCGGACACCCGGGTCCGGGCCGCGCTGGTCGGGGAGGGCACGCACGGATCCGACATCGACGTGGTCGCCGCCTCCCCGGGGGTGCTGGAAGCGGCACGGCCCGCGATCGCCCAAGGACGCCTGTACGACAGCAGGATGGACCAGGACGGCGAGTTCGTCGCCGTCCTCGGATCGGGCGTCGCCTCCCGGCTCGGCATCACCACGCTGCAGAACCGGCCCGCCGTGTTCATCGGCGACCAGCCGTTCACCGTCGTCGGCATCATCGACAGCGCCGAGCGCAAGGCCGACCTGCTGCTCTCGGTGATCGTGCCGCGGACCACCGCGGTGAAGGTGTGGGGCCCGCCGGAGGGCGGCGGGGCGTCGATGCTGGTCGCCACCGAGCTGGGGGCGGCCCAGCAGGTGGCCGAACTGGCGCCCACCGCGCTGCGGCCCGACCATCCCGAGTTCCTCGAGGCCGTACCGCCGCCCGACCCGAAGACGCTGCGGACGGGAGTGGGCGACGACCTGCGCCGGCTCTTCCTGCTGCTTGCCGCGATCTGTCTGGTCATCGGCGCCGTCGGCATCGCCAACACGACACTGGTGGCGGTGCTGGAACGCACCGGCGAGATCGGGCTGCGGCGAGCGCTGGGGGCCCGGGGCCGGCACGTCATGGCGCAGTTCCTGACCGAATCCGGGGCGCTGGGCGCGCTCGGCGGACTCGTCGGCACCTCGCTGGGTGTGGTCACCGTGGTGACGGTGGCCGCGGCCCGCTCCTGGACCCCGGTGGTCCATCCGGGGACGGTGCTGGCCGCACCGGTGATCGGCCTCGTCACCGGTGTCCTGGCCGGCCTCTACCCGTCCTGGCGGGCCTCGCGCATCCAGCCGGCCGAAGCGCTCCGCCGCTGACCGGTACCTGAGCCCATAGCCTTGCGGCATGGAGAACGGAATCGACCGCCTGGAGGACGGCTGGGACATCCGTGCGATGCGGGGGATCGGTATCGACGAGGTGCTCATCGGGCGTGCCCTGCGCCTGCACGCCGGTTCGAGCCGGATCGAAGTGCACGGCCCCGCCGAACTGAAGACGGGCAGCGAAGCCTTGCCCGTCCACGCCTCCGCACGGATCAACCTCGACCGGCTTCCCCGGTTGCTCGATCAGGTGGTCGCCGAGGTTCACGCAGCCGATTCGGGCACCCTGGGCATCCGCTTCGCCGGCGGGTGGCGCTTGGACGTACCCGTCTCGCCCCGTGCCGTCGGCTGGATCATCGGCCTGCGGGGCACCGCCTTCCTCGCTTCGCTGCCCGGGGGCGGTGTGAGAACGTCCGACCGGCCACGGTCCTGAATGTCGGTTCGGACGGGCCCCGTTCCTGCCCTGCAGGCGGTGCCGGTCCGTCACGTCATGCGCTGCTGGACCTCTGCGGTCCGTCCGCGAAGCGCTCCGTCGTCGAACCCACGGAGCCGGACTGTGGTGATCTCCGCTACCCGCGCCATCGGTTGACATCGCAATTGCGACTAGTAAAGAACCAGCGATAATCAGACACTGCGGACAAGGGGAATCCCCCCAAAGCGGAAGATGAATAGGCAACCATCCTGCGCAAACGCTCATGTTGCCCCATAGTAGACCTTCCGAGGGGTCACCCATGAAGAGTCATCTCGAGCACCGGGCGAGCTGTTAGGTTCTTGGATTTGCAGGCAGAAACATGCCTGCGGTCTTGTCAGACGTCCTCGGGCCACGCCACGAACCGTCGGCCCGGGGCGGAGCCTCACCCTGCGTCCACCGCGCGGGGCGTGTCCGCATGCCTCGCTCGACCAGCCTGGCTGCGGCCGAGCCGGGCTCCACGAGTCGAAGGAGGTGGCGTGGGCACAGCAGAAACGGCCCGGTTCAGCGCCGTGGTGATCATCGGTCTTCTGGTGTTCTTCTACGGAGGAACCTTCCTGGTGTCGACACGCATCGGGAAGAGGGACGAGAACGCCGACGGCTACATGACCGGCGGCAACAACATCGGATTCGGAATCTCCGCCGCCAGCATGACGGCGACCTGGATCTGGGCGGCGTCCATGTACGCCTCCGCGACGTCCGGATACACCTACGGCATCTCCGGCCCCATCCACTACGGGCTCTGGGGTGCGCTGATGATTCTCTTCATCTACCCCTTCGGCAAGCGGATCCGTGCCGTGGCACCGAAAGCGCACACGCTGGCCGAAGTCATGTACGTGCGCCACGGGCGCTCGAGCCAGTTGATGCTCGCCGGGTCCAACCTGGTCGGCAGTCTGATCAGCCTGATGTCGAACTTCATCGCCGGTGGCGTGTTGATCTCCTTGCTGTCCCCCTTCACCTTCCTGCAGGGTGTGTTCGCGGTGGCGGCCGGCGTACTGCTCTACACGCTGTGGTCCGGTTTCCGGGCCTCCGTACTGACCGACTTCGTGCAGGTCGTGGCGATGCTCGGAGCAGTCATCGTCATCGTGCCGGTCATCTTCTACGCGGCAGACTTCCCGGCGGCGTTCGAGAGCGGTGCATCCCGTCTGACGCCCCAGCAGGGCAACTTCTTCTCCAGCGACGCCTTCATGCAGCAGGGCGCCCCCTACATCGCGGCAGTCCTGGCCTACGCCATCGGCAACCAGACCATCGCCCAGCGCCTCTTCGCGGTGAAGCAGAGCCTGATCAAACCGACCTTCATCACCGCCACCGTCGGGTACGGCGCCATGGTGATCGGCGTCGGCATGATCGGCGTACTCGCCCTGTACCTGGGCTTCGAACCCAGTGGCGGCGACATGAACAACCTCATCCCCGAGATGGCCGCCGCCTATCTGCCGCCGGCACTGCTCGCGGTGCTGTTCATCATGATCATCGGCGCCCTGTCCTCCACCGCCGACTCCGATCTCTCCGCGCTCTCCTCGATCACGATGGCCGACGTCTACGGCCAGAACGTGGCCGGCAAGGACAAGGCCGACCCCCGCACGATGCTCCTCGTCGGGCGGATCACCATGGTGCTGGCGACGGCGACCGCCGTCGCCTTCGCCAGCCTTCGACTCAGCATCCTCGACCTGCTGGTGTTCGTAGGTGCGCTGTGGGGCGCGCTCGTCTTCCCGGTGATCGCCAGCTTCTACTGGGAGAAGGTCACCAGCAGGGCGTTCACCACGTCGGTGCTCGCGGCCCTCGCGGTGTTCCTGCCCGTACGCTTCGGCTGGCTCCCCACCGACGGAGTCCTCGGACTCGTCGTGGACGTACTCGCCGTGATCGGCATCGGGGTCGTCCTGGGACTGATGACGTTCGGCTTCTTCGGCACCAGGGCGGCGAAGGCCGTCGGCGCACTTGCCGTGCTCGTGTCCGCGCCCTTCGCCCTCGGCGAGTTGCACAACTACGCAACGCTGTGCGGCTCTCTCGTGGCCTACTCGGTCAGCACCATCCTGTGCTGGGCGATGTCCGTACGGCGGACGGAGAGGTTCGATTTCGCCGTCATCGCCCGCCGCACCGGCGACTTCGACAACGGTGCCGCCGCAGCGGAATCGCACGGCGCGACCGGCGAGGACGCCACCGAGGGACAGCCGGTTCACCGTTCCGACGGATCGACGGAGGCCGACGCCACGTCCCGGCCTGCCGCCCGCACCAAGTGACCGCCAGGAGGAAACCATGAGCACTCTCGCCCTGACCGTCTACGTCCTCATGTGGCCGGCCGTCGTGGCCGTCGTCCTGTTCACCATCAGCCGTTCGTTCCTTCGCGAGTGGCTGCAGGCCCGCCGCGACGGACAGCGCCTGATCTGACGCCCGCAGCCCGGACGGCAGGAGGGTTCACCCCGGCCTCCGGCCTCCGGAGCAGTCGCTCCGACGCCCGGGTCCCGCCCCCGTCAGTGGGGCGGGACCTGCTCGAACCGCCAGCGGTGCACCGGGCGGGCCGTCAGGTCCTCCGGCGGGTCGGGGAGCTCGGGCAGCTCCGCATCGTAGGGAGCGTGCCACCAGGTGAGGACGAGGACGCGCTCCCCCGGTGCGGTGTAGGCCTCGCGGCGCAGCGGCGCCGGAGAGAGCACCTGCCCGCGGGTCCAGGTCAGCAGGTCGTGGCCGCGGCCCTCGGGGGCCTTGGCCTCCCACATCAGTGCGACGGTCATGCGTAAAGGTTCTTCCGGCTCAGTTCGTGCACGTGGTCGTGGTCGTGCGGGTGGTCGTCGGCAGTGTCGGCGGTGTAGCCGGGGACGTACGGCTCGGTGACGGGGAGGGAGGAGTCCGCGGGGAGGTCCCAGGAGGAGTGGTCCCGGCCGCGGGCCACCATCTCCGCACCGAGGGCGGCCACCATCGCCCCGTTGTCGGTGCACAGTTTGGGGCGCGGCACGCGGAGCGTGATGCCGGCGTCGGCGCAGCGCTCCCGGGCCATGGCACGCAGCCGGCTGTTGGCGGCGACGCCACCGCCGATCATCAGGTGGTCGACGCCCTGTTCCTTGCAGGCCCGGACGGCCTTGCGGGTGAGCACGTCGGTGACGGCCTCCTGGAAGGACGCGGCGACGTCGGCGACCGGCACGTCCTCGCCCGCGTTGCGCTTGGCCTCGATCCAGCGGGCGACGGCGGTCTTGAGCCCGGAGAAGGAGAAGTCGAACGGTGCGTCACGCGGTCCGGTCAGGCCGCGGGGGAAGGCGATGGCCTGCGGGTCTCCCTCCCGGGCGTAGCGGTCGATGACGGGGCCGCCGGGGAATCCGAGGTGGAGGATGCGGGCGACCTTGTCGAACGCCTCGCCGGCCGCGTCGTCGATGGTGGAGCCGAGCGGGCGTACGTCGGAGGTGATGTCGGGGGCGAGCAGCAGCGAGGAGTGGCCGCCGCTCACCAGCAGCGCCATCGTCGGTTCGGGCAGTGCGCCGTTCTCCAGCTGGTCGACGCAGATGTGCGAGGCGAGGTGGTTGACGCCGTACAGCGGCTTGCCGAGTGCGTACGCGTACGCCTTGGCGGCGCTCACGCCGACCAGGAGGGCTCCGGCGAGGCCGGGGCCCGCGGTGACGGCGACGCCGTCGAGGTCGCGGGGCGCGACGCCGGCCTCCTTCAGGGCCCGGTCGACGGTGGGAACCATGGCTTCCAGGTGGGCGCGGCTGGCCACCTCCGGCACGACGCCGCCGAAGCGGGCGTGTTCGTCGACGCTGGAGGCGACCGCGTCGGCGAGCAGGGTGTGCCCGCGGACGACGCCGACGCCGGTTTCGTCGCAGGAGGTCTCGATGCCGAGGACAAGGGGCTCGTCAGCCATGGCGGTTTCCTTGGGTCGCGTCGTCGTGCGCGTGTGCCGTCCCCGTGCGCGGGGTGGGGCGGCGCATCACGTGGGCGTCGATGTTGCCGGGCTGGTAGTAGCCGCGGCGGACGCCGATGGTCTCGAAGCCGAAGCGCCGGTAGAGGCGCTGGGCGCGCTCGTTGTCGACGCGCACCTCCAGCAGGACGGCGTCGCAGGCGAAGTCGTCCTCGGCGGCGGTCAGGAGGGCGGTGAGGAGCCGCGCACCGAGGCCGGTTCCCTCGTGTCGGGGCAGCACGCCGATGGTCTGGATGTCGCCGGTGCCGTCGACGGCGGCAAGGCCGCCGTATCCGGCGAGGGTGCCGTCGGCGGCTTCGGCGACGAGGTAGCGGCGGGTGGCGCCCGGGCCGCGGGCGTGGGCGAGTTCGGACCAGAACATGCCGGCTGTCCAGGCGTCCTGCGGGAAGAGTGCGGCTTCGAGGCCGAGGACGGGAGCGATGTCCCACCAGCGCATCTCGCGCAGCGTGCAGGCGTGCGGCGAGGGTTCCGGGGTGCCGTCGGGAGCCTCGGCGCGGGCGGGTGCGGCGTCGGAGGGATCGGTGTGCCGGGTGCTCACCGCGGGGTGACCACCTTGTAGTTCGCGGGCACCTTGGCGTCGGGGCGGCGCAGGTACAGCGGGCGCGGCGGGAGGAATCCGGCGCCGGACGGGTCGGCGGTGAGTTTCTCGACGGCGAGGGCGGCGAGCGCGGCGGCGGACTGGTGTTCCGGCAGGTTCTCGCGGACGCCGGTGAAAGTGTCGGCGTACTGCCGTGCGCCGGCGCCGGCCGCCGGTACGCCCGCGACCGCGTCGGCGATGTCCGCGGGGCGGTCGACGGCGGGTCCGCCGGTGCGGGTGCGGGCGTCGCGGTAGCGCGCCCAGTACACCTCCTTGCGGCGGGCGTCGGTGGCGACGACGAAGGGGGTGTCCAGGCCGGTGGCGTGGGCGAGGCCGTCCAGGGTGCACAGGCCGTGGACGGGGATGCCGAGTGCCGCGCCGAACGCCTCGGCGGTGGCGAGGCCGACGCGGAGGCCGGTGTACGGGCCGGGGCCGACGCCCGCGACGAGGTGCGTCACCTCGGGGAGTTCGTGGCCCGCTGCGCGGAGAACGCGGTCGACGCTGGGCAGCAGGAGCTCCCCGTGGCGCCGGGCGTCGACCTGGTCGGCGCGGGCGAGCACGCGGTCGCCGTCGTGGAGGGCGACGGTGACGGCGGGCGTGGCGGTGTCCAGAGCGAGCAGCAGCACGGGTCCAGCCTACGGCGGACGGCGGGCCGCATGTGCCGCGGCGCGGTGGCGGGGGTGCCGACGGGGGCGGGCCGTGTGGGCGGCGGGCGCGGCGTCGGGCGGCGCCGGGACGCTGCTACCGTCGGCGGCGCGGGACGGATGATCACAGCAACGGAAGGCGGCGGAACCGTGGCGGACAACGGCAGAGGCGCGGGAGTCTTCGTCGCCGGAGTGACCGCCCTCGCCTTCGCGGTGGTCGGTTTCCTCGCCTACCGGGCGGGGGCGGCCCAGGACGGCGACGGCCGGTCGGCCGCCCCGGGAGCGCGCGGCGCGGCGACGGCGTCCGCGTCCCCCGGTCCCTCGGCCGATCCGGCCCGGCGGGCGCGCCGCCTGCCCGCCGACTCCGGACAGGGCGAGCGGGTCGTGTACGCGCTCGACCGGGACCGCGTCTGGCTGGTGGGGCCGGACGGCGAGGTCGAGCGGACGTACCGGGTGTGGCCGGGGACGGTGGACCCGGAGCCGGGCCGCTACGAGGTCACCTCCCGCACCGACAAGATCATCGGGACGGACGGTGTGGTCGTGGAGCACGTAGTGGTCTTCGGCTACGCGGGGAACACCGTGGTCGGATTCAGTGCCGCCGTGGACGGCTCCACGCCGCATCCCGATCCGTCGCGGAAGACCGGCGGCGTCCGGGAGCGGACGGCGGACGGCGAGGCGATGTGGGCGTTCGGGGCGCTCGGCACTCCGGTCGTCGTGGTGCGCTGAGCGCAGCATCCGATTTCACCGGTTCGAGGGAGCAGGTGGCGTGGCCGCGCACGCCCCTTGCGGAGTGTCGCGCCGCCCCGCACCCGCCCCCGGAAGGTCAGGCCGCCTCGCGCCGGGGTGCGGTCCGCAGTCCGTCCGGAGCGTCCGGCTCCGGCCGCTCCTCCGGCCCCTCGCCGTACGGCAGCCGCTCGGGCGGTGTGGAGACGGCGTCCGCCGCGGCGCAGGACGCCAGCAGCTCGTTCATCGACGGCGACTGGTGCCACGCGTGGGGACGCTGCCGCTCCTCGGCCGACTCCTCGGTCGACATGGCCACCTCCGGAAGTTAGGCAGACCTAACCTGGGTCTGACCTCCATGGGACCACGCCCCTCGCCACCGGCGCAACCTCTTCCCGACGCACTGTCGGAAACCTCCGCGGGCCCGGAACCCTCCGCGGCTCAGCCCAGGACCGTCAGGTCCTCCGCCGCCCACCGGTCACCCACCGCCGTGACACGGACCCGCCGCACGTCGTGCTCCTCCCCGCCCTCGGGCACGGCGTCCGCTCCCAGCGTCCGCTCGATGACCACGTGCAACCGGTCGTCGGTCAGCTCCTCGACCTTCCCCTCGCCCCATTCCACGACGACGACCGACTCGGGCAGCGACACGTCGAGGTCGAGGTCCTCCATCTCCTCCAGCCCGCCGCCGAGACGGTAGGCGTCCGCATGGACCAGGGCAGGACCGTCCGACAGCGAGGGGTGCACCCGGGCGATGACGAACGTGGGCGAGGTGACGTCGCCCCGCACTCCCAGACCCTCGCCCAGCCCGCGCGCCAGAGTGGTCTTGCCCGCTCCCAGTTCACCGGTGAGCAGCACCAGATCGCCCGGGCGCAGCAGCTTCGCGAGCCGCTGACCGAGGTCCCGCATCCGGTCAGCGGTCTCCACGAGGACGGCGTGCTCGGCCTGCGGCGCGTGCGGCGGACGTGCGCTGTGCTGCGGTGCTTCCATGCGTCCGGATGGTACGCGCCAGCAGGGCCGCCAGGTGCGCGTCGACCGTCTCCGGCCGGTCCAGCGGCACCAGGTGCCCCGCCCCCTCGACGAGCACCTGCTCCGCGTCCGGCAGCACCGCCGCGATGCCCTCGCTGTGACCGGGCGGTATCACCTGGTCCTCGTCACCGGTCAGGACGAGCGCCGGCACCCCGGCGAACGCCGCCAGCGCCGCCGTCTTCTCGTGGTCGCCGAACGCCGGGTAGAACTCCGCGACCACGTCGATCGGCACCGCCTCGATCATCCGCTGCACGAACCGCGCGACCGTCGGGTCGGCGTCCCGGGCGGTGCCGAAGGAGTAGCGGCGCACCAGGGTGGCGAAGGTGTCGGAAGCCGCCTGCCGCCCCTGCTCCACCAGCCCGCTCTGCGCGGCCATCGCCCGCAGCACACCGGGCGCCAGGCGCCGCGCCGCCCGCACCCCCGCGGCCGGGAAGCCGTAGGTGATCTCGCCCAGCCGCCCGGCCGACGTGCTGAGGAGGGCGACACCCGCCACCCGCTCGGCCACGAACCGGGGATGGTGCTCGGCCAGCGCCATCACCGCCATGCCACCCATCGAATGGCCCACCAGCACCACGGGCCCCTGCGGGACGGCCGCGTCCAGCACCGCCCGCAGGTCCTCCCCCAGCCGGTCGATACTCACCGGCTCGCCCGGCGTCGCCCGCCCGGAACGGCCGTGGCTGCGCTGGTCCCAGTACACGCAGCGGTGCGTGCCGGCCGCGCGGAGAGCGGCCCGCTGGAAGTGCCAGGCGTCCTGGTTCAGGCAGTAGCCGTGCGAGAAGACCACGGTCGGTCTCCCGGCCGCCTCCTCGCGGCGGTCGGGGTCGGACGGCTCGTCGACCTCGAAGTACAGGGCGGTGCCGTCGTCCGCGACGGCCGTGCCCGGAGTGCCGCGCAGCGCACCGAACGGGCCCGCGGCATCCAGCGCGAGGCGCGCCCGGCGCCGCACGGCCCGGTTGACCGTCAGCCGCTCCGCGGCGAACCCGGCCGCGACCACGCCGAGCGCCACTCCCGCGATGCCCGCCCGCCGGGCCCACCCCGCCGGGCGGCCGGCCGCCTGCCCCGCCGCGTCCGCCACACGCTCACTCCCTCTCGGCACCGCTCGCGTCCCCGCCCGTGTGGACGCGCGGCACGCGCGCCCCGACCCGGGTGACGATCTCGTAACCGATCGTTCCCACCGCGCGCGCCCAGTCCTCCGCCGTGGGCTCGCCGCGGTCCCCCGGCCCGAAGAGCACGGCCTCGTCACCGGCACGTGCCGCGTCGCCGCCGAGATCGACCACGAACTGGTCCATCGCCACCCGGCCGGCGACCGTACGCCACTTGCCCGCGACCAGCACCGGGCCGGTGCCGGAGCCGTGACGGGGCACGCCGTCGGCGTACCCGGCGGGAACGAGCGCGAGCGTGGTGTCCCCGGGAGTGGTGTACGCGTGGCCGTACGAGACGCCGTGCCCGGCGGGCACCCGTTTGACGTTCGCGAGCGAGGCGCTGAACGTCATCGCGGGGCGCAGCCCGAGATCGGCGGATACCCCGACCTCGGGGGACGGCGACAGCCCGTACACGGACACGCCCGGCCGCACCAGGTCGAAATGGGACTGGGGCAGGGTGAGGGTCGCCGGGGAGTTGGCCATGTGCCGCACCTCGGGATCGAGACCGGCCCGCGCGGCGGTGGCCAGTGCCTCCCGGAACGCGGCGAGCTGCGGCGCGATGGAAGGGTGTCCGGGCTCGTCGGCACAGGCGAAATGCGACCAGATGCCGGTGACGCGCACCGTTCCCTCGCGTTCCGCGGCGCGCGCCGCGGCGACCAGATCCGGCCAGTCGGCGGGCTGGCAGCCGTTCCGGCCGAGACCGGTGTCCGCCTTCAGCTGCACCCGGGCGGTCCGGTCGGCCTCCCGGGCGGCGGTCACGATCTCGTCCAGGGCCCAGCGTGCGCTCGCGGCCACGTCGATGTCCGCCTCGATCGCCTGCCGCCAGGGACCGCCCGGCGCCCACAGCCAGCACAGCAGGGGGCCGCGGTCGCCCGCCGCACGGAGCGCGAGCGCCTCCTCGGGCAGCGCCGCTCCCAGCCAGGCGGCGCCGGCACTGCGGGCGGCCCGGGCGCACGGCACGGCGCCGTGCCCGTACGCGTCGGCCTTGACGACCGCCATCAGCTCCGCGCCCCCGGCGGCGCGGTCCCGCAGGGCACGCACGTTGGCGCGCACCGCGCCGAGATCGATCTCGGCACGGGCGCGCCGGGTGCCCGCGGGCCGCGGGGCGTCGGCAGGGGACGGCGCCGGAGCGGCCGGGGCCGGGGAGATGTCGCTCACCCGCCCAGTCTCTCAGGGGCCCGGCGGCAGGGCTCCGCAGCCTGCGGGCCGCCGTCCGCCGGCACGGTCACGGATTGGGCTTCGCCCCCCAGGCGTAAGCCCTGTCGCCCTTCGCCAGCACCTTCCACAGCCGCTGGGCGTCCTCGTAGCGCAGGTTCACGCAGCCGTGCGAACCGGGGCCGGTGTACAGGTCGTCGTACACCCCGTGCAGCGCCTGGCCGCCGTCGAAGTACTGGCTGAACGGCATGGGCGAGTTGTAGAGGGTGGAGTGCTCGTGGCGAACCCGCCGGAAGATGGTGTGCCAGCCGGTACGGGTCTCGTAGCCGGGCTTGCCGCTGCGGATCGGGACCGGCCCGAAGACGATCTCGCCGCCCTCCTCCACCCACATCAGCTGACGGCTCAGGGCCATGCAGGCGACCACACCGTCCCGGTCGGGACAGCCGCGCAGCCTCTCGGGGTGCGCCCGCGCCCACCGGAGGGTCATCACCTTCCAGGTGACCGGCCCGGCGAACCCGCTGTTGGGGTAGATGCCCACCTTCGTCTGGTACTCCTGGATCGCGCGGCAGTCCTTCCGCGACTGCACGCCGTCCGGCTCCAGTCCCAGACGCCGCTCCACGAACTTCTGGTACGGGCCCGTCGAACGGCTGCACCGCGGCTTCTTCGCCTCCGGCTCACCGGCGCGGACCTGCTCGCCCGGCGGCACGTACTCGATCAGCGAGGTGGGCGCGGCGTACGCGGCACCCGGGGTGGGGGGCTGCGGGGACCGGGCACGACGGCCGTCGCCGGGCGCGGCGTCCAGCCGCGGCCCGGACCGGGGCCGCGGGTCCGGGCCGGTGGAGCCGTCGGTGACGGAACCGGTCGCCGAGGGCGGGAAGGCACCCTGGTCGGGAGTGCCGCGCTGGTACGGCTGCTTGGCCGGCAGCGGATAGCCGGGCACGAGCTCGGACTGCGGCACGTGACCGCGCGGCATCGGGCCGTCGCCGGGCAGCGCCCGGGCACCGGCGGCACCGCCGAGTGCGAGCGGCACGGCCGTCAGCGCGGCGAGCGCCGCGGCGCGGAAGCGGAAGGCACGGGGTTCGGTTCTGGAGCGCACGCCGTAGGCATCCCGCGCACGTCGCACGCGGTGCACCGGTCGCGGCGGATTCACCCCGGCGCCCGCCGGTTTCCCCCGACGGGAGCAACGGCCCGGGTACGTCCGGGTACTCAGCCGGGCGCGGTCTCGCGGGCCACCCCGTCCCATGCCTGCGGCAGGGCGTCCGCCACGTCCGTGGCCGTCGTCGGGAAGGGCGCCGCCCGGCCGGCGAGGCCGTGCAGGTAGGCGCCGGCGGACGCGGCCTCGCAGGTCGGCAGGCCCGCCGCGAGGAGTGCGCCCGTCAGCCCCGAGAGCACGTCGCCGGAGCCCGCCGTGGCGAGCCGCGGCGAGCCGGTGGCGTTCACCCGCAGCGGGCCCTTCCCTCCGGGCGGCGAGATCAGCGTCGTCGACCCCTTCAGCAGCACCGTCGCGCCGAGCCCTTCGGCGAGCGCGCGGACGGCGGCCTCCCGTCCGGCCTCCACCTCCTCCCGTGCGACGCCCAGCAGGGCGGCGGCCTCGCCGGCGTGCGGGGTGAGGAGGGTCGGCGCCGACCGGGCGCGCACCGTGCCGGGGTCCAGCAGACGCAGGCCGTCCGCGTCGACGAGGACCGGGACGTCGGACGCGAGGACCTCCTCCAGCGCGTGCCGTTGCTCCGCACCGTCCCCCAGCCCCGGGCCGGCGGCCCATGCCTGCACGCGTCCCGCACCGTGCGGGGAGGTGTCCGCGACGAGCGTCTCGGGGAAGCGCCGCACCACGGCGTCGGCCGCCGGACCGACGTAGCGGACCGCGCCGGCACCGCCCCGCAGCGCGCCGGCGACGGCGAGCACCGCCGCCCCCGGATAGCGGGCCGAGCCGGCGACCACCCCGACGACGCCCCGCCGGTACTTGTCGCTTTCCGCCGAAGGCCGCGGCAGCAGGGCCGCCACGTCCGCGTGCTGCACCGCCTCCACCGCGGCTTCCTCCGGCAGGTACGGGCCGAGGCCGATGTCGACGAGCCGCAGTGCCCCCGCGTGCCCGCTCGCCGGATCGACGAGCAGGCCCGGCTTGTAGGCGCCGAAGGTGACGGTCGCGGCGGCGCGCACCGCCTCCCCGTGCACCTCCCCGGTGTCCGCGTCGACGCCGCTGGGCAGGTCGACGGCCACGACGGGCGTGCCCGCCGCCTCGGCCCGGCGCACCAGCGCCGCGGCCTCCGGCCGCAGTCCGCCCGTACCGCCGATGCCGACGATGCCGTCGACGACGAGACGGGCCCGGTCGACGGCCGCTCCCGCCCGCTCAGGGGTCGTCACGGTGCCGCCTGCGGCGCGCAGCGCGGCGAGACCGCCGGGGTGCGCGCGGTCCGGGGCGAGCAGCACTGCCGTCACCCCGGCACCGCGCCGGGCGAGCCGCGCACCCGCGTGGAGGGCGTCGCCGCCGTTGTCGCCGCTGCCGACGAGCAGCAGCACACGGGCGCCGTACACCCGGGGCAGCATGCCCGCGCAGGCGGCCGCCAGGCCGGCGGCGGCGCGCCGCATCAGCGCTCCGTCGGGGAGGCGGGCCATCAACTCCCGTTCGGCGGCACGAACGGTCTCCACGCGGTAGGCAGTCCTCATGCACCCCAGTGTGGCGGCCCGTGCCGTGCCGGGCAGTACGTGCCGGGCAGGACGTCACGGCAGCCGCCGCGGTGCGGGCGCCTCACGCCTCCGCGACGACCACCGCCGAGGCCACGCCGGCGTCGTGGCTGAGGGAGAGATGCCAGCGTGCCACGCCGAGTTCGGCGGCACGTGCGGCCACCGTGCCGGAGACCCGGAGCGACGGCTGTCCGGAGTCCGCCTGGAGCACCTCCGCGTCCGTCCATTTCAGGCCGCGCGGCGCCCCGAGCGCCTTGGCCAGGGCCTCCTTGGCCGCGAACCGGGCGGCCAGGGAGGCGACGCCCCGGCGTTCCCCGCCGGGCAGACGCAGCTCGGCCTCGAGGAACAACCGGTCGGCGAGCTGCGGCGTCCGCTCGAGCGCCGCGGCGAACCGGTCGATCTCCGCGACATCGATCCCCACCCCGATGATCACCGGTTCCCCCCGGGCGTCATTCGACGGTGACGGACTTGGCGAGGTTGCGCGGCTGGTCGACCTCGTTGCCGCGGGCCGTGGCCAGTTCGCAGGCGAAGACCTGCAGCGGCACCGTGGCGACCAGCGGCTGCAGCAGCGTCGGGGTGCGCGGGATCTCGATGAGGTGGTCGGCGTAGGGCCGTACCGTCTCGTCGCCCCGCTCGGCGACGACGATGGTGCGGGCACCGCGCGCGCGGATCTCCTGGATGTTGGAAACAATCTTGTCGTGCAGCACCGACCGGCCGCGCGGCGACGGCACCACGACGACGACCGGCAGGTCCTCCTCGATGAGCGCGATCGGGCCGTGCTTGAGCTCGCCGGCGGCGAAGCCCTCGGCGTGCATGTAGGCGAGCTCCTTCAGCTTGAGCGCACCCTCCATCGCCACCGGATAGCCGACGTGCCGGCCGAGGAAGAGGACGGTGTTCTTGTCGGCGAGACCGCGCGCCAGCTCCCGCACCGGCTCCATGGTGGTGAGCACCTCCTCGACATGGGTGCCCATGGCGGAGAGCTCCTTGATGACGGCCAGCACCTCGTCGCCCCACTGGGTGCCGCGCACCTGCCCCAGGTACAGCGCCACCAGGTAGCAGGCCACGAGCTGGGTCAGGAAGGCCTTCGTGGAGGCGACCGCGACCTCGGGCCCGGCGTGCGTGTAGAGCACGGCGTCGGACTCGCGCGGGATCGTCGAGCCGTTGGTGTTGCAGATGGCGAGCACCTTCGCGCCCTGTTCGCGGGCGTGCCGGAGCGCCATCAGGGTGTCCATCGTCTCGCCGGACTGGCTGATCGCCACGACCAGCGTCCGCGAGTCCATGATCGGGTCGCGGTAACGGAACTCGCTGGCCAGTTCCGTCTCGCAGGGGATGCGGGTCCAGTGCTCGATCGCGTACTTGGCGATCATCCCGGCGTGGAACGCGGTGCCGCAGGCCACGATGACGACCTTGTCGATCTCGCGCAGCACCGAGTCCGGGATGCGGATCTCGTCCAGCCGCAGTTCGCCGGCGGCGTCGATACGGCCCAGCAAAGTGTCCGCGACGGCCTTCGGCTGCTCCGCGATCTCCTTGAGCATGAAGTAGTCGTAGCCGCCCTTCTCCGCGGCGGACGCGTCCCAGTCGACGTGGAAGCGGCGCACGTCGGCGGCCGCGCCGTGGAAGTCGGTGACGGTGACGCCCTCCCGGCGCAGCTCCACGACCTGGTCCTGGCCCAGCTCGATGGCCTCCCGGGTGTGCTCGATGAACGCGGCGACGTCGGAGGCGAGGAAGTTCTCGCCGTCGCCGACGCCGACCACCAGGGGGGAGTTGCGGCGGGCGCCGACCACCACGTCGGGGTCGTCGGCGGAGACCGCGACCAGCGTGAACGCGCCCTCCAGACGGCGGCACACCTGCCGCATCGCCTCCGCGAGGTCCCCGGCGGCGGAGAAGCACTCGGCCAGGAGGTGGGAGACCACCTCGGTGTCGGTCTCGGAGGCGAGGTCGTGGCCCCGCTCCGCCAGCTCCTGCCGCAGCGCGGCGAAGTTCTCGATGATGCCGTTGTGGACGACCGCGACCCGGCCGGCGTTGTCCGAGTGGGGGTGGGCGTTCGCGTCGGTCGGCCCGCCGTGGGTGGCCCAGCGGGTGTGACCGATGCCGGTGGGCCCGCTCGGCAGCGGGCGCTCGGTGAGCTCCTTCTCCAGATTGGCGAGCTTGCCCGCCTTCTTCGCCGCGGCGAGCCCGCCGTCGGCGAGCACCGCGACGCCGGCCGAGTCGTAGCCCCGGTACTCGAGCCGGCGCAGCCCGGCGATGACCACATCGAGGGCGGACTGCCCTCCTACGTAACCGACGATTCCGCACATGCCCAGCAGCCTACGATGCCGCGGGCCGCGCCGGCGCTCTCACCCCTCGCGCGGCAGGCCGTCGACCGCCTCCTGGACCATCGCCAGGTACTCGGCCTCGTCCACGTCGGGCTCGTCGCCGGTGCGGTGCTTCTCGAAGGTGTCCTCGAGGACCTCGGCGAGGTCGTCGTCCGGCAGTTCCTCCACCATCTCGTCGTAGGCGAAGCTGCCGCCGTACATGGCGGCGGACGGGGCGGTGGCGTCGTAGGGACGTCTGCGGTGCAGGACACGCGGCTCGGAAGGTGACATGTCTTTCCCCTGAGGATCGGCACACAACTGAGGGAAACGTTAGAGAGCGACGCTGCTCACGTACACCCTCTCCTCACGACTTTCCCCAGTCTCAGGCACGGGCCCGGTACGCGCGCATCGCGAGCGGGATGAAAACGGCGGCGATCCCGGCCGCCCAGACCAGCGACCACATCACCGGCCGGCCCACGTCGCCCCCGACCAGAAGGCCCCGGAAGGCATCGGCCACATGGGTGACGGGATTGACGTCGACCCACGCCTGGAGCCAGCCCGGCATGGTCTCCACCCGCACGAAGGCACTGGAGGTGAAGGTGATCGGGAAGATCAGCGTGAAGGCGAACACCTGCACCTTCTCCGGATCGCCGGCCAGCATGCCGATGAGCACCGCGCTCCAGGACACGGCCGCCGCGAACACGATCAGCAGCAGGGCTGCGCCGAAGAACCCCGAGAAGCCGCCGGTGATGGCGAACCCGAGGGCTGTGCCGAGGCCGATCATCAGCACCATCGCCCACAGCTGCTTCGCCAGGTCCGCGGTGATGCGGCCGAACAGCGGCGCGGACCGTGCGATGGGAAGGCTGCGGAGCCGGTCGAAGACGCCCTTGGTCAGGTCGCTGTTGAGGGCCATGGCGGTATACATGGACATGAAAAGCGTGTTCTGCACGATGATCCCCGGCAGCGCGTACTGGAGGTACTCCTCCGGCGAGCCGGCCATCTGACCGCCGAAGACGAAGGTGAACAGGAACACGAACATGATCGGCGTGATGCTGTAGTCCACCAGCTCCAGCGGGTTGTGCTTGACGGACACCAGGCTCCGCCAGGCCATCGTCCCGGTCTGGCGCACGGCGGCGAGAGGACGGACGCGGCCGCTGCCGTCGAGCGGCGCGGCGAGGGTCCCGGCCGTCATGACGCCCCCTCCACCGCTCCGGTGCGGGCACCTTCCGGAAGGTCCTCCCCCTCCGGGGCCTCCGACTCGGCCCGGTGACCGGTGAGCGCGAGGAACACCTCGTCCAGCGAAGAGCGTCGCAGGGCCAGTTCCCCGACGGCGATGTCGGCCTGGTCGAGCCGCCGCACCACCGCCGGCATCAGTTCCGGTTCGTTGACGGGAGCGGTGACGAACTCACCCTCGATCTGCGTCTGCGGACCCGCCGCCTCGGCCACGAGCGCCGCGGCGGTGGCCAGATCGGACGCCCGCAGCGGCCGGAGCTGGAGAACCTGGCCGCCGACGGCCGCCTTGAGCTCGTCCGGCGTGCCGTCCGCGATGACCCGGCCCCTGTCGATGACGACGACCTGGTCGGCGAGCCGATCCGCCTCCTCCAGGTACTGCGTGGTGAGGAGTGCCGTGACGCCCTCGGCGACCAGGCCCCGGAGCATGTCCCACAGTTCACCGCGGCTGTGCGGATCGAGACCGGTCGTGGGCTCGTCGAGGAAGAGGATCTGCGGGCGGCCGACGAGGCTCGCCGCGAGGTCGAGACGCCGGCGCATGCCGCCGGAGAAGGTCTTGACCGCGCGGTCCGCCGCGTCGCTCAGGCCGAACCGCTCCAGCAGCTCGGCCGCCCGCGCCTTCGCGTCACGACGGCGTATCCCCAGCAGCCGGCCGATGAGCAGCAGGTTCTCGGTACCCGTGAGGTTCTCGTCGACCGCGGCGTACTGGCCGGTCAGGCCGACGAGGGAGCGGACGACGCCGGCCTCGCGCACCACGTCGTGGCCCGCGACCGCCGCCCGCCCGCCGTCGGGCCGGATCAGCGTGGCGAAGATGCGCACCGCGGTGGTCTTGCCCGCGCCGTTGGGGCCCAGCAGGCCGAGCACCGTCCCGGTGCGCGCCGCCAGGTCCACACCGGCGAGGGCCTCTGTCTCCTTGAAGCGTTTGACCAGGCCCTCCGCCTCGATCGCAAGTGTCATGGTGCGGCCCTCGGGTCGGATCCGCGGGCGCCCCGTCCGGCACCCACGCCTCCCCCCACTGTGACCCACGCCACGGACATTTCCGATCCGGCGGGACGTTCCCGCCCCGCGGGCCCTTCAGCCGAGCGCGCTCTTGACGACGTCGGCGAGCCGGTCGGCGACGGCACGCGCCGTCTCCAGCTCGGGCGCCTCCACCATGACGCGGACCAGCGGTTCGGTGCCGGAGGATCGCAGCAGCACCCGCCCGGTGGTGCCCAGCTCGCGCTCGGCCTCCGCGACGGCCGCAGCCAGCTCGCCGCAGGTGCCGACCCGGGACTTGTCGACGTCGGGGACGTTGACCAGCACCTGCGGCAGCCGCTCCATGACCGCGGCGAGGTCGGCCAAGGTGCGGCCCGTCCCGGCGACACGGGCGGCGAGCAGCAGCCCGGTCAGCGTACCGTCGCCGGTGGTGGCGTGGTCGAGGACGATGACGTGGCCCGACTGCTCGCCACCGAGCGAGAAGCCGTTCCGCTTCATCTCCTCCAGCACGTACCGGTCGCCGACGGCCGTCCGGACGAGTTCGACGCCCGCCCGCTGCAGGGCGAGCTTGAACCCCAGGTTCGACATGACGGTCGCTACGACGGTGTTGCCGCGCAGCGTGCCCGCCTCCTTCATCGCGAGGCCGAGCACGGCGAGGATCTGGTCCCCGTCGACTTCGTTGCCCTCGGCGTCCACGGCGAGGCACCGGTCGGCATCGCCGTCGTGCGCCACGCCCAGGTCGGCGCCGTGCGCGACGACGGCCGCACGCAGTCCGTCGAGGTGGGTGGAGCCGCAGGCGTCGTTGATGTTGAGGCCGTCCGGCTCGGCGCCGATGGTGACGACGTCCGCACCTGCCCGGGCGAACGCCTCCGGGGAGACGCGGGACGCGGCTCCGTGGGCGCCGTCGACGACGACCCGCAGGCCGTCGAGCCGGTTCGGCAGCACGCCGACCAGGTGGGCCACGTAGTTGTCGAAGCCCTCGTCGTAGTCGCGGACCCGGCCGACACCGGCGCCGGTCGGGCGGTCCCACGGCTCGCCGGAGGCGTGCTCGCGGTACACCGTCTCGATGCGGTCCTCGAGCTCGTCGGAGAGCTTGTGGCCGCCGCGGGCGATGAACTTCACGCCGTTGTCGGGCATGGCGTTGTGACTGGCGGAGAGCATGACGCCCAGGTCCGCGCCGAGGGAGCCGGTCAGGTACGCCACCGCGGGCGTCGGCAGCACCCCGACCCGCAGTACGTCGACGCCGGCACTGGCCAGCCCGGCCACCACCGCGGCCTCCAGGAACTCCCCGGACGCCCGCGGGTCCCGCCCGACGACCGCGACGGGGCGGTGTCCCTCGAACGTTCCCGCCTCGGCGAGGACGTGGGCCGCCGCGACCGACAGCCCGAGCGCCATCTCGGCCGTCAGATCCTCGTTGGCGACACCGCGCACACCGTCCGTACCGAAGAGTCTTGCCACGTGATTCCTCCGCGTTCCAAGCGCCGGGAGCCCCATTGCTCCGGCATCGTCAGGTATACGCCCCGTCTCCCCCGGATCCGACCCGCCGTACGACGAACGCCCCGCCGGCACCGGGGGTGCCGACGGGGCGTTCGGAGGGCGGCTCCAGCCAGCGCGAGCGTCAGCGCTTGCTGTACTGCGTGCCCTTGCGGGCCTTCTTCAGACCGGCCTTCTTGCGCTCGACGGCGCGGGCGTCACGGGTCAGGAAGCCGGCCTTCTTGAGCGGGCCGCGGTTGTTGTCCACGTCCGCCTCGTTGAGGGCACGGGCCACGCCGAGGCGCAGCGCGCCGGCCTGACCGGAGATGCCGCCGCCCGAGATGCGGGCCACGACGTCGTAGCGGTCGTCCAGCTCGAGCACCTTGAAGGGCTCGTTGACTTCCTGCTGGTGCACCTTGTTGGGGAAGTACCCCTCCAGGGTGCGGCCGTTGATCTTCCACTTGCCGCTGCCCGGGATGATCCGGACACGGGCGATGGCGTTCTTGCGGCGGCCGGTGCCGGCGGCCGGCTGCGGCTCGCCGAAGCTCGACGCCAGCGACTCGGAAGTGAACTCCGCCGGGACCTCGGGGGTCTCGGTGGTGTACTCGTGCACGTCCTCGATGGGTGCCTCAGGGGTGGTCTCGGCCACGGTTCTCCTCAGGTTTCTTCGTCGTAAGGGGTGGCCGGACTTACTGCGCGACCTGGCTGATCTCGTACGGGACGGGCTGCTGGGCAGCGTGCGGGTGCTGGTCGCCCGCGTAGACCTTCAGCTTCGAGAGCATCTGGCGGCCCAGGGCGTTCTTCGGGAGCATGCCCTTGACGGCCTTCTCGACGGCCTTCTCCGGGTTGTTCCGGAGCAGCTCGTCGTAGCGGACGGACCGCAGACCGCCCGGGTAGCCGGAGTGCCGGTACGCCATCTTCTGGATGCGCTTGTTGCCGGAGAGGTGCACCTTGTCGGCGTTGACGACGATGACGAAGTCACCGGTGTCGACGTGGGGCGCGTACACCGGCTTGTGCTTACCCCGCAGGAGTGTGGCGGCCTGGGAGGCGAGCCGACCCAGGACGACGTCCTGGGCGTCGATGACGTGCCACTGGCGCTGAACGTCGCCGGGCTTGGGGCTGTACGTACGCACGGTCGTAGCCTTCGCTTCTTCAGTGAGTTGGGTCCTGACAGGGGCCACCTGAGCCGATCACGACAGCCTTGACGGCACAACGGATGACGCAGTCCGGTGCACGTCGCAGGTGAGCGGCCTCGCGGCCGGTGTAAGAGCCCGTCACGTGAGAATGAGCAAGCCAATACACACAACGAACAGGCAGAATACCGGGCGGCCGGACACCGGTCAAAACACGCCGCTGCCCACCCGGCTCCGGCCGTGCCCGCGGCAGGTGCGGGCGGGAGCCGCCGCTAGCGGGCCCGTGCCACCCGTCCCTCGTCCCACACCGGCTCGGGGACCTCCCGGAGCCGGCCGTCGGACCCGAAGACCAGGAACCGGTCGAAGGACCGGGCGAACCAGCGGTCGTGCGTGACGGCCAGCACCGTGCCCTCGTACCGCTCCAGTCCCTCCTGGAGGGCTTCCGCGCTCTCCAGGTCGAGGTTGTCGGTCGGCTCGTCCAGCAGCAGCGCCGTCGTGCCCGCCAGCTCCAGCAGCAGGATCTGGAAGCGGGCCTGCTGACCGCCGGAGAGCCTGTCGAAGGGCTGCTCGGCCTGGGCCGTCAGCTCGTAGCGGCGCAGCGCGTTCATCGCGGCGCTCCGGTCGCGGGCGTGCTCCTCCCACAGGATGTCCCGCAGCCGGCGCCCCACCAGCTCGGGATGGGCGTGGGTCTGCGCGAAGTGGCCGGGGACCACCCGTGCCCCCAGCCGCCAGCGTCCCGCGTGGGAGACCTCGTCACCGGCCAGCAGGCGCAGGAAGTGCGACTTGCCGGAACCGTTCGACCCCAGCACGGCGACCCGCTCGCCGTAGAAGACCTCCAGGTCGAACGGCTGCATCAGCCCGGTCAGCTCCAGCTGCTCGCAGGTGACCGCGCGCACACCGGTACGGCCGCCGCGCAGCCGCATCCGGATGTCCTGCTCGCGCGGCGGCTCCTGCGGCGGTCCGGCCTCCTCGAACCTCCGCAGCCGGGTGCGTGCGGCCTGCAGACGGGAGGCCATGTCGGAGTTGAAGGCGGCCTTCTGCTTGTACATGTTCACCAGCCGCTTGAGCTGGGCGTGCTGCTCGTCCCAGCGGCGGCGGAGTTCCTCGAAGCGGGCGAACCGCTCGCGCCGCGCCTCGTGGTACGTGCCGAAGCCGCCGCCGTGCACCCACACGTCGCTGCCGGCGGGACCGGGCTCCACGCTGACGATCCGGTCGGCGGCGCGGGCCAGCAGTTCCCGGTCGTGGGAGATGAAGAGCACGGTCTTGCGGGTCTCGCGCAGCCGCTCCTCCAGCCAGCGTTTGCCCGGGACGTCGAGGAAGTTGTCCGGCTCGTCGAGCAGCAGCACCTCCTCGTTGCCACGGAGCAGCGCCTCCAGGACGAGGCGCTTCTGCTCGCCGCCGGAGAGCGTGGTCACCGCGCGCCACTGGGCCTTCTCGTACGGCACGCCCAGCGCCGCGGTGGTGCACACGTCCCAGAGGGTCTCGGCCTCGTGGCCCTGCACCTCCGCCCAGTCGGCGAGGGCCTGGGCGTACGCGAGCTGCGCGGCCTCGTCGTCGACGGTCATGATCGCGTGCTCGGCCTCGTCCACCACACGCGCGGCGGCCCGGATGCGGGGCGGAGCCACGGAGACCAGCAGATCGCGGACGGTGCGCTCGTCCTGCCCCTCTTCCCCGGGCGCTCCTGACGCTCCCATGCCGCCCACGAACTGCGGCATCACGCCGACGCCGCCGGACACGGCGACCGAGCCGCCGTGCGGGGTCAGCTCGCCGGCGATCAGCCGGAGCAGCGTCGTCTTCCCGGCCCCGTTCGCGCCGACCAGGGCGACCGAGGCCCCCTCCCCGACCCGGAAGGACGCGTCGGCGAGCAGCAGCCGCCCGTCCGGAAGGAAGTACTCCACATGTGCTGCCTCGACGTGTCCCATCCGGCCGATTCTGGTCGTCTGTTCCGGCACGGCCAACCGATTTACGGTGAGGTTC
>NZ_JBJZOM010000019.1:0-101814 GCF_047200695.1 Streptomyces callyspongiae
CCACCTGGCCGACATACATGCTGTTGCCGGTGCCGTTGTGCACGGCCTGGTACTCGTAGAGCTTCTCGCCGGTGGCGGCGTCGGTGATGACGTGGAGCTCGTTCGGGGTGGCACCGTCGGCCTGCACGCCGCCGATCACGCGCTCCCAGGCCAGGGTCGGGTTGCCGTCCGCGGCCCAGACCACCTTGCGGGGGGCGGTGCTGCCCTCGGCCCTGGCCATGGCGGGCTTGTTCGCCTTCGGCGCGTCCGTCGTGGCGAGCTTGATCGCTGCCTGGACACCCTTGGTGACGCCCGTCTGCTTGCCGGCGGCGTTGCGGTGGACGATGAGGTCGCCGCCGAGGACGGGGAGGCCGGCGTAGGTCCGCTCGTAGCGCACGTGGGTGGAGCCGTCGCGGTTCTTCACGACGTCCTTGACCTCGAGGCCCTGCTTCGCGCCGAGGCCGAGGGACTTCGCCGTCCGCGCCTTCGCCTGGGGGCTGTCCGCCGCCTTGAGCAGCTGGGCGTGCGCGGACGGGGTGAGCGTCGCGGGCAGTGCGCCCATGTCGGGGCCCTGATCGGCCGGGGCGGCGCCTGCGGTTCCCGCGGTGACGCCCGCGACGACGAACGCGGCGGTGGCGGCCAGCGCGGATATCCGGTGCTTGGTGGAGCTGAGTCTCATGCGATGACTCCTCTGCATGCGGCCGGAGGTTGGGGGACCCCCGGGCAGAACCGTAAGGACGCCGAACGGATGCTCGGCATGGGACGGCACGCTGCCACGGAGACGAGTACATGTCACGAGTGCGGAAGCAACGGGTCCGATGTTTGGAGCAGTCGGCCGCGTCCGCATGCCGAACATCCGCCCGTGCGTGCCAATAAGACGCCACGTCAGACGGGCCGGAAGGTGACGTGGTCGTCGACGTTCCGGTGACCAGCAAATTAATCGTCAAAAGTTGTGCCGGGCAGCCGTGCGGCTGCCCGATTCACCGGGTGTGTGGCGGCTGGGTGTTCTGCGTCCGATTCCCCCGCAGTGGGCAGGTGTCGCCTCAGCGGACGGTCGCGATTGCGGTTGCCACGGCCCGGACGCCGACGGACGACCGGTCCCCTGGGACACCGCTCAGGCCGCGGCCCTCAGCCGGTCCGCCGCCTCCGTCAGGACGTCCCGCTGCTTGCAGAACGCGAAGCGGACGTACGGCGCGCCCGCGTCCTCGTGGTCGTAGAAGACCTGGGTCGGGACGGCGACCACGCCGCAGCGTTCGGGGAGCGCGAGGCAGAAGTCCAGGCCGCTCTTCTCGCCCAGCGGCCGGATGTCGGCGGTGACGAAGTAGGTCCCCGCCGGACGCATCACCGAGAACCCCGCATCGGCCAGCCCCCGCGCCAGCAGGTCGCGCTTGCCCCGCAAGTCCTCCCGCAGCTCCTCGTAGTAGGAGTCCGGCAGCGCCAGGGCCTCCGCCACGGCGTACTGGAAGGGGCCCGCGGAGACGAAGGTCAGGTACTGCTTCGCCGAGCGCACCGCGGCCAGCAGTTCGGGCGCGGCGGTCACCCAACCGACCTTCCAGCCCGTGAACGAAAAGGTCTTGCCCGCGCTCGAGATGCTCACCGTGCGGTCCCGCATCCCGGGGAAGGAGGCGAGCGGCAGGTGCTCCCCGTCGAAGACCAGGTGCTCGTACACCTCGTCCGTGACCACCAGCAGGTCCCGCTCGCAGCACAGTTCGGCCACGGCGGCGAGCTCCTCCCGCCGCAGCACGGTCCCCGTCGGATTGTGCGGGCTGTTGAGCAGCAGCAGCCGGGTGCGGTCGGTCACCGCATCGCGCAGCTCGTCGAGATCCAGGTGGAACGCACCGTCGGCCCCCGGCCGGAGCGTCACCGGCACCCTCGTACCGCCCGCCATCGCGATACTTGCCGCGTACGAGTCGTAGTACGGCTCCAGAGCGACGACCTCGTCGCCCGGTTCGACCAGGCCGAGCAGCGAGGCGGCGATCGCCTCGGTCGCGCCCGCCGTGACCAGCACCTCCCGGTCCGGGTCGCAGCTCAGGCCGAGATGGCCGTAGAAGCGCTCCTGATGGGCGGCGACGGCCCGGCGCAGCTCGGGAACCCCGGGACCGGGCGGGTACTGGTTGCCCCGGCCGTCGCGCAGTGCCCGCACCGCGGCCTCCCGCACCTCCTCCGGGCCGTCGGCGTCCGGGAATCCCTGGCCGAGGTTGATCGCTCCGGTGCGCACGGCGAGCGCGGACATCTCCGCGAAGATCGTCGTGCCGAACTCGGCGAGGCGGCGGTTGAGCAGCGGACGTCCGGTGGCTGTCATGCGGTCCATCCTGTGGCACGTCACCGCCGTCCTCAACCCGCCGGAACCGGTGCGGCGGCGGGGACGGCCCGGGTCCGACCTCTGGATTTGCTCAACTCGGGTGTGGCGCGGGACCGCAGTGGTGATACGCAGGTACGTGCGGCGGCGGCCGGGAACACCCGGCAGGGCGGGCCGCCGCGAAAGGGGGAACTTGATGAACAGTGGTGCGGTGGCGGCGGTGGTGGCGCTTCTGGCGCTGGTGGCCGTAGTCGCGACGTTGTGGTCGCGAAGCGGCCGTGGTGGGCGGTCGGCGCGGGGTGCCTCGTACGGCTCGGGCGACTTCCTCCACGACGGCGGCGGGCACGACAGCGGTGATTCCGACAGCGGTGGTTCCGACAGCGGTGGTTCCGACAGCGGCGGTTCCGACAGCGGCGGTTCCGACGGTGGCGGGGGCGACTGAGGCGTGCCACGCCCGATGGGGAGAGTTGAACAGTTGACCACCACGGCCCCCGAGCGGATGGAAACCGGACACGGATGGGCAAAAACGCTGTGTCCGCGGCGAGTTCCGTGATTCGGTGAATGCGCCACCCCCCTTACCACTCGACTGCGTCGTGCGGAGCGGACTCATGCTCACCACCCTCAAGACCGCATACAGCGACACTCGAGCCGGCGACCTCGCCTGGGCGGTCGGTCGCGAACCGTTGCCCGCGCTGGCGACGCTTGGCCTCGAACTCGGTTCCGCGCGAGTGGAGTTGAGACTGCTCGGTGCTTCGCACCAAGTGATCGTGGAGGACGGTCACGCATCGTGCTCGGAGACCGTGGCCTGCCTTCCCGGCAGCAGCGCTCCGCTGCCTGTCGGAGTGTCCAGGCAACTGGATGCATGGGATTACGAGTTCGCCTCCCGCGTGGAGAGCCTCTCGCCCGGTTCCTTCGTGGGTCGGGCCCAGGAGCTGATCGCTCTGGTGGCCGAGCATCCGCAGGGACTGGCGGGCCTCTACCCGGGGAGTCGGCACGCCTTCACCGCGCTGCTCGTGCAGCGCCAGGGCGAGCAGATCCACTGGCGCACCTGGCACTCCTACCCGCAGGAGGGCAGTCTGGTCTCGACCCGGACCCGGGTCGGGCTGTGCGCGCCGGCCGATGGGTCCGGGCGACCCGATGAGGCCGCCGCGCACCTCCGCGAGGAGGCTCTGCTCTGAGCCCGGTGGGCCCGTGACGGACCCGAACGGATCCGGAACGGGCTCGAGGCAGGCCGGAACAGCGCAAAGTGGGCGCAAACGAGCCCGAAAAGGACTCCAGGTACCCCAGGAAGGCCCGAAACGGGCCCGGTGCGAACGGACTTGCTCCGCGAGAGCACACGTGTGGGTGACAGAAGCGACAGATTCCGTCACGTAGCGTCGTGGCATGACCGATACGACCGCTTCCGGCCCCCGGCTGCCCGTACCGGCCGTCGTCGGCCGGTCCGTGGTGCTGGTCTGTGTGTTCGTCTGCGCCGCGTGCGGGCTGGTGTACGAGCTGGAACTCGTCGCGCTGGCCTCGTACCTGATCGGGGATCCCGTCACCCAGGCCTCGATCGTGCTGTCGGTCATGGTCTTCGCCATGGGCGTCGGTTCGCTGCTCGCCAAGCACCTCCGCTGCCGTGCAGCAGTGGGATTCGGAGCCATCGAGATCCTCCTCGCCCTCATCGGCGGCGGTTCCGCGATGGCGCTGCACGCGAGCTTCGCCTGGTTCGGCGTCTCCCGCGTGGTCCTGGTGGCCTTCGCGATGGCCATCGGCATCCTCATCGGGGCCGAGATGCCGCTCCTGATGACCCTCATCCAGCGCATTCGCCGGCAGGACCCGGGCGGGGCCCTCGCGGACCTGTTCGCCGCCGACTACGTCGGTGCCCTGGCCGGCGGCCTGGCCTTCCCCTTTCTGCTGCTGCCGTTCTTCGGCCAGCTGACCGGCGCGTTGATCACCGGCGTGGTCAACGCCCTGGCGGGGGGCGTGGTCGTGCTGTGGCTCTTCCGCAACGACCTGGAGTGCCGCGTGCGCTGCAGCCTGATGGTGACGGCCTGCGCCGTGTGCACCGCGCTCGCCGTGGCGGCCGCGATGGTCGACCCGTTCGAGCAGGCGGCGCGGCAGGCGCTGTACGGCGCCGACGTGCGCGTCGCCGTCGACGCCGACGGGCAGCAACTGGTGCTGACCGGGCCTCCGTTCCCCGAGCGCGGTTCCGCCGGCACCCGTGCGGTCCGGCTCTTCGTGGACGGCCGCCTGCGCGTCTCCTCGGCCGACGAGGAGCGGTACCACGAGGCACTGGTGCACCCGGCGTTCGCCAGCGGGCCGCGCAGGCGGGTGCTGCTGATCGGCGACGGTGACGGCCTCGCGCTGCGCGAGGTGCTGCAGTTCCACGGAGTGCGGTCGGTCACGGTGCTCGTGCAGAACCCGGGCGTGGTCGACCTGGCCCGCTCCGATCCGCTGCTGCGGCGGATGAACGGCGACGCGTTCGCCGACCCCCGGGTACGCGTGGTCACCGCGGACGCCTTCCCCCGGCTGCGCAGCCGCGCTCCGGACGCCGAGCCCTACGACGTGATCATCGCCGACCTCCCGGCCCCGGGCGAGGCGGACGTGACCCGCTACTACTCGGAGGAGTTCTACGGACTGCTCGGGCGGGCCCTCTCGCCCCGCGGCAGGATCGCGTTGTACGCGGGGCCGCCCGACGAGCACCCCCGCGACTTCTGGACGGTCGACGCCACCGTGCGGGCCGTCGGACTCACGAGCACGCCCTACTCCGTCGACGGGCGCGTCCCGGAGGGCGGCGTCGGACACGCCTCGCGGGACCGGACGTCCGACGAACCTGTCGCGGCAGGGAAAGGGGAGCCGCCCGGCCGCGGGCAGCCCGGCGCCGGTGCGTGGGGTTTCGTGCTCGCCGGAAGGAGCGGCGTGCCGCCGGCGGTGCACGCGGTGCCGGGGCCCGGCAGGCCGGGAGGCGGGCTGCTCCGCCGGCAGCCGGCGGCCGAGGGCGTCGACCGGGGCGCGGGGCAGCGCATGCCGGAACTGCCGCCCTCCACGCTGATGCATCCCCGCTACGGCCGCTGAGTCCGTGGCGTGACACCACGGGCACGGTCGGGTGACGGCCCGCGTGGTTTCCGTCGCGCGTGTCACTCGATCGGGACGAGATGGGTAGGCTCCGGGACATGGAGCACGAGGTCTACGTTCCGTTCCCCGTCGGCCCGGTCCGCGAGGTACTCGCCGACCGGGAGCGGGTGGCCTCCTGCGTGCCCGGCCTCCGGCTCGACGCGGTCGGCGACGGGCTCGACGGCCGGCTGCGGGTCCGCCTCGGGGGATCGACGATCACCTACCGCGGCAGCGCGACGCTGGTTCCGCAGGGCGACGGATTCCTGATCGAAGGGTCCGGCACCGAGGCGCGCGGCACCGGATCGGTGACGCTGTCGCTGAAACTGGTCCCCCGGGTCGCGGCGGACGGCGAGGGCACCCGGCTGACCTGTTCCGCGACGATCACCGGCACGGGGCGGATCGCCGACCACGAGGAGAAGACCGCCGCCGGCGCGGGCCGCCGTCTGCTGGACCGTTTCTGCGTTTCCCTCGCCGAGAGCCTTCGCGAGGACGCCTCCGCCCCGGAGCCGAGCGATGACCCCGCGGACGGCACGGAACCCTCCGGCCGCGGACCGGGCACGGCGGGCCGCGAGGCACGGCAGGCCGCCGGCCTGGGCGAGCCGGACGACAACGACCGCGCCATCCCCGGCATCCCCAACCCGGAGAAGGGCGAGCGGGACGCCGCACGCCCCTCGGAGGACGAGTGCGGCGCCGAGGCGGAACCGGCCGCCGACGCCGAACCGACCGTCCCCGCGGCGGACGACGCCGGAGAACCGGCTCCCGAACCGTCGCCCGAGGAGGCGAGCGGCGGTCTCTTCGGGACGGATGTTCCTCCGTCCTCCCTGGACCCCTTCACCGGCGAGGACGAGCCCGCCGAGGAAGACGCCGCCACCGCCGAGGCCGCCCACGCCCGGCGCACCATGATCGGGAGGAGCGCGGAGGAGGTCGACCACGCGCCGCCGCGGGGCCGGTACGCCCCGGTGCCGCCGCCGCAGACACCGTCCGCACCGGCCGCGCTGCGGTGGGCCGGGCCCGCCGCAGCGGCGGCGCTCGCCGGAGCGGTCGTCCTGACCAGGGTGCTGCGCCGACGCCGCTGACGTCGCACTCGCGACACTCGCCGCCGCAGGCCGGGTGCTGCCGGCGACCCGGCCTGCGTTCGCCGAACACGCTCTTCGGCCGAGCCGCACGCGACAGCGCCGACGTGCCCGGCCCGTGACGAGCCGGTGGCACCCTGGCCTAGGGTCGGGTCATGACTCGAAGCCCCAGGGAATCGGCGGCCGCGGTGACGCTGCGCGCGGGCGACGCCGTCGCCGTCGTCGAGCCGGATCGCGGGTGCCGACTGGCGTCCCTCAGCACGCGCGGCACCGAACTGCTGGAGCGGGGAGCCGGGCGCGGTGCCTTCGTCATGGCTCCGTGGTGCGGTCGCGTCGACCACGGACGGTTCCGCAACGGCGGCGACGTCTACCAGCTTCCCGTCCCGCCCTCCGGGAACGGTACCGATCGGGAGGGCCGAGGGAGCTGGGAGCAGGGGCCGCACGCCCTGCACGGCACGGTGCGCGACGCCGCCTGGCGGACCGTACGGGTGGACGAGCGCTCCGCCGCCTTCACCGTGGACCTGACGGAACCGTGGCCCTGGGAGGGGCGGGTGACCCAGTTGGTGGAGCTTGCCGCCGATGGCACCGGGATCACGCTGACCCTCGGAGTGGAGACCGCCGGTGAGTCCTTTCCGGCCCAGGCCGGATGGCACCCCTGGTTCCGCAGGACACTCCGCGACGGCGGGGCTCCGGCACGGCTGGACTTCGCGCCGGAGTGGCAGGAGGAGCGGGGCGAGGACCACCTTCCCACCGGGCGGTGCATCGAGCCGACGAACGGTCCGTGGGACGACTGCTTCGGGATGCCGCACGGCGTCGACGCCACCCTCACCTGGCCGGGGGAGCTCGAGGTCGCCGTCACCAGCCGGGCCGAATGGCTCGTCGTCTACGACGAGCAGCCGGACACGGTGTGCCTCGAGCCGCAGACCGGCCCGCCCGACGGTCTGAACACCCTTCCCCGCTTCGTCACACCGATCGAGCCGTTGGAGGTCTCCACCACCTGGAACTGGCGGCACCTCGCCGGATGAGGCTGTCCCTACCGCGCGGCCGTGCGGCACCCCGGCTGGCATAGGGTGCGGTGCCATGGACGACACGCGTGCGGCACTGCTGGAACAGATCAGGGACAAGGCCGTGGTGCACGGCAGGGTGACCCTCTCCTCCGGAGCGGAGGCGGACTTCTACGTCGACCTGCGGCGGATCACGCTGGACGGCGAGGCCGCCCCTCTCGCGGGTCGCGCGATGCTCGACGCGACCGCCCACCTCGACTACGACGCCGTCGGCGGTCTGACGCTCGGCGCCGATCCGGTCGCCGGCGCGATGCTCCACGCCGCCGCCGCACGCGGACGGGCCCTCGACGCCTTCGTGGTGCGCAAGAAGGGCAAGGCGCACGGCCTGCAGCGGCGCATCGAGGGCCCGGACATCGCGGGCCGGCGGGTGCTGGTGGTCGAGGACACCTCGACGACCGGCGGCTCCCCGCTGACCGCCGTCGAGGCGGCGCGCGAGGCCGGCGCGGAGGTCGTCGGGGTGGCGACCCTCGTCGAACGGTCCGCGGCCTCCGCGATCGCCGAGGCCGGACTGCCCTACGTCCACGTGTTCGACCTGGCGGACCTCGGTCTGGCCTGAGCCCGTCCCCGGGCCCGTCGCCGTCGCAGTGCCCTGCCGTGCCCTGCCGTGCCCTGCCGTGCCCGCGTTTCACGTGGAACCGTGGTATCGACCCGCCCCGCGTGCCGGGCCCCGGCAGGGGCCGGGCGGCGGGGGCGGGTCTGAAAGGATGGGGACGACGATGACGTCGCTGCCCGGCAGAGCCCGGCTCCGCTCCCCGACCGCGGAGCGCGCGGCCCCGCACAACGCACACCACAAGGAGCGGACAGATGCCCATCGCAACCCCCGAGATCTACAACGAGATGCTCGACCGGGCGAAGGCAGGCAGGTTCGCCTACCCGGCCATCAACGTCACCTCGTCGCAGACCCTGCACGCCGCGCTGCGCGGTTTCGCCGAGGCGGAGAGCGACGGCATCATCCAGATCTCCACCGGTGGTGCGGAGTTCCTGGGCGGCCAGTACGACAAGGACATGGTGACGGGCGCCGTGGCGCTGGCCGAGTTCGCGCATATCGTGGCGGAGAAGTACCCGGTCAACATCGCCCTGCACACCGACCACTGCCCGAAGGGGAAGCTGGACGGCTACGTCCGCCCCCTGGTCGAGATCTCCAAGGAGCGCGTCGCCGCGGGCCGCAACCCGCTCTTCCAGTCCCACATGTGGGACGGCTCGGCCGAGAACCTGAAGGACAACCTGGAGATCGGGGCGGAGCTGCTCGCCGCCACCGCCGCCGCCAGGATCATCCTCGAGGTCGAGATCACCCCGACCGGCGGTGAGGAGGACGGCGTCAGCCACGAGATCAACGACGAGCTGTACACGACGGTCGACGACGCGGTCCGCACCGCGGAAGCGCTCGGACTGGGCGAGAAGGGCCGCTACCTGCTCGCCGCCTCCTTCGGCAACGTGCACGGCGTGTACAAGCCCGGCAACGTCGTGCTCCGCCCCGAGCTGCTGCGCGACCTGCAGGACGGCGTGGGGGCCCGGTTCGGCAAGGAGAACCCGTTCGACTTCGTCTTCCACGGTGGTTCGGGCTCCACCGACGAGGAGATCGCCACCGCGCTGGAGAACGGTGTTGTGAAGATGAACCTCGACACCGACACCCAGTACGCGTTCACCCGCCCCGTCGCCGACCACATGTTCCGCAACTACGACGGTGTGCTGAAGGTCGACGGCGAGGTCGGCAACAAGAAGGTCTACGACCCGCGCAGCTGGGGCAAGGCTGCAGAGAAGTCCATGGCCGAACGGGTGCAGCAGGCCTGCACCGCCCTGCGGTCCACCGGCACCCGCCTGAAGTGATCCGTCGGTGGCGGCGCGTCCGCGCCGCCACCGCGCGCACGGGCAGGCCCCGGTACCGACGGTGCCGGGGCCTGTGCGCTGCGTGGCCCTGTCCGTGCCAACCCGGAAGAAAGGCAGACTGGAGACATGACGCTGCACGAGAACCTGCTCGGGGGTCCGCCCCCGACCCACCTGCCGGACGACCCCGAGCCGCGTGAGCTGCTCGCCTCGGGAACCGCCCCCGCCGATGTCGCGGCGAAGCACCCCACGTCCTCGCTGGCCTGGGCGCAGCTCGCCGACGACGCCTTCACCGCCGGCCGGACCGTGGAGTCGTACGCCTACGCCCGCACCGGGTACCACCGTGGCCTGGACGCGCTGCGGCGCAACGGCTGGAAGGGTCACGGGCCGGTGCCCTTCGAGCACGAGCCGAACCGCGGCTTCCTGCGCGCCCTGCACGCGCTCGCCCGCGCGGCGCAGGCGATCGGGGAGACCGAGGAGTACGAGCGCTGCAGCACCTTCCTCAAGGAGAGCTCGCCGACGGCTGCCTCGACGCTGTCCTAGTGCTGTGACCGGGCCCTGCCCGAACCGCCGGCAGATCGCGGGCGGAAGCGGCGCATGGCGCCCGTGTCGCTTGTCATGGCATATGCCCGGCCAGGACTTGTCCCGGCCGGGCATGCTCGCGATGATGTGGTGCGGGTCCGCGTTCCGCACGCACGGGCCCGAGGGGACCGGGGCTCCATCGCCGAGAAGGAGGGAGCGGACCGCTACCCGGACGCCATGAGCTACGGAGACACCAGATGTCCCACGACACCGGCGTTCCCGCCGATCCGCAGCCGTCCGACGACGGCCGGCAGGGCCCGACCGACGGCATACAGCCCCCCGGACTCGACTTCGCGGGCACCACGCCGTACGAGGACTACGTGCAGGCGGACGTCCTCACCCACCTCCAGCACCCGCTCTCCGACGATCCCGGGGAGATGGCCTTCCTCGTCACCACCCAGGTCATGGAGCTGTGGTTCACCGTCATCGTCCACGAGTGGGAGACCGCCGCGCGTGCACTGCGCGAGGACGACCTGACCGGCACGCTCGCGGCGCTGAAGCGCTCGACGTACCAACTGCAGGCACTCAACGCCTCCTGGGAACCGCTCGCCCACCTGACGCCCGCGCAGTTCAACGCCTACCGCTCCGCGCTCGGCGAGGGCTCCGGCTTCCAGTCGGCCATGTACCGGCGCCTGGAGTTCCTGCTCGGCGAGAAGTCCGCCTCCATGCTGGTGCCGCACCGCGGCGCGCCCCGCGTGCACGCCGAACTGGAGAAGGCCCTGCACCAGCCCGGCCTCTACGACGAGGTGCTGCACTACCTCGGCCGCCGCGGCGAGGACGTGCCCGAGCACGTACTGCGGCGCGACGTCACCGTCCGGTACGAACCCGACCCCGCGGTGGAGGCTGTCTGGACCCGCGTCTACGCCTCCGAGGGCCGCGAGGGATCCGACCTCGTCCGGCTCGCCGAGGCCCTGACGGAGGTCGCGGAACTGGTGTGGCGCTGGCGCAACGACCACCTCGTCGCCACCCGCCGTGCGATGGGCTCCAAGGCGGGCACCGGCGGTTCGGCGGGTGTCGCCTGGCTCGAGAAGCGCGCCGCGAAGAACGTCTTCCCCGAGCTGTGGAGCGCGCGCAGCCATGTCTGAGACCTCCACCGCGGTGCCCGGCCCCACCGCGACGCAGCCCGGACCGGCCGCCGAGGCCGCTGCGCTGGACGCCGCCGACCCGCTGCGCGCGAAGCGCGCGGAGTTCGTTCTCGACGACACCGTGTACCTGGACGGCAACTCGCTCGGCGCACTGCCGGCCGCGGTTCCCGGACGCCTCGCCGATGTGGTGCGGCAGGAGTGGGGCACAGGGCGCATCCGTTCCTGGATGGAGGCCGGTTGGTGGGAGGCGCCCGAGCGGGTCGGCGATCGCCTCGCTCCGCTCATCGGCGCCCCGCCCGGGAGCGTCGTGGTGTCCGACTCGACGAGCGTGAACGTCTTCAAGGCCGTCGTCGCCGCGGTGCGTCTCGCGCAGCAGGACAGTGCGGACCGCCGGGAGATCCTGGTCGACGCCACCACCTTCCCCACCGACGGCTACCTCGCGGAGTCGGCGGCGCGGATGACGGGCTGCACGCTGCGCGCCGTGCCCGCCGGCCGGATGCCGGCCGAGGCCGGTCCGGGGACGGCCGCGCTGCTCGTCAACCATGTCGACTACCGCACCGGCGAACTGGCCGACCTGGCCGGGACGACGGCCGCCGCGCACCGCGTCGGCGCACGCGTGGTGTGGGACCTGTGCCACAGCGCGGGCGCCCTGCCGGTGGACGTGGAGGACCACGGGGTGGACCTCGCGGTGGGGTGCACCTACAAGTACCTCAACGGCGGCCCCGGTTCGCCGGCCTTCCTCCACGTCCGGCCTGACCTGGCCGACCGGTTCGACTCGCCGCTGCCCGGCTGGACCTCGCACGCCGACCCGTTCGCCATGTCGTTCTCCTACGCACCGGGAGAGGGCATCGCACGCGGCCGCGTCGGCACACCCGACATCCTCTCGCTGCTCGCGCTGGAGGAGGCGCTGACGGTGTGGGAGGGCGTGGACGTCCACGCGGTCCGGGAGAAGTCCCTGGCCCTGACCGACTTCTTCCTGCGCTGCCTCGACGCCCACGTACCGGCGGGGCTGCTGCGGGTCGTCACGCCGCGGGAGCACCACCGGCGCGGCAGCCAGGTCTCGCTGGCCTGCGACGACGCCGGATCGGTGATGGAGCGGCTCATCGCGCGCGGTGTCGTCGGCGACCATCGGCGCCCCGACGTGCTGCGCTTCGGATTCGCGCCGCTGTACACCTCGTTCGCGGAGACGGAGCGGGCGGCGCGGGTGCTCGCGGAGGTGCTGGCAGAGGGCCGCGGGTGAGCGGCTCGGCGGAGCAGGGGACCGACGCGGGGGAGTGGGCGGCGCTGTCCGCCCTCCCCCCGGTCGCTCCCGACAGCACCCTGCGGTACGGGCCGCATCCCTCGCAGCTGGTCGACCGGTACGGCCCCGACGACGGTCCGCGCGTCACCGTGCTCCACGGCGGCTTCTGGCGGGAGGCGTACGACCGGTCCCATCTCACGCCCGCGGCCGGTGCGTTGGCCCGGCGCGGGTGGACGGTCGACCTGGTCGAGTACCGGCGGGTCGGAGGCGGTGGCGGCTGGCCGGCCACGGCCGACGACGTCGCGGCGGCGCTCGACCTGCTGGGCGGCCCGCCGCACGTCCTGCTGGGCCACTCCGCGGGCGGGCAGCTGGCGCTCTGGGCGGCGTGGCGGCGCGAACGGGCCGCGTCGGCCCGGGTGCTGGCCGTGTCACCGGTCGCGGACCTGGCGCGGGCGCACGAACTGGGCCTGAGCGCGGGGGCGGTGGCCGCGTTCCTCGGCGGCCCGGAACACGTGGCGGAACGCCTGCCCGAGGCCGACCCGATGCGGTTGTTCCCCCGTACTCCGGTGGAGATCCTGCACGGCACCGCCGACGGGAGCGTGCCCGTCGCACTCTCCCGCCGCTACGCGAACGACTGGGGCGCCCGCCTCCATCTGCTCCCGGGCGTGGGCCACTTCGCCCCGCTCACGCCGGGCAGTGCGGCGTTCGACGTCCTGCTCTCCGCGCTGGACTGAGCAGTGGCGCTGGGGTTCGGCGCGCTGCCGGTCCGGCCCGTCAGCCGTGCCGCCGTTCCGTCCGGTGATCGGGTCATGACGGAACGGTAGCCGCCAACAGTTCTGTGCGAAGGGTTTTTTGCGAAGGGCGGCACGAGCGTGGAGGAGCCGTCCGCAGGTACGAAAAAGGGCAGGGAGCGCTCCCTGCCACTCTCAACATATAGCGCACGGGGGGCCTTGCGGCAAGACCCCACTGCTGTCGCAGAATGACCGGCCACGGCCGCAACGCAGGGATATGAGAGATCGGTCCTGTGTGTGCGCTTCTGTCCGCCGGGTGTTCCTCGCGGGCTCCCGGGCTCCCGGGAGGCGGGCAGCTGCGGCCGGTCCATCCCTCCCTGCGTCGAACGGGCTCCTCGTGACCAAACTGACCAATCCCACCGGGACGACCGATCCGACCGAGACGGCCGATGTGATCGTGGTGGGCGGTGGACCGACGGGGATGATGCTCGCCGGCGAATTGCGACTGCACGGCGTGCGGGTGCTGGTGCTGGAGAAGGAGACGGAGCCCGCGGCGTACGTCCGCTCGCTCGGCCTGCACGCCCGCAGCATCGAAGTCATGGCCCAGCGGGGACTGCTGGAGCGGTTCCTCGAGCACGGCACCACGTACCCGCTCGGCGGCCTCTTCGCCGGCATGATGAAGCCGCCCGTCGAGCGGTTGGACACCGCGCACGGCTACATCCTGGGCATTCCGCAACCCCTCACCGACCGCCTGCTGAGCGAGTGGGCCGCCGAGCTCGGGGCCGGGATCCGGCGCGGCAGCGAACTGACCGGACTGAGCCAGGACGAGGGCGGCGTGACCGCCGAACTGGCCGACGGCACGCTGCTGCGAGCGCGCCACCTCGTCGGGTGCGACGGCGGGCGGAGCACGGTGCGCAGGCTGCTCGGCGTCGGTTTTCCCGGCGAACCCTCCCGTGTCGAGACACTGCTCGGAGAGATGGAGGTGACCGCCCCGCCGGAGAAGGTGGCCGAGGTGGTGGCCGAAGTCCGCAAGACACAGCTGCGGTTCGGGTTGGGGCCGGTCCGCAACGGGGTCCACCGCGTCGTCGTGCCCGCGGAGGGAGTGGCCGAGGACCGCGCGGTGCCGCCCACTTTGGAGGAGTTCCGGCAGCAGCTGCGGGCCGTCGCCGGCACCGACTTCGGTGTGCACGCGCCGCGTTGGCTGTCCCGCTTCGGGGACGCCACCCGGCTCGCCGAGCGCTACCGGGTGGGGCGGGTGCTGCTGGCGGGCGACGCGGCGCACATCCACCCGCCTACCGGCGGCCAGGGGCTCAACCTCGGTATCCAGGACGCCTTCAACCTCGGCTGGAAGCTCGCCGCCGAGGTGGCGGGCTGGGCACCGGAAGGACTGCTGGACAGCTACCACGCCGAGCGCCACCCGGTCGCTGCCGACGTGCTGGAGAACACCCGCGCGCAGATGCACCTGATGTCCACCGACCCGGGGCCGGTGGCGGTGCGCCGGCTGCTGTCCGAACTGATGGACTTCGAGGACGTGAACCGGTACCTGATCGAGAAGGTCACCGCTCTCGCGGTGCGGTACGACTTCGGCGACGGACACCCCCTGCTCGGCACCCGCATGCCGGACGTCGGCCTGCCGGACGGCCGCCGCCTGTACGCGCTGCTGCACCGGGGGCGCGGCCTGCTCCTCGACGGGACGGGCCGGCTCGGCGCCCCGGGCCGGCAGGACCGGGTCGACCTCGTCGCCGCGAACAGCGACGAGGTGGACGCCCCCGCCGTGCTGCTGCGGCCGGACGGCCACGTGGCCTGGGCCGGTGAGGACCAGCGGGAGCTGGACGCGGCCCTGGCACGGTGGTTCGGAGCCGCCGCCCGATGAGCGGGTGCGCGACGGGCCGCCGCTGACGGGGGTGTGGTTGTCCCGCCCCCCGGCCCGGGACAACCACACTCCCCCGCGGTGCGCCCCGCGCACCGCTCCGCGGCTCACCCGACGGGCAGCCGCTGCCCTTCTCCCGCGGCCGCCCGCCGCAGGACATCGGCCAGTTCGCCGGGTACCGAGAACATCGGCCAGTGGCCCGTCGCCAGTTCGAACAGGCCGGTACGCGGGTCGGTGAGCGCCCGGCGGCGCTCGTCGTCCGCGGCCATGCCGCGCACCAGGGAGGCGACGTCGGCGATGCCGGGACCCGGGCCCGCCGTGCACAGCACACCGCTGACCGCGATTCCCTTCGAGCCTCCCGTCAGCCGCAGCGGCCGGTCCATGGTGTGCAGCGGTTGCGGGCCCGAGAGCGCGGCCAGCCGTGCCACCTGGTCGTCCGCCATGCCGGCGACGTTGCCCCAGGCCCGCCACTCCGCCTCGGTCGGCGAGGGCACCCGCCACCCGTCCTCCGCCCGGTCGGCCAGGCCCAGCACCCGGGCGCGCGTCGCCTCGTCGGGCATCTGCTCCCGTGCCTGTTCCAGCATCGACGCACCGTCCTGGGGCATCGGCGCGTCCACGTACACGATCCGCCGGACCCGCTCCGGACGCCGGTCGGCCGCGCCGACCACCGGGTAGATGCCGTAGCAGTGTCCGACCAGCACCACCTCCGGAGCGCCGAGGTGGTCGATCAGCTGCACCAGGTCCTCGATGTGGGTCTCCAGGTCGGTGTCCGGCCCCGCCAGGTGCCGACGGTCGCCCATGCCGGTGAGCGTGGCCGGGTGGGCCTGCTCGCCCGCCTCCCACAGTCGTGCGCTCACCCCCTCCCAGATCCAGCCGCCGACGTAGCCGCCTCCCACCAGTACGAACGCCGTCATGGGTGCCTCCTCGTCTCCCGCGGTCCGCCCGCGGCGCGGGTACCGTAGGAACTCCCCCTGAGGGAGGTTCAAGTCGTGACGGCGAACGGCACGTGGAGCATCGGGGAACTCGCCGAACGGGCGGGGGTGACGGTCAAGACGGTCAGGTTCTACTCGGACCGCGGTCTGCTGCCCGAGGCGCACCGCAGCACCGGAGGGCACCGCAGGTACGGCCGCGACGCACTCGACCGGCTGCGGCTGATCCGTTCCCTGCGCGCCCTCGACCTGCCGGTGCCGGACGTGGGCCGTGTCGTGGAGAGCGAGACCGCTCTGGAGGACGTCGTCGCGGACCGGCTCCGTCGGGTGGGGTCCCGCCTGTCCGCGCTGCGCTGGCAGGAGGCCGCCCTCCACCTGCTGCGGGACTGCCCGCCCGCGGAACGCCCCGACCGGCTGCGCCTGGTCGGCTCGCTGCCCGTCCCGCCCAGCACGGACCCCATGGCCCGTTTCTGGCGACGCGTGCTCCCTCCCCGGATCCCCTCCCGGCTGCTGTCGTCGATCCTGGAGCGGATCGTGCCCGTCGCTCCCACCGATCCCACGCCGGAGCAGGCCCTCACCTTCGCCCGCCTGCACGCTCTCGCGTCCGACCTGGCCCGCGTCCCCGACATCCGGCTGCCCGCCTTCACGGCGCCGGACGCGGACTGCCGTCCGGCGGTGCTCTACGAGGGGCTCGTCGAGGCCTTCTCGCTCGCCGAGGCCGAGGTCGCGGCAGGGCGGCCCCCGCACGAGGGGGAGGCGCTCGACTGCTTCGTGGCGGCCTATGCCGCCTTCCACGGCGCCGGGACACCGGACACGCCGGTCTTCCGGCACCGTCTCGACGGGCTGCTCACCCGCATCGACTTTCCTGTGCTCGCCCGGTACTGGCACCTCACCACGGCGCTCTCACCGGCGATGGAGCCCACCTTCGGCCGTACCCACGGCTGGCTCCACGCGGCGCTGGGCGGGCAGGTCCCTGCGGCCCCCTGAGCGGCCGATCCGCTCCGTTTGCACGCGGATACGGGGCGCGTCACGCGCTCCCCGGCTCTCCACCGGACACACCGGTACCGGGCCCCCACGGCGAGATCGTCGACGGGCCGGATCCTCGGTCGGTCACAGGGGCGGGTAGATGTCGCCTCCTGCCATCCCGCTCTCCTGCTCGCAACGGCTCTCCATGCGGCGTGCCTTCTCGCGGAGCCGCTCCCGCTGCTCCGGATCCTGCGTCCGCTCCGCCGCCTCGGACAGGTCGCGCAGCTGCGCCCGCATCTGCTGAACCCGGCGCCGCGACTCTTCCTGCGCAGTCATGGTCACTCCCTGGAACTGGGGGAGAGTGGTGCATTTCCTATCGAAGCAGACAGGGGGCCATCTCGTCACCCGCACGCGGCGGTGGACGCAGCGGGTGTGCGCGGGTGCGCCGACGCGGCGGCGCACCCGCGGTTCCCGGGCGGTCAGTCCAGGAAGCTGTTGATCTGGATGGTTTCGTCGCGGCCGGGACCCACGCCGATGGCGGAGATCGGCGCACCGGACATGTCCTCCAGCGCCCGCACGTAGTCCTGGGCGTTCTTCGGCAGCTCGGCGAAGGTCTTCGCCTTGGTGATGTCCTGGGACCAGCCCGGCAGGTACTCGTAGACCGGCTCGGCGTGGTGGAAGTCGGTCTGGCTGTAGGGCAGCTCCTCCACCCGCTTGCCGTCGATCTCGTAGGCGACGCAGACCGGGATGCGCTCCCATCCGGTGAGCACGTCCAGCTTGGTGAGGAAGAAGTCGGTGAGCCCGTTGACGCGCGTCGCGTAGCGCGCGATCACCGCGTCGAACCAGCCGCAGCGCCGGTCGCGGCCCGTGGTCACGCCGCGCTCGCCGCCGATGTTCCGCAGTGCCTCGCCGTCCGCGTCGAAGAGTTCCGTCGGGAACGGGCCGGCACCGACGCGTGTGGTGTACGCCTTGAGGATGCCGATGACCCGGCTGATCTTCGTCGGCCCGACGCCCGCGCCCGTGCAGGCGCCGCCCGCGGTCGGGTTGGAGGAGGTGACGAAGGGGTACGTGCCGTGGTCGACGTCCAGCAGCGTGCCCTGGCCGCCCTCGAACAGCACGACCCTGCCCGCGTCGACCGCCTCGTTGAGGACGAGCGACGTGTCGCAGACGTAGCCGCGCAGCCGGTCGGCGTAGCCGAGCAGCTCCTCCACGACCTGCTCGGTGACGATGGCGCGCCGGTTGTAGAGCTTGGCGAGCACCTGGTTCTTGAAATCGAGCGCGGCGTCGACCTTCTGCGTCAGGATCGACTCGTCGAAGAGATCCTGCACGCGGATGCCCACGCGGTTGATCTTGTCGGCGTAGGTCGGCCCGATGCCGCGGCCGGTGGTGCCGATCTTCCGCTTCCCCAGGAAGCGTTCCGTCACCTTGTCGAGCGTCTCGTGATACGGGGTGATCAGATGCGCGTTACCACTGAGCAGCAGCTTGGAGGTGTCGACGCCGCGCTCTTCCAGTCCGCTCAGCTCGGAGAGCAGGACCGCGGGGTCCACGACGACGCCGTTGCCGATGACGGGGGTGCACTCCGGTGACAGGATGCCGGAGGGGAGCAGGTGCAGCGCGTACGTCTGGTCGCCCACGACGACCGTGTGACCTGCGTTGTTGCCGCCCTGGTAGCGCACCACGTAGTCGACGGAGCCGCCGAGCAGGTCGGTTGCCTTTCCCTTGCCCTCGTCACCCCACTGAGCACCGAGCAGCACAAGTGCGGGCACAGGCGTACACCCCTTCCGGGCGGGGCATGTCCCACGTGCGTGGCGCTTGTCGCCTCGCGACGGCCGTGGAACCGGTACCCCGGATAGATGAAGCCCCTGGCGCAACAGCGACAGGGGCTCTTGCACCCAGAGATTACCGGAACGGATCGCCGGGGGGCGAACGCCCGCGGCCCTGCGCCGGGTGGCACGGTACGGGGTGCCCGCCGGGGGTACGGCCCGGTGGCCGCCGCCCGGCCCCTGCGGGGTCGGCGCGGTGCGCGGGCGCCCGAGGACACCTGGAGAGAGGAACGACGTGTCGGCTCCGGACCTGCTGGTCGTCATCGATCCCGTCGCGAGGGCGACGGACGGGGAGTCCGTGCGGATCACGCGGGACGTGCTCTGCGCAGGGGCACGCGACGCGAAGGTGTGCGTGCCGGACGGCCCTGCCGAGATGGCGCGGTTCCTCGCCAGACGGGGCGGTCGGCGACCGGTGGTCGTCGGTGACGACCGTGCGCTGCTGCGTGCGGTGCAGGTGCTGCACCGTGAGCGGGAGCTGGCCCGGTGCGCGCTCTCCGTGGTGCCCGTGGGCGCCGCGTCCGCGACCGCGCTGACCCGCTCGCTGGGTGTCCCCGGTGATGCGGTGGAGGCGTCGCGCGCGGTGCTCGGCGGAACGGACCGGGCCATGGACCTGCTGGTCGACGACAGCGGCGGCGTGGTGCTGGGTGCACTCAGCGTGCCGGCGCGGAGTGCGCCCGAGGGCGTGGCACGGGAGGGCCGGGTCCCGGAGCAGCGGGAGGCGCCGGAGGACTCCGGTTCCGGGGTGCCGCCGGCCGCGGACCCGGCCGAAGGTGGCGGGCCCGGGGCGGAGCGGATCCCCGCGCTGCGCGGCTACCGCTCCCTGGTGCGGTCGCTGGCGGCCCGGCCGCTGCCGGTGCTGGGAGCCCTGGCCGGTGGCGTGGCGGCGGTCGGCGGGGGTGCCGGGGCGGTGCACCGGCTGCGGGTGGAAGCGGACGGCACGGTCCTGGCGGACCTGGACCGTCCGGTGGCCGGGGTGTCGGTGGCGCCGGGCGGGAACGGTACGGCGCTGGTGACGGTGCGCCGCCGGATGTCCTCCGACGCCGTGTGCGCCCGGGCCCGCAGCGTGACGGTGTCGGGGCCGGACTTCCGCTACCGGGCGGACGCCGTGGTCGGCGGGCCGGTGCGGGTGCGCACCTGGACGGCGCTGGGGACGGCCTGGTGGTTGAGGCTCCCGGTGCGGTGCGCTGCGGACGGTGCTGGAGAGGGGACCGGCGGGCGCGACTGAGCGGTCCGCCCCGCCGGTCCGAGCGGTCCGCCCCCGCCTGCGGGGGCGGACCGGGCCGTGTGCGCAGGACGCCTCAGCGGCGGAGCTTCTCGACCGCGGTGCGGGTGGTGCCGCGGAACGCCTCGACGGGAGCCTGGGAGAGATCGCCGAGCTGTCCCCAGGTCACGACGGTGACCGTGCGCCCGTCGCGGCCCACTCCGAAAAGGTGGGCGTCGCTCGAACCGCTGTCGTAGGCGGTGTCGATGCCGTAGACGTGAGCCCCTTCCTGTACGTCGACGTGCCCGTAGTCGCGGAACTCCGCCTCGGCCCCCGCGTCCTGCTCCTCGGTGGCGGCGGCGCAGCCGCGGACGGACTCCCGGGCCGAGGCGGCGAGGGCACGTGCCTCCCCGACTCCCGCCGTCCGGACGGTGATCTGTTCGGCGGAGGTGTCGAGGTCGGTCCGGAACAGCCGGTGGTGGGCGCCCTCGGTGGGCAGCACGTCCTCCAGGCAGTACGTCGGGGCGTCGGGGAGCCCCTCGGTGGCCGGCTCGGCGTACCAGGCGGAGTGCGGATGCGGGGGGAGGTCCTGCGGCGCGAGGAATCCCGGTTGTGCCTGCTGCCCGGCGGACGACGCTGCTGCCGCCACCGGGGCGAGGACGATCGAGGCGGCCGCCGTGGCCAGGGCCAGGGTGCGGGCCGCCCGCTGACGGATCTTCATGGTGTTCTCCTCCGTTCGGTGATGCACCGGAAGCCTGTTCCGCACCGTCCTGCCGGGGCAACGGAATGTGGCGGTGACGGGACGCCGGAACGTCGGCACGTACCCTGACGTGGGAGAAGGCGGGGGCCCGGGACGTGTCCCGGCGGGCGCCGTGGGACGGGAACGGCGTGCAGCGGAGGGGAGACGCGCACCATGGCACACGAGGAGGGCGCGGACGCGGCGCGGTTCGCCGCCTGCCTGCGCCACCTGAAGGAACGGTCGGGGCGCAGTTACGGCCAGTTGGCGCAGCGGCTGCATCTGTCCACGTCCACGCTGCACCGCTACTGCAGCGGTGCCGCCGTGCCCGTGGACTTCGGTCCGGTGGAGCGGCTTGCCCGGCTGTGCGGGGCGCCGCCGGAGGAACGGGCGCGGCTCCACAGGTTGTGGATGCGGGCGGATGCGGAACGCGGCCGGCCGGGGTCCGGGGCGTCCCGCCGTGACGAGGACTCCTCTCCGTCGGTCGAGCAGAAAGCGGGGCCGTCGGGAACAGCCGCGTCTCGGCCTCCTCGGCGGAGCGCCGGACCGGCTCCTGCCGACGAGGCACCGGGGCCCGGTGCGGGTCGCCGGTGGGTGGCGCGGTCCCTCGCGGCTCTGGCCGCGTCGGCGGTCGTGACCCTGGCCGGGGTGCTCGCCGGCGGTTCGGGAGGCGGCCGCGCCGTGCCGGACGGTGGAGGGGCGGTCACGGCCGCGCCCGCAGCGCCGACGGGGGAGCGCCGCAGCGGCGCGCCGCTGACCTGGAGCGTCCGCTCCCACGTGTGGAGGCACGGCTGCGACCACCGGTATCTGATCGACCGCGATCCGGCGCGTGTCCCGCCGCCGCCTCCGGAACAGGACGCCGCGGGCTGGGCGACCGCCCTGGGCGGCGTCCATGCGGGCGAGACGGTGGTCGAGGCGATGGTGCGGGCCGACAGGGCGGACACCCCCGTCGTGATCGAGGACGTGCATGTACGGGTGGTGCGTCGCCGGGAGCCGCTCGACCGGCCGGTGTTCGCGATGAGCAACGGCTGCGGCGGCGCTCTCACCCCGGCGGTCCTGCGGGTCGACCTCGACGCGGAGCGGCCGGAGGTGCGGGCCCGTGACGGGTTCGACGGCGAGGACGGCAGGCGGCTCCCGGCGACGCGGCTGCCCTACCAGGTCACCGCGGAGGAACCGCTGGCGCTGCGGATCGCGGCGCGGGCGGCCGGGTGCGACTGCGCGTGGTACGTCGAGGTGCGGTGGAGCAGTGCCGGACGCGGTGGGTTGCTGCGTCTGGACGACTCCGGTGCGCCGTTCCGCACCAGCGGGGCCGGGGGGCGGGCGGAGTACGGCTACGACTGGGGTGAGGGGGCGTGGCGCCGCCGCTGACCGGGGTCCGGGCGCGGCGGGGTCCCTGCCGCGCCTAGGGCGTGTCGGGGGCGTCGTTCCCGGGCGGCGGGTTCTCCGCGGCCCGGCGGGCGCGCCAGCGTTCCATGACCTGGCTCATCTCCTCCCGGAGGAACTCGAAGAACTCGCCGGTGTCCTCCAGCCGCCGCCCCACCGCGGTGTCCGGGCCGAGTGTCTGCGCCCCGGCCCGGAGGGTCTCCGTCCAGCGTGCGAGGTACTCGTTCTCGCGGGTGAATGCCTCGTACCAGGTGTCACCGTGCACGCGGTACAGCTCGCGCCGCGAGCCGGGCTCGCGTTCCCTGCTGACCATCCGCATCTGCGACAGGTAGCGGACCGCTCCGGACACGGCGGCCGGGCTGACCTGGAGGCGCTCGGCCAGTTCGGCCGAGCCGAGGGCCCCGTCCTCCGAGGCGAGGACGCAGCTGAAGACCCGCGCGGCCATCCGCTGGAATCCGACCTCCGCCAGGTCTGCCGCGAACCGTTCCACGAAGGGGGACACCCGTGTCGCGTAGTCGTCGGGCGACCGCTCGCTGCTGCGCTCGTCCTGCTTCGTCGGCTCCGTCAACGTTTCCCGTCTCCCTGCTGAGTCCTTTCCTTGATCCTAGTCACTTCTGTAGCTTCACAAGTTTCTGAAATCAGTGTACGTTCTGGGGTATGACCAAGGCAGCCACCGCCATCTCCGTCTCCGGCCTCGTCAAAACCTTCGGCCGGGCACGTGCGCTCGACGGCCTCGACCTCCGGGTCGACACGGGCGAGGTGCACGGGTTCCTCGGGCCGAACGGCGCGGGGAAGTCCACCACCATCCGCGTGCTGCTCGGCCTGCTCCGGGCCGACGCCGGCACCGCCCGCGTCCTCGACCGGGACCCCTGGCACGACGCGGTCGCCCTGCACAGACGGCTGGCGTACGTGCCGGGCGACGTCGAACTCTGGCCGACACTCACCGGCGGCGAGGCCATCGACCTGCTGGCACGCCTGCGGGGCGGCCGGGGCGTGGACACCCGCCGCCGCGACGAACTGCTGGAACGCTTCGACCTCGACCCCACCAAGAAGGGCCGCACCTACTCCAAGGGCAACCGCCAGAAGGTGGCGATCGTCGCGGCCCTCGCCTCGGACGCCGAACTCCTCCTCCTCGACGAGCCGACGGCCGGCCTCGACCCGCTGATGGAGGTCGTCTTCCAGGACGTCATCACCCAGGCCAGGGCGGCCGGGCGCACCGTACTCCTCTCCAGCCACATCCTGGCCCAGGTCGAGAAGCTGTGCGACCGGGTCAGCATTGTCAGGAGGGGCGAGGTCGTGCAGTCCGGCACGCTCAGTGAGATGCGGCACCTGACCCGCACCACCGTCGAGGCGGAGACCGAACGCCCCGTCACGGGCCTCGAGGACCTCGACGGCGTCCACCACGTCCGCCGCGAGGACGGCCGGGTGCACTTCGCCGTCGACGGAGCCCACCTCGACCGGGCCGTCACCCGCCTCACCGAGTGCGGTATCCGCTCACTGACCAGCCATCCCCCGACGCTGGAGGAGTTGATGCTCCGCCACTACGGCGACGTCGTGCGGACGGACGGCGACACCCGCACCGCCGCGACGGACGCTGGAGCGGCCTCGTGACCGCCACCACGACCGCACCCCCCGCCTCCGGCGCCGCGGCCCCCCAACGGAACCGCGGCAGCGCACCGTTCGCCGGCGCCGGCACTCTGCTCCGCTTCAACCTCCGCCGCGACAGGATCCGACTGCCCGTCTGGCTGGCGGCCCTCGTGCTCGGCACCGCGGCCACCCTCTCCAGCTTCCGGCAGAGCTACCCGACCGCCGAGGAACAGGCGGGCATCGCCCGCACCCTCCGCAGCCCCGCCGGGCTGGCCATGAGCGGGCCCGGCCACTACCTCGACGACTACAACCTCGGCTCGATGCTCGGTCACCAGATGATCGGCTTCATGGCCGTTCTGGTCGCCCTGATGAGCGTGCTGATCGTCGCCCGCCACACCCGCACCGAGGAGGAGACCGGACGCGCGGAACTCGTGCGCGCCGCCGTCGTGGGACGCCACGCCCACCTCACCGCCGCACTGGCCACCGCCGTGCTCGCCAACCTCGTGCTCGCCGGTGCGCTCGCCCTCGCCGTCGGCGCGAGCGGCACGGAGGGCGTCGGCCGGAACGGCGCCGCACTGTACGGCGCCGCGCACGCCGCCGTCGGCATCGCGTTCGCCGGGGTGGCCGCCGTGACCGTCCAGATCACCCAGCACGCCCGGGGCGCCTCCGGCATGGCGCTCGCCGTGGTCGGCGTCGCCTACACGCTGCGCGCGGCGGGCGACGTGGGCGGCGGCGGCCTGTCCTGGGCATCCCCCATCGGCTGGGCGCAGCGCACCTACGTGTTCGTCGACGACCGCTGGTGGCCGCTGCTGCTCGACCTGCTGCTCGCAGCCGTCGCGGCAGGAGCCGGGTACTTCCTGAGCACCCGACGCGACCTGGGTGCCGGGCTGCGCGCCACCAGGACGGGGCGGCGTACGGCCACCCGCGCGCTGACGACGCCGGTCGGCTTCGCGGTCCGCCTGCAGCGCGGGCTCTTCCTCGGCTTCGCCGCCGGCGTCTTCGTCCTCGGCGCCATGTACGGCTCGATCCTGGGCCAGGCCGAGGAGATGGTCGAGGACATCGCGGAGATCCGCGAGGCCGTCCGGCAGGTCGGCGGAGCATCGGTGACCGAGTCCGTCGCCGCCACCGTCATGATCGTCGTGGCGGTCGTCGCCTCCGTCCACGTGGTCATGGCGGCGCTGCGCCCCCGCGCCGAGGAGAGCGCCGGACGTGCGGAGCCGCTGCTCGCCACCGGACTCTCCCGGGCCCGCTGGGCGGGCAGCCACCTGGTCGTGGCCGTCGTCGGAGGCACCGCCGTGCTGGGGGCAGGCGGCCTCGGCCTCGGAGTGCTCGGCGCCGCGACCACCGGCGAGATCCGCTGGGTGCCCGACCTGCTGCTCGCCGCGCTCGCCTACGCGCCGGCGCTCTGGGTGACGGCCGGTGTCGGCGTCGTCCTCCTCGGCTGGCTGCCCCGGGCCACGGCGGCGGTCTGGCTGGTCCCGGTGTACGCCTTCGTCGTCGGCTATCTCGGGAAGATCCTCGACCTTCCCGCCTGGACGGCGGACGCCTCCCCGTTCGGTCACGTGCCCCAACTGCCCGCGCAGAGCATGGAGTGGGCACCGCTCCTGGTCCTCACCGCGATCGCCGCGGGACTCGTGGCGCTCGGCCTGGCCGGTCTGCGCCGGCGCGACCTGGAGACCAGGTGACCGACCCGACGGGCCGTCACACCTCCGGCGCAGTCCCCCACCCGATGGGCCTCTCCGGGGGTGCGACACCCGCCGGCTGCTGATCGGGTGGAGCCATGACCTCGCGCACGCGCTCCCACCCGTTCGCGCCGGCCGCAGCCGGCGCGGCGGCTGCTCTCCTCGGCCTGCTCACCGTGGGCCGGGGCGTCGCCGCCGCGGGCGAGACCGGTGGCGCACCCGGCGGCGCCGACACCGGCCGGCCCGCCGACGCCGTGCTGCTGACGGCCTCGACCGGGCCCGACGGCCCCACTGTCCGCGTCCGGGCCCGCTGCGCGGGGGGTACGCGGAACGCTGCCGTGTTCTCGCCCGCGTTCGCGCGGCCCGCGCCGCTGCGCGCCGCCCCTGACGGCGTCTCGGTCGCCGAGGCCGCGGTACGGCCCGGACTGGCGCCCGGCCGTCCGTACGTCGTGACCGCGAACTGCAACGCCGCCGAGTCGCTCACCACCACCTTCGTGGCCCCCGGGGAGGCGGCGTCGGCCCGGGCGACGCCCGCCCCGCCGGCGCACACGGCGAGCAGCAGCACCGGCGACCGTGTCGCGCTGGTGTTCGGCGGCGCCCTCGCCGCGGGCGGGATCGCCGCGTACCGGGTCACCGCGCGCCGCGCCCCCGGCCCGCACCCGTCCCGGCGGTCCATGCGATCCGCGGGGGACGAGCGGTGACCACGAGGTACGAACGGCTGTCCTCCCGCAGCCGCCGCCTGGAGGCGACCGCCGTCGTGGCGACGGCCGCCTGCACGCTCGCACTCTGCCTGCTCGCCCCGGACCGCGGCGCGGCCGTCGACCCGGCTCCCCGGCTCGGTCACGTCGCCGACGCCCGACCCGGCGACCGGCAGGACGCCGCGCCCCCGGCGCTGCCGCGCTCCGCCCCGCTCCGGGTGAGCATCCCCGGCACCGGCGTCGACGCCCGTGCGGTCGTCTCCTGGCGCGCGGTCGGCGCGCTGTCCGTCGCCGCCCCCGCACGTCCCATGCGGGTGGCCTGGGACGGTGCGGGCCCCGCCCCGGGCGAGGACGGTGCCGCACTGCTGGTCGGCAGCCTCGACTCCGCCGAGGGCCCGGCGGCCTTCGCCGGGGTCGGCGGACTGCGCGCCGGTGCCCGCGTCCGGATCGAGCGTGCCGACGACCGCACCGCCTGGTTCGCGGTGTACGGGGTCCGGCGCTACGACACCGGCGGTACGCCCGGCGACCTGCTGGTCGCGGACCCGGCGCAGGCGCACGGGCCCGAGCTGCGGATCGTGGCCCGCGGCGGTGCGGCGACGCGGGATCCCGACGACGACGCGACCGTCGTCGTGCGGGCCCACGCCGTCCGCCGCTGACGGGCGCCACCGGTCCGTCCCCGCCGTCCTCGGGCCGCAGGTCCCGGCCGCCCCTCCCGCAGTTCCACCGGCCGTCCTAGGCTGTCCGGGTCGCCAACGAGAGGTGGAGATACGCATGGCCAGTCAGGACCCGACCTCGAGCCTGCTCCCGACGCTGGACAAGGAAGCGGTCACCTCGGCCGACCGCGCACACGTCTTCCACTCCTGGTCCGCGCAGCGGCTGATCGACCCGCCCGCGATAGCCGGCGCCGAGGGCGCCTACTTCTGGGACTACGACGACAAGCGCTACCTGGACTTCTCCTCCCAGCTGGTCAACACCAACATCGGCCACCAGCACCCCAGGGTGGTCGCCGCCATCCAGGAGCAGGCGGGGCGGCTGTGCACCCTCGCCCCCGGCTTCGCCGTGGACATGCGCTCCGAGGCCGCCCGGCTGATCGCCCGCCGCACTCCCGGCGACCTGGACCGGATCTTCTTCACCAACGGCGGTGCCGAGGCCGTCGAGAACGCGGTGCGCATGGCCCGCCTCCACACCGGACGGCCGAAGGTGATGTCCGCCTACCGCTCGTACCACGGTGCGACAGCGGCCGCGATCAACCTGACCGGCGAACCCCGGCGCTGGGCCAACGACAACGGCACCGCCGGGGTCGTCCGCTTCTTCGGGCCGCACCTGTACCGGACGCACTTCCACTCCACCACCGAGGCGGAGGAGTGCGCCCGTGCGCTGCAGCACCTCGAGGAGACGATCCTCTTCGAGGGGCCGCAGACCATCGCCGCGGTCGTGCTGGAGACCATCGGCGGCACCGCGGGCGTGCTGATGCCGCCCGAGGGGTACCTCGCGGGAGTCCGCGAGATCTGCGACCGCCACGGCGTCCTGCTCGTGCTGGACGAGGTCATGGCCGGATTCGGACGGACCGGAAGCTGGTTCGCCGCCGACCTGTACGACGTGGTCCCCGACCTCATGACCTTCGCCAAGGGCGTCAACTCCGGCTACGTGCCGCTGGGCGGTGTGGCGCTCTCCCAGGCCGTCGCCGCCACCTTCGACGAGCGGCCCTACCCGGGCGGCCTCACCTACTCCGGGCACCCCCTGGCCTGCGCCTCCGCCGTCGCGACGCTCAACGTCATGGAGGAGGAGGGCATCGTGGAGAACGCCGCCCGCCTCGGGGAGAAGGTGCTCGGCCCGGGCCTGCGCGAGATCGCCGCACGCCACCCGTCGGTCGGCGAGGTGCGCGGCACCGGCGTCTTCTGGGCACTGGACCTCGTGCGCGACCGCGAGACCCGCGAGCCGCTGGTGCCGTACAACGCCCAGGGGGCCGCGGCGAAGCCGATGGGCGACTTCGCCGCCGCCTGCAAGCAGCGCGGGCTGTGGCCGTTCGTCAACATGAACCGCACCCACGTCGTGCCGCCGTGCACCCTCACCGAGGCGGAGGCGAAGGAGGGCCTTGCCATCCTCGACGAGGCCCTGGCGGCGGCGGACGCCCACACCGTCGCCGCGGGACACGTGCGGTGATACGACGCAGCACCCTGCGCGAGCAGGTCGTCGCCGCGCTCCGCGACGAGATCCTCGCCGGCCGGCTCCCCGCCGGACGGGACTTCACCGTCAAGGAGATCGCGGAGCAGTACGGCGTCTCCGCGACGCCCGTACGCGAGGCACTCGTCGACCTCGCCGCCCAGGGGCTGCTGGACGCCGAGCAGCACCGGGGATTCCGCGTCCACGAGTTCTCCGTCGAGGACTTCCGCGCGATGGTCGAGGCCCGCGGCCTGATCATGGACGGTGTCTTCCGCCGCCTGCGGAACGGCGACGGTGCGCCACCGCCCTGCCAGGCCGAGCTGACGTCCGTGCGGCGGCGGGCCGTCGCGGCCCAACGCGCCGCGCTCGCCGGTGACCTGGATGTGCTGATCGGCTACGACCTCCGATTCTGGCGGGAGTTGGGGGACCTGGTGCACAACCCGTACCTGCGGGACTTCCTCGACCGCATGCGGACGCACTGCTGGGCGTACGCGGTACCGGTGCTGCGGCGCGGCGGGCCGCTGGCCGGGCGGCTGTGGGCGGGGCACCGGGAACTCCTCGACGCGGTCGAGGGCCGCGACGTCGAGTCCGTGCGCCGGCTGCTGGAGGCGTACGACGCCCACACGCTCGCACTGGTCTGCCGCGCATGACGTCCGCTCCGGGGCGGATCCGGCGCGGGGGCCGCCCCGGGCACGGGCCGCTCCGGGGCGGACGCGGCCTGCACTTCGGGCCCTTCTCCGGTCTACGCTGAATCCGTCCGCCGGACCGTCCCGCGAACCCTTGGAGCGCCCGTTGGCCTGTGACCTGTGGTTGGTCCCCCTCGTCGACGTGTTGTGCCACAGTCCCGACAACCCCTTCGCCGAGGAGCTTGCGACGTACGACCGCGCGCTCGCCTCCTCCGGCCTTCCCCATGTGCCCGTCCACGGCTACATGCCCGGACTCTCCGGCGACGTGGCACCGGTCGCGGGCTTCGACTACGACGCGCTGCACCTGCTGCGCCGCGCCCACATGCTGCAGCTGTGCAACCTTCGGGTGGCGCCGGTGGACGCCCTGGACGGCGACTACCAGCAACTCCTGGAGATGTTCGAGCAGACGGCTCAGCAGTCGCACCTCGTCTGGCACTACGACCACGCGGGCGCGTACGTCCCCGTCGACTTCCCCGCGCCGCTGGCGAACGAGGAACTCCTGGAGGGCGGTGGCCCGCTCGGGTCCACCCACGGCCTGTTGCGGGAACTCGAGAGCGTCGCACCGCACCTGGGCATCGACCACCGCAATCCGCCCGAACCGCCGGCGCCTCCGACGCGGCCGACCGATCTGGACGAGCCCGCCGAGTCGGCAGCCGGGCTCGACGGGCCGTTCGCACGGGAGAGGCACGTCTGGCTCGGCCTGCACCAGGCGGCCACCCGGAGCCTGGCCCAGGGGGCCATGATCGTCTTCAGCTGAGGTCCGCGGCCCTGCCGGATGCCGGACGTGGTGGCACGGCATCGACACACCATTCGGCACGGCTCCGGTCCGGGCTGCCCGCACATCGGTTGCCCGGTGCTGCGGGCCGGGAGTGGGCCGAACGGTGTGCGAGATTCGTCCGATTACCGGATTGTGGGCACGTTTTCGAGGACATCGGGGGAAAGCCCTGGCGCAGCCGTGTGCGACACGGCACCATCGGCGGGTCGGCGCGCCCCGCGTCCGACGGTGTGCAGGTGTCAGGAGGGCAAGTGAGACGAACCGCATCGGTGGCCGTCGCCCTGGCGGCGATGGCGTCCGGCCTGGTCTCGGCAGTCCCGGCGACGGCGGCGGGCACCCCCGCGGCCTCGTCGTCCGTGGACTGGACGGACTGCGGGACGCAGAACAATCCGACCATGCAGTGCGCCACGATCGAGGTGCCGCTCGACCACTCCGAGCCGGACGGCGAGCAGATCGGGATCGCGGTGAACCGCATCCCGGGCACCGCCGGGACCTCGCAGGGCCCGCTGCTGGTGAACCCCGGCGGTCCCGGCGGCAGCGGCCGCGGACTCGCCGCCTACGTGGCCCGGGCACTGCCCCCGGACGTCGCATCCCAGTACGACGTCATCGGGTTCGACCCGCGCGGCGTCGGACAGAGCGAGCCCGCCCTGGAGTGCGCCCCCGGCTACTTCGACGCGACCCGGCCGGACTCGGTGCCCTACAGCCGCGACGTGCTCCGCGAGAACGTCGAGCGCGCCGCCGACTTCGCCGCCGACTGCGCCACGCGCCACGCGGGCGTCCTGGAACACATCCACACCCGCAACGCCGCGCGCGACATGGACGCCATCCGCGCCGCCCTGGGCGCGGAGAAGATCAACTACTTCGGCTACTCGTACGGCACCTACCTCGGTTCCGTCTACGGCAAGCTCTTCCCGGACCACGTGCGGCGCATGGTGCTGGACAGCATCGTCGACCCGACCGCCGCCTGGTACGAGGCGAACATCAACCAGAACTACGCGTTCGACGACCGGTTCAAGGCCTTCACCGCCTGGATCGCCGACCACGACGCCACCTACGGTCTGGGCACCGACGCCGACAAGGTCGAGGCGCTCTGGTACGACGTGCGCACGGAGATGCGCACCGACCCCGCCGAGGACGTCGTCGGGCCCGCCGAGTTCGAGGAGTCCTTCCTCGCCGGCGGCTACTACAACGGCTACTGGCCTCCGATGGCCGAGGCGTTCGCCGCCTACGTCAACGACGGCGACGAGCAGGCCCTGCTCGACCTGTACGACACCTTCGGCAAGGTCACCGGCACGAACGGCTACAGCGTCTACACCGCCGTCGAGTGCCGCGACGCGAGCTGGCCGCGCGACTGGAAGACCTGGGCCAGGGACGCGCAGCACACCTACCGCAAGGCGCCCTTCCTGACCTGGAGCAACACCTGGTACAACGCGCCCTGCGCGTTCTGGCCGCACCAGGGCCTGCAGCAGATGGACGTCCGCAACAAGGACCTCCCGCCCGTACTGCTCCTCCAGGCCACCGAGGACGCCGCCACCCCGTACAGCGGCGGCGTGAAGATGCACAAGCTCCTGAAGGGCTCCCGCTTGGTCGTCGAGGAGGACGGCGGCAACCACGGCATCTCGCTCGGCGGAAACGCCTGCGTCGACCGCTACCTGATCGACTACCTGGCCGACGGCACCCTCCCGGCCGCACACGGCGGAGCCGACGCCACGTGCGAGACGCTGCCGGACCCGGAGCCGGCGGGGGCATCCGCCCAGCGCCTCTCCACCCCGCAGCCCTCGGCGGCCCGCACCGACGGCGCGGTACTGCACCACCTGATCGGCCAACGCCGCTGACGCACGCTCACCCACCCTGCGGAGAGAGGGCCGGGACGCCGACGCGGTGTCCCGGCCCTCCTGCACGACACCCTCCCCTCCTCCGCACCTCCCGGCCCCCGGGGGCCGGGAGGTGCGGAGGAGGCGCGCTACCGCGGCGGGTCCGGCGGCCGCTGCCGCGGCATGTGCGGCCGCACACCGGGAACCTGCGGGAACCGGCTCACTGACCCGCCGGCCTCCGACCCCTGCCGACCGGCAGAGAGCGGGACCGCCCCGCGCGTCTGCACCCGCAGCGGCGTGGTCGTCGCCCGGAACTCCACCATCCAGTCCGCCGTTTCGGCGCGCACCAGCTCCGTAACGTCCTCGGTGAAGCGGCGCAGCACGCTCAGGCACCGGTCCGCGGCCTCGGCCGCGGTGCCCTCCGTCGGCCCGAGCACCTCGCGGATCGACTCGGCCGCCCAGTCGTACTGCAGCGTCTCCAGACGACGCTGCACGGCCTGCGCGGTCGCCACGTCCCGCATCCAGCCCGAGGTCACTCCGAACCAGCGGTCGCAGCCCGCGCACACGGCCGCGCCCAACAGGGCCACGAATCCCCAGGCAGCGAGAGGCCGGTCGAAGGTGCCGGTCAGCTGCAGCAGCGGCAGCACGGCTCCCGCGCCGACACCGACCGCCGTGCCGCCGCGCAGCGTGCGCGCGGCACGCCGCTTCCACCGGCGGTCGGCGAGGTACCAGGCCACCATGTCCATCGCGCCCCGCTCCACCCACTGGTAGAGCTCGTCCAGCCGCTCAGCCGGCTCCCCCCAGTCGCCCAGCGGGAAGGCACGGCTCAGCAGATCTCCCCGAGCCCTGCCACGGTGCCCCCCGCGGTCGCGTCCTGCCTTCGGCTCCGCCTCGTGCGAGCGCCCTTCGGGCCGCATCTCCGGCTGACTCACCCGCTACTCCCTACAACAGGCCCACACAGAGGCCGTCTTCTGTCCCCTTCATACCGCCGGATGAGGTATTTCGGGGCGGAGTCGGCGCCATGCCCCCCGGAAGTGGGCAGGCCGCGGCTCGGACGTCTCCCCGGGGTGTCACTCGAAGGGATGACCCGTGAGGCGCCGGTAAGCCTCCGCGTACTTGGCGCGGGTCTGCGCCACGACCTCGTCGGGCAGCCGCGGCGGCGGCTCCTCGCCGTGGCGGTCCCAACCGGACTCCGGCCCCGACAGCCAGTCGCGCACGTACTGCTTGTCGAACGACGGCTGCGGACGGCCCGGTTGCAGGTCCGCGGCGGGCCAGAACCGTGAGGAGTCGGGGGTGAGCACCTCGTCGGCGAGGACCAGCTGCTCCTCGCCGACGACCCCGTCGACCGCTCCGGGCGCGAAACCGAACTCGAACTTGGTGTCCGCGAGGATCAGGCCGCGCGCCCGCGCGACGTCCCGGGCACGCCGGTACACCGCGAGCGTCGTCCCACGGAGGCGCGCGGCGGTCTCCTCCCCGACCCGGCGGACGACCTCCTGGTAACTGACGTTCTCGTCGTGCGCCCCGACCTCCGCCTTGGTGGCGGGCGTGAAGATCGGCTCGGGCAGCTCGGAGCCGTCCGTGAGCCCCTCCGGCAGCGGGATGCCGCAGACCGTCCGCGTCCGCCGGTACTCGGCCAGTCCCGAACCCGTCAGGTAGCCCCGGGCGACGCACTCGACCGGCACCATCCGCAGCGAGCGGCAGATCAGCGTCCGCCCCTCCCAGTCCTCCGGGGCCCCCGGCGGCACCTCGGTGGAGAGCACGTGGTGCGGCACCAGGTCGGCGAGCTGCTCGAACCACCACAGCGACAGGCGGGTGAGGATGCGGCCCTTGTCGGGGATCTCGCTCGGCAGCACCCAGTCGTACGCCGAGATCCGGTCGCTGGCCACCATGACCAGATCGCCCGCCTCGTTCCGGTAGAGGTCCCGCACCTTGCCGGTGTGCAGGTGCACCAGTCCGGGCACCCGGACGGGCTCGGGCTTCTCGACGAATCCGGACACGGACCTCTCCCTGTTCTCGCTGCGGGACCGTTCGGCAGGGGCCGGTCCCCTCGTGGCGCTGCCGCCTCGATTGTCGCCCGCGCGGCTCCTGCGCACCGCCCCGGGGGGCCGCTCCCGCGATCCGCCCCGCCGGGCCGGGGGCCGCTCCGACGTCCCCCGGTCCGGCCTCGGGAACCCGTACGGTCCGCCCCCGGGTCAGCCCCGTCCGCAGACGCGGTCCAGCAGGTTCGCCGTCGCCCGCTGGATCCGCTCGTCGACATGCCCGGGCCGGTCCAGTGCCGGCGACCACGCGAAGGTTCCCGACGCGAAGACCAGCGCGCCGCTCGCCGCCCGGTGCAGGGAGGTCTCCTGGTGGCGCTGCACGCCCGAACCGTCCCGGTAGGGAGAGTGAGCCAGCAGGATGCGGTCCAGATGGGCGGGCAGCGGGGTGCGGGGGTGATAGCGGTCGGCCTCCCCGGCGACCAGTCCCGGCACCTCGCCGCCCTCCGCCACGCCCGTGCCCCGCCACAACCAGTGACCGGTGTTGCGCGCCACCATCGGGTACGGCCGCGGCACCTGGCCGGTGTACTGCACCCCCAGCAGCTGCTGCTCCGGCTCGCCCTGCTCGCGCCACAGCGCCGCCCGGCCGCCGCCCCGGCGCTTGCGGCAGCTCAGCAGCCGATCGGCACCTCCTCCCGGCAGGGTGTGCAGGTCCACCTGCCAGTACATGGTGTTCGCGGAGAGGAACACCAGGGAGGTGCCCGCGTCACGCGCCCCTTCGGCCGCCCGCCGCATCGGCACCGACCAGTACTCGTCGTGGCCGGGGAAGACCAGACCGCGGTAGCGCGTCGGATCGACCCTGCCGGAGTGCAGATCGCGCGCGTCGGCGCAGGCGACGTCGTAGCCCAGGCGCTCGGCCCAGCGCAGGAAGTCGTAGGCGTGCCCGACGTGCAGCGGCAGACCCGCCCCGGCGTACGGGCGGTCGAAGCAGACGGTGGTGGCCGCGTGCTCCTCGCCGAGCAGCCGCCCCGACTCGTCCCAGGCGTGGTAGAGGCTCGCTCCGCTGCGTCCGTCCTCGGGGAACAGGTTGTACGCCTGCCAGGTGACGTCCGGCATGAGGAGGAGCAGGTCGGCGGGAGCGGTGCCCCGCACGGTGAACGGGATGTGCGAGCGGTGTCCGTCCGAGGTGGTCAGCACGGCGACGTACGCGCCCGTGGACCAGTGGGCCGGGACCTGGAGCCGCCACGAGAGCCACCAGTGGTGGCAGGACGCCGTGCGGTCGGCGACCAGCGGCTCGGGCTGCACGATCCCGGACAGCCGCGGGCTGGTGGTGACCTTGACGGCGCCCTCGCCGCCGTAGTGACCGATCCGGTAGACGTCCACGAAGAACGGCTGCGGGGGGTTCACGGTGATGCGGAAGTCCAGCGACTCGCCGGGGGCGACACTCCCGTCGGAGGAGGCGAAACCCTTGATCTGGCAGCGCACGTCGTCGGCGGTGCGCGGCCCGCCGCGGTGGGTGGAGCGGCCGCGCGGAGCGGGCACCAGGCCGGACTGGTCGACGTCCACGTACCAGGGCACGACCCGGCCGTTCTCGAAGTAGTTCTCGCTGCCCCGCAGCCAGGGCAGCGGCCCCTGGGCGAACGGATCGGTGACCGCATGCGCCAGGGCGCCGGACTCCCACCGCTCGGTCTGCTGTGTCCTCACGCCGTCCACACCCCTCTCCGGCCGCGTCCTGACCTCACAGCGCACAGGAGATCACATGGAGCGAACATGTGGTCACCGTTCGTGGGAAATGTGTCCATGTTGTGCCCGAATCCCGGTGTTTTCCCGGAGGCAACCGGAGAAAGGGGGAAACGAGGTGGAGTTCGCGGGAGGCGAGGGGAAGCAGGAACGTCACACCAGACGGACCGGCTTGTCGGCGCGGATGCCGTGGGTGGAGAGCCAGAGCCGCAGCGATTCCGGGTCGCCGTCCTCCACGAGCTCCCGTACCGGCGCCGCCAGGTCCGTGACCCGCTCGCCGCGCACCAGCAGCACCGGTCCGTCCAGCCAGTCGAGTCCCGCCGCCGCGTCGGCGGTGTCGAGGGCCGCGCAGCACACCGCCGCCGTGATGTGCTCCGCCAGCAGTTCCCTGCCGGTGCGGGGCGGTCGCAGCGGCAGCCCCATCGGCGAGGGCTGCCAGCCGTCGGCCGATTCCGGGCCGGCCGCCGCCGGGCGCGCGTCCCGCGCCGCCTCCTCCCGGGCCACGTCCGCGACGAGCCGCGCGGCGAGTGCGTCCCGGTGCGCACCGGCCGAGAGCCGGTCGATTATCCGGGTGACCGCCGACTCGGAGGGGGAGACGCGCTCGCCGCCGACGGCCGGAGCCCCGCCGTGTTCGACGGCGGTCGGCGGCCGGTCGGCGTCCAGTGCGGTGAAGAGCCGGGCCGCCCCGATCCGCCAGGTGCGGTCGACGACCTCCTCCGGGTACTCCGGCCAGTCGACCGGGGACCAGCCGCCGCTGCCGTCGGAGGCCGGCCGGGGCTCCCCGTGGAACAGGCGGGCGGCGAGCAGCGAGATCGCGGCGTCGGCGGCGCCGGGTTCCTCCAGCAGATCGCAGGCCGGCCGTTCCTCCAGCCGGGAGGCGAAGCCGTCCGCGAGGCGGTCGCGCCGGGACAGGTCGGTCAGGGCGGCGACCACGCCCGCGTCCAGCCGGGACGGCCAGCGGCCGACCTGCCAGGCGGGCAGGGCCACCCGGGTCAGCAGCCGGTCCCAGCCGGCATAGGCGAGTCCGACCTGTTCCTGGGCCGTGGTGCGCAGCGCGCGGTCCACATGCTGTGCGCGGTCCGCGGCAGCCGCCGCGACACCGCGTTCCATCTCCGCGGCGTGCGGTCCGCAGGCGCGCAGCAGCACCCGCGCGGGCACGCCGGTGAACCGGAGCACGGCACGTCGCAGGATGCCGATGCCGGAACCCGCGACGGCGGAGGCGTCCCCCGCGCGCGCCCGGTCGGCGAGGGCCACCGCGGCGTCGAGCCCCCGCACGCAGCGGCGGGCGGCGGATATGTCCGGGTGGGCGGAGGGGCCGGTGCCGGCGACCACGGGTGCCAGCAGAGCCCGGAGTTCGGCCACCCGCATCCACCACAGGAACGGCGAACCGATCACCAGGACGGGCGCGGTCCGGGACCTGCCGCGCTTCGGCCACCACCGCGGTCCGCCGCGGTCCCCGATCCGGTCCTCCTGCGCGGGGTGGGTACGGTCCTCGAGCCAGCTGTCGCAGTCCGGGGTGAGGGCGATGGCCGAGGGCACCGGGACGTCGAGCCGTTCGGCGAGGTGGCGGACCAGGGTGTACAGGTCCGGCGCCTGGGAGCGCTCGACCGGAACGGTGGGACTGACCGCGGGACGGGCGCGGGCGATGACCGCTGCGGTCCCCGCCGTCACGCACAGCGTCACGACCGCGAGCGCCGTGACCGCCCACCGCAGGGCGTCCCACCCCGGACCGAGACTCCAGGTGCCGGCCGCGGTGTGCAGGACGACCGCGACGGCTGCGGGCAGCAGCGCCAGTGCCAGTGCCGTGCCGCGGATGCGGAGCACCGCCAGAGCGTGCGCCCGGGCCGACGGTGTGGGCGTCTGCGTGGTGTGCACCGTGCGCGGAACCGGCACGAACTCATCACCCCCGAGCGGTGTAGGTACGACGTGGTGGACCGCGTCGTCTGCCCCCACTGTGGCACCGGCCCCCGACACCGCAATGCGCGGTGGGCCAGTCGACGGATCGGTCCGTGCTGCCGGACGCGGCTGCCGGGCACCCTAGTCGGGGCTGGTCGGGGCGTCAGTCCCTCCGCAGGGTCCGTCACTCGATGGAATGGCTCTGGGCAAAGGTGTTGCGGAAGCGGCAACAGGTACGGGTGCCCTGCTTTGTCGCTTTCGCTCGCCGCAGTGCCGCGGTGCGCGTCAGGCCTGCCCGTCGGCCGCTGCCGCCGCGATGTCCGTGCGGTGGTGGGACCCCGCCAGTGCAAGGCGCCCCAGCGCGGTGTACGCCCGGGACCGGGCCGCCCGCAGGTCCGGGCCGGTCGCGGTCACCGACAACACCCTGCCGCCGGCGCTGACCACCCGTCCCTCGTCGTCCCGGCGGGTCCCGGCGTGGAGCACGTACGCGTCGGGCGCGTCCTGCTCCCGTACGGCATCCAGTCCCTCGACCGGGTCACCGGTGCGGGGCGTGCCGGGGTAGTTCTCCGCCGCGACGACCACGGTCACCGCCGAGCCGTCGTCCCACCGCAGCGGAGGAAGTTCGGCCAGCCGGGAGGTCGCCGCCGCGAGCAGCAGGCCGCCCAGCGGCGTCCGGAGGCGGGCGAGCACCGCCTGCGTCTCCGGGTCTCCGAACCGGGCGTTGAACTCGATCACCCGCAGGCCGCGGGAGGTAAGAGCGAGTCCGGCGTACAGCAGGCCCGAGAAGGGCGTGCCGCGGCGCCGCAGTTCGTCCACCGTGGGCCGGAGCACCGTTCGCTCGATCTCCCCGACCAGGCCGGGGTCGGCCCAGGGCAGTGGCGAGTACGCCCCCATGCCCCCGGTGTTGGGGCCGCTGTCCCCGTCGTGGGCGCGCTTGAAGTCCTGCGCGGGCTGCAGCGGCACCACGTGCTCCCCGTCGGTGACGGCGAACAGCGAGACCTCCGGGCCGTCGAGGAACTCCTCGATCACGACGCGTCCGCAGGCACGTGCGTGCTCCCGCGCGGACTCCAGGTCCTCGGTGACCACCACACCCTTGCCCGCGGCCAGGCCGTCGTCCTTGACGACGAACGGCGGGCCGAAGGCGTCCAGTGCCGCATCGGCCTCCTCGGCGGTGGTGCACACGTAGCTGCGGGCGGTCGGTACGCCGGCGGAGGCCATGACGTCCTTGGCGAACGCCTTGGAGCCCTCCAGCAGTGCGGCTTCGGCGGACGGTCCGAACACCGGGATGCCCGCGGCGCGGACCGCGTCCGCCACCCCTGCCACCAGGGGTGCCTCGGGCCCCACGACGACCAGCCCTGCGCCGAGCTGCTGTGCCAGCGCGGTGACGGCCCCGCCGTCCAGGGGGTCGACGGAGTGGAGTGCCGCGACCTCGGCAATGCCGGCGTTGCCGGGTGCGCAGTGCACGGCCGAGACGTCGGGGTCGAGCGAGAGGGAACGGCACAGGGCGTGTTCGCGGGCGCCGCCGCCGATGACGAGGACCTTCACGGGAGGCAGCGTAGCTCCGACGTCCCCGACACGACGAAGGGCCCCGCACCGGGGGCCCTTCGTGAAGGAGAGCGGACGACGAGGTTCGAACTCGCGACCTCAACCTTGGCAAGGTTGCGCTCTACCAGCTGAGCTACGTCCGCACGCAGTGACGCTTCCGCGCCGTGCGTGGACCAGTATAGCCATGCCTCCGGGGCGCTGGTGCCACCCCCGCAGGAGTGACGGTGCTCACGGTGTCCACGGCATTCAGGCTGTCCGCGGCATCCACGGCGGGGCGGGAAGTGTGGCGAGGGGTATGCACAAAAAGAAGGAGCCCTGCACGAGGGCTCCTTCTTCGTGGAGCGGACGACGAGGTTCGAACTCGCGACCTCAACCTTGGCAAGGTTGCGCTCTACCAGCTGAGCTACGTCCGCAGGCATCCATCCGGCTCCCACCGAATGGCGCGACAGTCACTCTACCCCATTCCGCGAGGCGTTCGACTCGCGGACGGAAGGACGTCGGAGCGGGTGACAGGGATTGCACACTGCGCCTCCCTCTTGGAAAGAGGGCGCTCTACTACTGAGCTACACCCGCGCGTTCCGTGAGGTTTCCCGTGGGCTCCCTCGCGGCGTGTCCCTGACTCTAGCCGATCACCCGGGGGTGCTGGCAAGTTGCTCCGTGCCGGGCCGATCCTGGTCGACCCGGCACCGACTCCCGGCCGGGCGCGGGGCGTTGGCCGTCAGCGGGAGGCGTTGAACGCCTCGTAGACCTTCTTCGGGATACGTCCGCGCGGTGGAACCTGGAACCCGTTGGACTCCGCCCAGGCCCGTACCGCCCGCGGGTCGGGGGCGACGGAGGTGCGCCGGTACGCCTTGCCCGAGCGTGCCTGCTTCCTGCCGGCCTCCACGTACGGCGCGAGGGTCCCCCGCAGTTTCTCCGCGTTGGTTTCGTTGAGGTCGATCTCGTACGACTTCCCGTCGAGACCGAAAACGACCGTCTCCGACGCGTCCCCGCCCTCGATGTCGTCGGAGAGTGTGACCAGTACCTGCTGCGCCACGGATATCGGTCCTTCCGTCGGGACGGCCGTGTGCCCCGCCTCGCCGGTACACGGTCCACTCCGTGCTGACGTGCGGAAATCCGGCAGCCCGGTTCCTTGGGAGTATGTGTCTTTTCTTTTCTACAGGGAGCGGCAATGGCGAGGAAGCGCCGCTATTCGCGCTCCGCGTGTCAGGCCGCAATCCGGACCATACTTTTTCCGGCCACGGATTCACAGTGCGCCGAGGTGGCGATGCCCGGATGTGACCGATATCTACTCGCGTAGATTTTCGAGCCGGGTACGCTGACGTACCGAAGCAGCAAGCTGCGAACCGGCAGCACCCCACATCCACCGGGAGTACCTGTGGCCCGCGTCGTAGTCGACGTCATGATGAAGCCGGAGATCCTCGACCCGCAGGGGCAGGCGGTCCAGCGCGCACTGCCCCGCCTGGGATTCGAGGGCATCGCCGATGTCCGCCAGGGCAAGCGCTTCGAGCTCGAACTGGAGGGCCCCGTCGACGACGCGGCCCTCGCCCGCGTACGGGAGATGGCCGAAACGTTCCTTGCCAACACCGTGATCGAGGACTTCACCGTCCGGGTCGAGGAGCGGGAAGAGGCCGGCGCATGACGACGCGCATCGGTGTCGTCACCTTCCCCGGCTCCCTCGACGACCGCGACGCCCGGCGCGCGGTGCGCCTCGCCGGCGGCGAACCGGTCGCCCTGTGGCACCGCGACAGGAGCCTCCACCAGGTCGACGCCGTGGTCCTGCCCGGTGGATTCTCCTACGGCGACTACCTGCGCGCCGGTGCCATCTCCCGCTTCTCCCCGGTGATGGCGACCGTCGTCGAACAGGCCCGGGCCGGCATGCCCGTCCTGGGCATCTGCAACGGCTTCCAGGTACTGACCGAGAGCCACCTGCTCCCCGGCGCGATGCTCCGCAACGACCACCTGCACTTCGTCTGCCGCGACCAGCGCCTGCGGGTGGAGAACGCCTCCACCGCCTGGACCCGCGACTACGAGCAGGGCCAGGAGATCACCGTCCCGCTCAAGAACCAGGACGGGCAGTTCACCGCGGACGAGCGCACCCTCGACGCCCTCGAGGCCGAGGGACGCGTCGCCTTCCGCTACCTCGGCGCCGATCCCAACGGTTCCCGCCGCGGGATCGCCGGCATCACCAACGAGGCCGGGAACGTGGTCGGCCTCATGCCCCACCCGGAGCACGCGGTCGAGGAGCTGACCGGCCCCACCACCGACGGGCTCGCCTTCTTCACCTCGGTCCTGAGGAAGCTGGTCGCCGCATGACCCGCACCGCCACCCCGGCCGGAGGAGCGGCACCCTCCCTCTCCCCGCGACGTCCGCACCCTCACGCGCGAAGGAGCCACCGAGCGTGACCCTCGACACCGTCAAGCATGCCGAGCAGACCCCGGACACCGAGCTGCCCTGGGCCGAACTCGGGCTGAAGAAGGACGAGTACGAGCGGATCCGGGTCATCCTCGGGCGCCGCCCCACCGGCGCCGAACTCGCCATGTACTCCGTGATGTGGTCCGAGCACTGCTCCTACAAGTCGAGCAAGGTGCACCTGAAGCAGTTCGGCGACAAGGCCCCCGCGAGCGACGCCCTGCTGGTCGGCATCGGTGAACAGGCCGGCGTCGTCGACGTCGGCCAGGGCTACGCCGTCACCTTCAAGATCGAGTCGCACAATCACCCGTCCTACGTGGAGCCCCACCAGGGCGCCGCCACCGGCATCGGCGGGATCGTCCGCGACATCATCGCCATGGGCGCACGCCCGGTCGCCGTGATGGACCCGCTGCGCATGGGAGCCCCCCACCACCCCGACACCAAGCGGGTGCTGCCCGGCGTCGTCGCCGGTATCGGCGGCTACGGCAACTGCCTCGGCCTGCCCAACATCGGCGGCGAACTCGTCTTCGACGCCTGCTACCAGGGCAATCCACTCGTCAACGCGCTGTGCGTCGGCGTGATGAAGCACGAGGACATCCACCTCGCGAAGGCCGCGGGCGCGGGCAACAAGGTCATCCTCTACGGCGCCCGCACCGGTGGCGACGGCATCGGCGGCGCCTCGCTGCTCGCCTCCGAGACCTTCGACGACGCCAAGCCGTCGAAGCGCCCCGCCGTGCAGGTCGGCGACCCGTTCCAGGAGAAACTGCTCATCGAGTGCACCCTGGAACTCTTCCGCGAGGGCCTGGTCACCGGCATCCAGGACCTCGGCGCGGCCGGACTGTCCTGCGCCACCAGCGAACTGGCGTCGAACGGCTCCGGCGGCATGCGCGTCACCCTGGACGACGTTCCGCTGCGCGACTCCTCGCTCTCCCCCGAGGAGATCCTGATGAGCGAGTCCCAGGAGCGGATGTGCGCCGTGGCGGAGCCCGACAAGGTCGACCGCTTCCTCGAGATCTGCGAGAAGTGGGACGTCACGGCCACCGTCATCGGTGAGGTGACCGATGGCGAGCGGCTGGAGATCCACTGGCGCGGCGAGCAGATCGTCGACGTCCCGCCCCGCACCGTCGCCCACGAGGGCCCGGTCCACGAGCGGCCGTACGCCCGCCCGGACTGGCAGGACGCCCTGCAGGCCGACGGCCCCGACGCGCTCGCCCGGCCCGAGGGCGGCGACGCCCTGCGCCAAACCGCGCTCGACCTCGTCGCCTCCCCGAACCAGGCGGCGAAGTCCTGGGTCACGGACCAGTACGACCGCTACGTCCTCGGCGACACGGTGCTGGCCCAGCCCGAGGACGGCGGCATGATCCGCATCGACCCCGGGACGGGTCTCGGCGTCGCCGTCGCGACCGACGGCAACGGCCGCTACGCCAAGCTCGACCCCTACGCCGGAGCCCAGCTCGCACTCGCCGAGTCCTACCGGAACGTGGCGGCCACCGGCGCGACGCCGCTGGCCGTCACCGACTGCCTCAACTTCGGCTCCCCCGAGGACCCGGCCGCGATGTGGCAGTTCGCCGAGGCCTGCCGGGGCCTCGCCGACGCCTGCCGCGTCCTCGGCACGCCCGTCACCGGCGGCAACGTCTCGCTGTACAACCAGACCGGGGACGCCGCGATCCACCCCACCCCGGTCGTCGGCGTGCTCGGCGTCATCGACGACGTCTCCCGGCGCACCCCCATGGCCTTCGCCGAGGAGGGCCACCTCCTCTACCTGCTCGGGGAGACGCACGACGAGTTCGGCGGCTCGGCTTGGTCGCAGGTCGCGCACGACCACCTCGGCGGCAGGCCCCCGGCCGTGGACCTGGAGCGCGAGAGGCTGCTCGGGCAGATCCTGGTCGCCGCCTCCCGCGACGGCATGATCGACGCGGCGCACGACCTGTCCGACGGCGGGCTCATGCAGGCGCTGGCCGAGTCCTGCCTGCGGGGCGGCAGGGGCGCCCGGATCGTGGTGCCGGACGGACTCGACCCGTTCGTCTTCCTCTTCTCCGAGTCGCAGGGCCGCGCCGTGGTCGCGGTGCCGCGCAGCGAGGAGCTCCGGCTGCGCGACATGTGCGGCGCACGCGGACTGCCCGCCACCCGCATCGGCGTGGTCGACGGCGACACGATCGACGTGCAGGGCCAGTTCTCCGTCCCGCTGAGCGAACTGCGGGAGGCGCACGAGCGCACCCTTCCGGAGCTGTTCGGCTGAGCCACCGAGCCACCGAGCCACCGAGCCGACCGGCAGGGCCGGGGCACCGCGCACCGGTGTCCCGGCCCTGCCGGCATGCCGCGGGCCCGTCGGAGGAACGTCGACAGGCAGGTCGGGGCTGCCGTGACGGTCCGCCCCGGCGCCGTCCCGCCGCGTAAGCTCGGCGGCATGGCGCCAGCGAACCGCACCAAGCCCCGCAGCTACGACCCGCTCCGCGTCCGCAAGGCACTCGCCGCCCAGGTGGAGGCCGTCGCCGCGGCAGCGCACGCGCTCACCCCCGAGCAGTACGCGCTGCCGGCGGGACTGCCCGGGTGGGACGTGCGGCAGTTGGTCGTGCACATCGCCGGGCAGATCGACGCCGTGCCGCGCCTCCTCGCCCGCCCCGAACCCGCCACCACCGTCCCGGAGGCCGACCTGACGAGCTGGGTGCTCGCCGCGGCCCCGGGCGGCCCGGAGCACCACGGCGACGGGAACGGTGCCACCGCGCCCGCCGCCCCGGCCGCCCGCGTCGACGAGGCCGTCGAGCAGTTGGAACCGGTCCTGGAGGCGGCGGTCCGGCCCGACCTCCTCCTCCCGCACCCGCTGGGGGCCATGCGCGCCCTGGACTTCACGGTGACCCGCCTCGTGGAGCTCGTGGTTCACACCGACGACCTGGTGCGCGCGACGGGCCACCGCGTGCCGCTGGACCGGCAGGCGCTCGCCGCGACCGTCCGTCTGCTGGTGGACGCGCTCGCCGCCAAGGCGCCCGGCGGCGCGGTCGAGGTGCGGGTGCCGCCGTTCGCGGTGACGCAGTGCGTCGAAGGCCCCCGCCACACCCGCGGCACCCCGCCCCACGTCGTCGAGACCGACCCGCTCACCTTCATGCGGCTGGCAACCGGCCGTACGACCTGGGCCGACGCCCGTGCCCGCCGTGTGGTGCAGGCGCGCGGGGACCGGGCCGACCTCTCCGCACACCTGCCGATCCTGGGCTGAGGGGCCACCGCGGCGGCCCGGCCCGGTGTGGGCCGTCGCACACGGCCCGGATTCGGCCCTGCCCCGGTGCTGGCCTAGACTCGGTGGCGTGCCACGTGGTGACGGACGACTCAACCACGACCTGCTCCCCGGTGAGAAGGGCCCTCAGGACGCCTGCGGCGTCTTCGGTGTCTGGGCACCGGGAGAAGAGGTCGCGAAGCTGACCTATTTCGGGCTCTACGCACTGCAGCACCGCGGCCAGGAGTCCGCGGGCATCGCGGTGAGCAACGGATCGCAGATCCTCGTCTTCAAGGACATGGGCCTGGTCTCCCAGGTGTTCGACGAGACCTCCCTCGGCTCCCTGCGCGGCCACATCGCCGTGGGGCACGCCCGGTACTCCACCACCGGAGCGTCGGTCTGGGAGAACGCGCAGCCCACCTTCCGCGCGACCGCCCACGGGTCCATCGCACTGGGCCACAACGGCAACCTGGTGAACACCGCGGAGCTGTCCGAGCTCGTCGTGCGGCTCGGCGAGGGCAGGAACAACGGACGCGCCAACCAGGTCGCGGCGACCAACGACACCGATCTGGTCACCGCGCTGCTCGCCGGCCAGACCGACGAGGACGGCAACCCGCTGACCGTGGAGCAGGCCGCCGCCGCGGTGCTGCCCAAGGTCAAGGGCGCCTTCTCGTTCTGCTTCATGGACGAGCACACGCTCTACGCCGCCCGAGACCCCCAGGGCATACGGCCGCTGGTGCTCGGTCGCCTGGAGCGCGGCTGGGTGGTCGCCTCCGAGAGCGCTGCCCTCGACATCGTCGGAGCCTCCTTCATCCGGGAGATCGAGCCCGGCGAGATGATCTCCGTGGACGCCGACGGTCTCCGTTCCCTGCACTTCGCGGAAGCGAAGCCGAAGGGCTGCGTCTTCGAGTACGTCTACCTCGCGCGTCCCGACACCGACATCGCGGGCCGCAACGTGCACCTCTCCCGCGTCGAAATGGGGCGCCGTCTCGCCGTGGAGGCGCCGGCCGACGCGGATCTGGTCATAGCGACCCCGGAGTCCGGTATCCCGGCGGCCATCGGCTACGCCGAGCAGTCCGGCATCCCGTACGGCCGCGGCCTCGTGAAGAACTCCTACGTGGGACGCACCTTCATCCAGCCCTCCCAGACCATCCGGCAGCTGGGCATCCGCTTGAAGCTGAACCCCCTCAAGGAGGTCATCCGGGACAAGCGCCTGGTGGTCGTCGACGACTCGATCGTCCGCGGCAACACCCAGCGTGCCCTGATCCGGATGCTCCGCGAGGCCGGCGCCCGCGAGGTGCACGTACGGATCAGCAGTCCGCCCATCAAGTGGCCCTGCTTCTTCGGCATCGACTTCGCGAACCGGGCGGAACTCATCGCCAACGGCCTCACCGTCGAGGAGATCGGGAACTCGCTGGGAGCGGACTCCCTCTCCTACATCTCCCTCGACGGCATGACCGAGGCGACCACGCTCGCCAAGCCCGACCTGTGCCGCGCCTGCTTCGACGGCGAGTACCCGATGGCCCTGCCCGACCCGGAGCTGCTGGGCAAGAGCCTCCTCGAGACGGCGCCCGCCGCACCCGCCCGCACGGACGCGGACGGCGTGGACTCGATGACCGCCGGCCTCGGCGGGTCCGACGCGCTCCGCCGCCCGTGACGCAGCCGAGGCACGCCGGAGCCGGGCACGCCGCCCGTGCCGTGCGCCGCCCTTCCCCGACCGCACCTCACGCCGAGCCGATCCCGGAGACCCCGTCATGACCGCCGACCCCACCGGCCCCCGCGCCGCCCCCGGTGCCAGCTACGCCGCCGCCGGCGTCGACATCGACGCGGGCGACCGTGCCGTGGAGCTGATGAAGGAGTGGGTGCGGAAGACCCAGCGCCCCGAGTCGCTGGGCGGACTCGGCGGATTCGCCGGGCTCTTCGACGCCTCCGTGCTCAAGCGCTACGAGCGTCCGCTGCTGGCCTCCGCCACCGACGGCGTCGGCACCAAGGTCGACATCGCCCGCCGCATGGACGTCCACGACTCCATCGGCCACGACCTGGTGGCGATGGTGGTCGACGACCTCGTGGTCTGCGGTGCCGAGCCGCTGTTCATGACCGACTACATCTGCGTCGGCAAGGTGCACCCGTATCGCGTCTCGCAGCTCGTCAAGGGCATCGCCGAAGGCTGCGTCCTCGCCGGCTGCTCCCTGGTCGGCGGCGAGACCGCGGAACATCCCGGGCTGCTCGGGGAGGACGAGTACGACGTCGCCGGTGCCGGCACCGGCGTGGTCGAGGCGGATGCCCTGCTCGGCCCCGACCGTGTCCGCGCGGGCGACGTGGTGGTCGCCATGGCCTCCTCCGGACTTCACTCGAACGGGTACTCGCTGGTGCGGCACGTGCTGTTCGACAGGGCCGGGTGGACCCTCGACCGCAGGGTCGAGGACTTCGGCCGCTCCCTGGGCGAGGAGCTGCTGGAGCCCACGAAGATCTACGCGCTCGACTGTCTCCAGCTCACCCGGACCACCGAGGTCCACGCGTTCTCGCACATCACCGGCGGCGGGCTGGCGAACAACCTGGCCCGCGTCGTCCCCGACGGCCTCCACGCCCGCCTGGACCGTTCGACCTGGACGCCCGGCCCGGTGTTCTCCCTGGTCGGCGAGGTCGGTGGTGTGGCGCGGACGGAGCTGGAGCGGACCTTGAACATGGGTGTCGGCATGGCCGCGGTGGTCCCTCCCGCGTCCGTGCAGCACGTGCTGGACACCCTCGCGGACCGTGGCGTGGACGCGTGGGTCGCGGGTGAGGTCGAGGAGCGCGGCGATGCTGCGGAGGCGGTCGCGCTCACGGGCGCGTACGGGAGCTGAGGCTGCCGTCACCCACTCCGACAGCACAGAATCCCGGTCCGGCGGAACCCGGACCGGGGCTGTGTACGGCAACTGCTGCCGACGGCGTGCGAGGGGCGCACCACGCCGGATGCGCGGGGCGGCGCCTCAGGCGCGGCGGCGCTCCGACTCGGCAGCGGACGGCTCGTCGCCGTCCTCGCCCTCGTCGTCCTCGTTGTACAGATCCGCGTACTGTGCGTACGGGTCGTCCTGCTCATCGTCCTCGAACCGCTCACCGTTCGGCGGCTGGCTCGACGTCGATGCGCCCAGCTCCTCGGCCAGACGCGTGAGGTCCGTCCCGCCGCTGTTGTACTTCAGCTGGCGGGCGACCTTCGTCTGCTTGGCCTTGGCCCGGCCGCGCCCCATGGCTCGACCCCCTCAACGACGGGGCTCGACGGCCCCAGAGTCTTGACACGCGTTCAACATTCGGAAGCGGACATGCGGTCTTTCGAAGGAGAGACCGGTCCGTGTGGCTTCAACGGTACCTGCTTCCGCTCCCGTACGGTACGTCGCCCGCACGGCGCGGCCGCCCGCCGTCTCGCCCGGTGACCCGTTCTGCCCTGGTCACCGGGGGATTTTACCGTCCGCACATCGAGCGACCCGCCCAGGGGTGCGTGAGATGCCTCTCCCCCCGCCCGGCGGGCGGCACGCGGCCGCCCGCCGGGCGCTCCGCGTCACGGAGCGCCAGAGGTCACCGCGCCTCCGCCATGCGCTGCTCCGCGAGCCGGTCCGCGGCGACGACGGGCGGTACGTCGTCGGTCCGGGCACGGTCGAAGATGGCGAGTGTGGTGTCCAGGATCTGCGTCGCCTTTGCCTTCGCACGTGCGAAATCGAAGCCGTGCAGCTCGTCCGCGACCTGGATCACGCCGCCGGAGTTCACCACATAGTCCGGGGCGTAGAGGATGCCGCGTTCGGCGAGATCCTTCTCCACGCCGGGGTGGGCGAGCTGGTTGTTGGCGGCGCCGCAGACCACCTTGGCGGTCAGCACCGGCACGGTGGCGTCGTCGAGGGCGCCACCGAGTGCGCACGGCGCGTACACGTCGAGCCCCTCGGTGCGGACGAGCGCGGCCGTGTCGGCGACGACCGAGACCTCCGGGTGGGCAGCACGCACCCGCGCCACCGACTCCTCGCGGACGTCGGTGATCACGACCTCGGCACCGTCCTCGAGCAGGTGGGTCACCAGGTGGTGCCCGACCTTGCCGACGCCGGCGATGCCCACCCGGCGGCCGCGCAGCGAGGGCTCGCCCCACAGGTGCTGCGCGCTGGCCCGCATGCCCTGGAAGACGCCGAAGGCGGTCAGCACGGACGAGTCCCCGGCGCCGCCGTTCTCCGGGGAGCGTCCGGTCGTCCACTGGTTGGTGCGCGCCACGACGTCCATGTCCTGCACGTAGGTGCCGACATCGCACGCCGTCACGTAGCGGCCGCCCAGCGAGGCGACGAAGCGCCCGTAGGCCTCGAGCAGCGCCTCGGACTTCGTCTCGTCCGGGTTGCCGATGATCACAGCTTTGCCGCCGCCGTGCTCGAGGCCGGCGAGGGCGTTCTTGTAGGACATTCCGCGCGCGAGATTCAGCGCGTCCATGACGGCTTCCTCGTCGGACGCGTAGGCGTGGAAGCGGGTGCCGCCGAGGGCCGGGCCGAGAGCCGTGGAGTGGACGGCGATCACGGCCTTCAGCCCGGTGTCGCGATCCTGGCACAGCACGACCTGCTCGTGACCGCCCTGGTCGGAGCGGAAGAGAGTGTGCAGCACCCCGTCGCCGTTGACGGAGGTGGGACGTGCATCGGTCACGGTGGTGACTCCTGTAGTCGCGAACGATTCGCCCCCCATGGGGTGGGGGAGAGCGATGCTGACAAGTATCGGCAGAAGCGTACGACCTGTCGGTGCTCCGTGGGGATCACCGTGATGCCACGATCGTGAACAGTCGGGTCCTCCGCCGGTGCGGCGGAGGCGAGATGTGGAGGAGAGAGCGTGCGGCAGAGTCCCGCGGCAGTCATCCCGTACACGGCCTACCTGCGTGTGTACGAGCCGCTGGCGGCGTTTCCCGAGCCCGAGCGGGCCCACTGGGCGCGCTACGCCCGCCGGGAGCACCTGCCGACGGCGCAGGACGAGCTGCGCCGCTCGCTGGCGGACCTGCTGGCCGTACCGCCGGTGGTGGTGCCCGTCCGGGAGAGTGCGGACGCCTTCGTGACCGAGGTGGACGGCGTCACCTGCGTGTGCCCCTGGCGCACCCGGATGCGCGGCTGGCAGGCGCTCGCGGCTTTCCCCGGGGCCGGCGGTCCGCTGGTTCCCGAGATGCCGGTCCCGGTGCGGGACGCGGCGCTGCCGCCCGTGGTGCGGCGGCAGGCGCTTGCGGACTACGACCGGTGGCGCGAGCGCAACCCGGACGCCCGTCCGTGGATCCGTTCGGCGCTCTGGCACGTGCCCGTCAGGTGGTTCGCGATCTTCTCCGACGAGGAAAGGGAGTTTGCGAAGCCGGAAAGCGGTGAGGAGAGCGGAAGTCAGCAGTCCGTTCTCCGGTACCGGACGCCGATGGTGGAGGCGCGTCGCCGCCTCGCCAGGGGGCTGAAGGTGCTCCGCGAGGAGTTGGAGGACGGTCCGCTCGTCAACGGGCTGGTCGACGTGGGCCGATGGTTGGAGGAGTTCCATCCGAGGTCACTCGTCGAACTGGATTACGGCGGCCTGGCCCACGTGATCCCCGAGGAACAGCTTGCCGAGGACCACTCGGCGGCGGATGTCGCCGAGGGCATCGCCGCGCTGCGCCGGGGGGACTCGGAGGCGGCCGGCACGGCGTACGAGCGGCTCACGGACCGTTGGCGGACGGTGCGGGACCTCCAGTTCGCGAACTGACCCTCGCGGCGGGCGGGCGCACCGTGACCCGGGGGGACCGGCGTGGGGACCAACGTCCCGAAACCGGCCATCGGTCGCCAAGGTGACGGAAAGCACTTTTCCGGCTCTTGCTCGCAGACCCCTCCCTCGTGTCAAAATAGGACAACGAGTCCGGAGGGGTGGCTTTGTGTCCCAGTCGGGACGGAAAGATCTTTGTTGTGCTCCTTGGTAGGTCTTGTGACACCTGGCCCCCGTGTGACCCATCGTCACAGGGGGGTAACTGTCCGCTATGACATGGTCCATCGGCATCCGCCGAGGTTGAACACGTTCAGAGGGCAATTCCATCGGTTTGGCCGACGTGGCTGGACAGATGGTGTAGTTGTAGTGCCGAGGACAAGCCGTTCGTCCTATAACCGACTCGACCCGCGTGCGTCATTTCGGGCAGCGCGGGTCAAGGTGCAGAATTTAGAGGAAAGAACCGTATGGTTCGGTTCTCCCGAGGAGGCCGCTCATGACCGCTCGCACCCCTGATGCCGAGCCGCTGCTGACCCCGGCTGAGGTCGCCACCATGTTCCGCGTTGACCCGAAGACGGTCACTCGCTGGGCCAAGGCGGGCAAGCTCACGTCGATCCGCACGCTCGGAGGCCACCGCCGCTACCGCGAGGCGGAGGTCCGTGCCCTGCTCGCGGGTATTCCGCAGCAGCGCAGCGAAGCCTGAGCGTCAGGACGTACAGCGAAATAACCGCATAAACCGGCGTCTTCCGGGCCCCCTCCCGTCAGGACGCCACGCAGTGCGACGGCATCGCGCTGGGCTCCGCCGGGCCCGGCGCGATTACGTTTGTCCGGCCCCGACTGCCCCTGGAGAGCGGCTGGTTGGCCTTCCGTCGGCGTTCGGCCCTCACTGTCGGCGCGTGCGGGGGCACGGGAGACAGGGGTGCCATTGCACATATTCAATTGCCGGTGCCACAAGGGTCTGTGAAGTACGCCTCTCCGCAGGTGGATTCGGTGAGTCCTGTCACAGCGGCACACTCTTGCCCACGCGTGGTTTCCACGATAATGGGATCGCCGCCTGTTGCGGAGGTTCTTCCGTCACCCGGTGGCGGGACTTCGGTCCCGAGCGGTGCGGCAGCGGGTGGGTGTCGGTACCCCGCGCCGCAGCGGGCGCCCCGGAGGCTGTTCCCGGTGACGTGGCCCGCCTCCGGGTGGGGGAGCGCGGTCGGCGCGCTCCTCGCCCGTCCCGTGCGCCGTCAGGCGCCTCCGCGCCGGCACTGTCACGGCGTGGAGCGTTCGGCCCCGCACCAACCCGGAGTTCGTGCCCCCGAGCGCTTCCGGGGTCCGGAGCCCTCGCACACGACAAGTGGCCCGCACCCCCGAAGGGATGCGGGCCACTAGCCGCACAATGCGGTCCTGACGGGATTTGAACCCGCGGCCTCCACCTTGACAGGGTGGCGAGCACTCCAAACTGCTCCACAGGACCTGGAACTGCGCCGCACGTTGCCTTTCCGGCCCGCTCACCGGCGCGGACCAGACTCTACCCCAGCTCAGCCCCGCCACGCGAATCCGTTCGGATCAGCGCGCTCCGGGCACCGCCGCGTCGACGGCCTTCACGATCCGCTTGTCCGACACCGGATAGGCCGTGCCCAACGCGTGCGCGAAATAGCTGACCCGCAACTCCTCCAGCATCCAGCGGATCTCCCGCGCCTGTTTCGGCACCGGCCGGCCCGCAGGGAACTGCTCGAGCAGCCACAGGTACTCGTCCCGCATCTCGTGGACCTTGGCCATGCGCGCCCGGTCGCGCTCCGCGTGCTGCGGCAGCTGCTGCAGGCGCCGGTCCGCAGCGATCAGATAGCGCATCAGGTCCGGAAGCCGTCCGACCCCGTGCGCCGTGACGAAGCCGTCGCACACCAACTCCGCCAGCTGCTCGCGGACATCGGTCAACGACGGCAGCAGCACCGCGCTCTTCATGCCCCGCAGCCGCTGCTCGCAGGAGTGCCAGGCCGCCAGCACCTGCTGAACCTGCCGAACCGTGCCCAGAGTCGACTCGACCAGATCGGCCCGAACGGCGTCGAACAGCTTGTGGAAGGACTCCTCGTCCCACGCCGGCCCGCCGTGCGAGGCGATCAGCCGGTCCGCCGAGGCGCGCACACAGTCCTCGAACAGAGCCTGCACACTGCCGTGCGGCGACCTCGACAGCGCCAGTTTCTGGCGATTGTCCAGCTGGGACTGCGCGAACTTCGCCGGATCCGACGGCAGGTTGAGCAGGATCAGCCGGCGCGTACCCCGCCACATGGCGGCGCGCTGCTCCGTCTCCGAGTCGAAGAGCTGCACGGACACCGAGTCGCCGTCGTCCACCAGTGCTGGGTAGGCCTTCACCGGCTGGCCCGCCCGGCGCGTCTCGAAGGTCCGCGGCAGCGTCCCCACCGTCCATCGGGTGAGGCCCGCCCGCTGCGACAGTTCGGGAACCGCGGCGGCGTTCGACCCGCCGGCGGGCTGCTCGCCCTCCGGCACGGCCTTGCCGCGCCGTGCCCCCCGGGAACGCGCGGCCGACTCGAACGCCTGCGACAGCGCCGCCCGCGTCTTCGGCTTGAGCCGCAGCCGCAGCGTCTCCAGATCCTTGTCCTCCGCCAGCTTCCGGCGCTTCTCGTCCGTCACCCGGAAGGTGATCCGCAGATGGTCGGGGACCTTCTTCCAGTCGAAGTCCTCCTGCGCGACCGGGACACCGACCATGCGCTGCAACTCCTGTGCGAGCACCGCCGTCAGCGGCCTGCCCAGCGGCGGCGTCTCCCACAGCGCCAGGAACCGCTGCGCGAAGTTCGGCGCGGGCACGTAGTTGCGGCGGATCGGCTTCGGCAGCGAGCGGATCAGCTCGGTCACCAGCTGCTCGCGCAGCCCGGGGATCTGCCAGTCGAACCCCTCCGGGGCCGCCTGGTTCAGCACGTGCAGCGGCACGTGGACCGTCACGCCGTCCGCGTCGGTGCCCGGCTCGAACTGGTAGGTGACCGGGAACCGCACGTCACCCTGCCGCCAGACGTCGGGGTAGTCGGACTTTGTGACCTGCTCCGCCTGCTCGTTGATGAGCATGGACTTCTCGAAGTTGAGCAGGTCCGGTTCGTCGTGACGCTTCTTCTTCCACCAGGAGTCGAAGTGCGCCCCGGAGACCACGTGGTCGGGGATGCGCTGATCGTAGAAGTCGTACAGCGTCTCGTCGTCGACGAGGATGTCGCGCCGCCGGGCGCGGTGCTCCAGCTCCTCGACCTCCTCCAGGAGCTTCCGGTTCTCCGCGAAGAACCGGTGGTGAGTGCGCCAGTCGCCCTCCACCAGCGCGTTCCGGATGAACAGGTCGCGCGAGGTCTCCGGGTCGATCCGCCCGTAGTTGACCTTGCGCTGCGTCACGATCGGCACGCCGTACAGCGTCACCCGCTCGTAGGCCATGACCGCGGCCTGCTTCTGCTCCCAGTGCGGCTCGCTGTGGGTCCGCTTGACCAGATGCTGCGCCAGCGGCTCGATCCACTCCGGTTCGATCCGCGCGTTGACCCGGGCCCACAGCCGCGAGGTCTCGACCAGCTCCGCCGACATCACCCAGCGGGGCGGCTTCCTGAACAGCGCCGAGCCGGGGAACACCGCGAACTTCGCGTTCCTCGCACCGAGGTACTCGTTCTTGTCGGTGTCCTTGAGGCCGACGTGGGACAGCAGCCCCGCCAGCAGCGAACGGTGGACGGCCGCCGGATCCACCTCCTCCCGCGGCTCCCCGAGTTCGATGTCCAGCGACCTGACGACCTGGCGCAGCTGGGCGTGGATGTCCTGCCACTCACGAATGCGCAGGTAATTCAGGTACTCGGCCTTGCACATCCGGCGGAACGCCGACGAGGACAGCGCCTTCTGCTGCTCGCGCAGATACCGCCACAGGTGGAGGAAGGCCAGGAAGTCGCTGCTCTCGTCCTTGAAGCGGGCGTGCTGCTGGTCGGCCTGCTGCTGCTTGTCCGCCGGACGCTCGCGCGGATCCTGGAGGGACAGGGCCGCGGCGATGACCATCACCTCGCGGACACAACCGTTCCGGTCCGCCTCCAGCACCATGCGGGCCAGCCGCGGGTCGACGGGAAGCTGGGCGAGACGCTTCCCGGTGCGGGTCAGCCGCTTGCGCGGATCCTTCTGCCGGGAGTCGAGCGCGTGCAGTTCCTCCAGGAGCTGCACACCGGCCTTGACCGAACGAGGGTCCGGAGGGTCGATGAACGGGAACTTCTGGATGTCCCCCAGCCCCGCCGCGTTCATCTGCAGGATGACCGAGGCGAGATTCGTGCGGAGGATCTCCGCGTCCGTGAACTCCGGGCGGGAAAGGAAGTCCTCCTCCGAGTACAGGCGGATGCAGATGCCGTCGGAGGTGCGGCCGCAGCGCCCCTTCCGCTGGTTCGCGCTCGCCTGCGAAATCCGCTCGATGGGCAGGCGCTGCACTTTCGTGCGGTGGCTGTAGCGCGAGATCCGTGCCGTCCCCGGATCGACGACGTACTTGATGCCCGGGACCGTCAGCGACGTCTCGGCGACGTTCGTGGCGAGCACCACGCGGCGGCCGGAGTGCCGTTGGAAGACACGATGCTGCTCCGCGTGCGAGAGCCGCGCGTAGAGCGGCAGGATCTCGGTGTGTCTCAGCTTCTTCTTCTCGAGCGCGTCCGCGGTGTCGCGGATCTCCCGTTCCCCGGAGAGGAAGACCAGGACGTCGCCGGGGCCCTCCGACTGCAGCTCGTCGACCGCGTCGCAGATCGCCGTGACCTGGTCCCGGTCCTTCTCCTCCGAGTCCTCCTCCAGCAGCGGCCGGTAGCGGACCTCCACCGGGTAGGTGCGGCCGCTCACCTCCACGATCGGAGCGTCCCCGAAATGGCGGGAGAACCGCTCCGGATCGATGGTCGCGGAGGTGATCACGACCTTGAGGTCGGGGCGCCGGGGGAGAAGCTGTGCCAGATAGCCCAGCAGGAAGTCGATGTTGAGACTGCGTTCGTGCGCCTCGTCGATGATCAGCGTGTCGTACCGGCGCAGTTCGCGGTCCGTCTGGATCTCGGCGAGCAGGATGCCGTCCGTCATGAGCTTGACCAGCGTGTGGTCCTTCACCTGGTCGGTGAACCGGACCTTCCAGCCGACCGCCTCGCCCAGCGGTGTCCGCAGTTCCTCCGCCACCCGCTCGGCGACCGTCCGGGCGGCGATACGGCGGGGCTGCGTGTGCCCGATCAGTCCGGTGACTCCGCGGCCCAGCTCCATGCAGATCTTCGGGATCTGCGTCGTCTTCCCCGAGCCCGTCTCGCCCGCGACGATCACCACCTGGTGATCGCGGATCGCCTCGAGGATCTCGTCCTTCTTCCGGCTGACCGGCAGGGCCTCCGGATAGTCGATCGCCGGAACCGCGTCCCGCCGCGCGGCGACCCGGAGCTCGGAGTCGTCCATCGCCGCGGAGATCTCGCGCAGTACGGCGTCCCTGGCCTCCGGCTTGCGGATCCGCCGGACACCGTCGAGCCGGCGCCCGAGCCGCTGCTGGTCGTGCAGCATCAGCTCGGGAAGGCGCTCCAGCAGGGCGGGAAGCGTCGGGGCGTCGGCGGAAGGCGATGTGGACATACGGATCCCAGGATCGCACCTCGCTCAGCGGCCTGGCGAATCATTTCCCGGCACCACCGGCACCCGCTCGATGCCGCGATGCACCTTTCCTCCCGTTTACGGTGAGGGCCGTGAGCGCCGCACCGAAGGAAGCCCCGCACCGCTCCTGGACCGCGTTCCGGGAGTCGCCGTTCCTGCCCGCCGTCGTGATCACCCTGCTCGTCGCCGCGGTCGCCGGCATGTTCGCCGGCTCCTACACCTACGCCCTGGCCGACCCCACCCCGCGCCACATCCCCACCGCGGTCGTCGGCGCGGCGGACGACCGCGGCCGCCGCACGGACTTCGTCCGCGGCATGGAGCGCCGGCTCGACTCCTCCCTCGCACTCCGGCGCTACGCCACCTACGCGGCGGCCCGGCAGGCCGTCGAGGCACAGGAGGTGTTCGCCGTCATCCGCCTCTCCCGGGCGAGAGGCGTGGAACTCGACGTGGCGAGCGCCGCCGGCGCCACGGTCGCCGAAGTGCTGCGGCAGGCCGCGCCACGGGTCGGGAAGGAGGCCGGCGTCCCCGTCGTCGTCGTGGACATCAAGCCGCTGCAACGGGGTGACCCGCGGGGCCTCACCCTCTTCTACATCTCACTCGCCGCAGTGATCATCGGCTTCCTCGGCGCCATCCAGCTGAGCATCCACGCCGCTCGCCTCGAACCCCTCGAGCGCACCGTGTTCACCGCGGTCTACGCCGTCCTCGGCGGCTTCGCCATCGCCGCCGTGGTCGACTGGCTGCTGGGCGCGATCGACCTGCCCTTCGCCCACTCCTGGCTGATCCTGGCGCTCACCATGTTCACCGCCGGCATGGTCTTCACCATGTTCCAGACGCTCGTCGGCCGGTGGGCGGTCCTCCCCACCTGGGGCGTCATGGTGCTGCTCGGCAACCCCTCCTCCGGCGGGGCCGTCTCCTGGCCGCTGCTCCCCTCCCCGTTCGGCGTGATCGGTCGCTGGCTGCCGCCGGGAGCCTCGGTGAACGCGCAGCACACGGCCGTGTACTTCCCCGGCAGCCTCTACCTCCAGCCCTACGCCGCCCTCGCGGCATGGGCCGTCGCCTCCTCGGCGGTCTTCTGGGCCTGGCGCCACCGCCACCCCGGTGGACGACCCGACGCGTGAGGACCGGGGTCGGCTTCAGCGGCCCCAGCCCTCACCCGGGGGCTGCTCCGGCCCTCCGGAGGCGTTCCCCGGGAGCAGGTGACGAAAGTCGAACCCGCACGAACGGCACTGCATGACTCCCTTGCGCACGCTGTTGCCGCAGGCGGGACATTCCCGCTTGGCAGGCTTGGTGATCAGCCAGATGACGCCGAGGATGATGTCCCCCAGGGCCCACAGCAGGATGAGAAGGCTTACCCCGATTCCTGTACCGACCTCTCCGGCCTGGCAGTTGGTCAGGGCGTTTCCCGTCTTGCCGCTGCAGTCCGGCCCGGAGTTGGCACCCGCGATGACCAAGATCAGCATGATCAGGTTGAAGGCGAGGATCACCCCAGGTGAAGAACCGCCACCGTGGAAACCAGGTGCGCCCTGTACGCGAGGGCTGTTTACCAGCGCGGGAGTTGTGTCCGGCGGTCATGAGCCTCACCTGCCCAAAGTGATTCGCCCGTCATGGGCGGTATCCCCTCTGTCATGTTCGCCGTCGGCACCTGCATCGGCAACACGGTGAAGAAGCACATGTGGCGGTGCGGTCCGCTCTGCGGAGGGCCTGCGGGAACGGGAGAGCGCGACGTCCTCGCCGCCGTGCGGCACACTCCTGCCGGCCGGAGTGCAGCACCGCAGCCCGGCGGCTAGCGTGATCGGAGGGGCCCGCATGACGGAAGGCGCTGGAGCGATGGCGGTACGAGCCGAAGGCATGCCCTGCTGGGCCGACGCGATGTTCCGCGACGTCGACGCCGCGAAGCGGTTCTACGGCGACGTCCTGGGATGGACCTTCGCCGAACCCGATACGCGGTTCGGCAACTACACGCAGGCGTACGCCGACGGGAAGGCCGTGGCCGCCGTGTCGCCCACCATGCCCGGCATGGAGGGCGGCGAAGCGGCCTGGTGCCTGTACCTGGCGTCGCCCGACGCCGCCGCCACCGCCCAGCGCGTCCGTGCCGGCGGGGGCGAGGTGATCATCGAGCCCATGGAAGTGGGCGACTTCGGTTCGATGGTGCTGGCCCGCGACCCGGGCGGCGTCGTGTTCGGCGTCTGGCAGGCGGGCACGCACCACGGCTTCGAGGCCGCCGGTGTCCCCGGCGCCTACTGCTGGGCCGAGGTCTTCACCCGGCAGCCCGCCAAGGCCGACGCGTTCTTCCCCGGAGTGTTCCGGTACGGGGTGAAACACATCGAGGACAGCTCCTACGACTTCAACGTCTTCACCCTCGACGACGAGCCCGTCCTGGGCCGGATGCACATGACCGAGGACGTCTTCCCGCCCTCCGTCCCGGCCTACCTGAACGTGTACTTCACCGTCCCGGACTGCGACGCCGCGGTGGCGCGCGCGACCGAACGGGGCGGAACCCTGCAGTTCGGCCCGATGGACACGCCGTTCGGCCGGTTCGCCGCCCTCGGCGACCCGCAGGGCGCGCAGTTCTCGGTCATCGACGTGACCACGACCACGGGCGGGATGCCGCGCACTACCGACGTGGTCTGACCTCCCGCGTGGCGCCTCGCTCCCGGGCTCACCCCGGAGCCGCGTCCCCGCGCCCGCCGACCACCAGCACCGGCACGGTGCGCTGACGCACCAGTGCCCGGGCGACGTCGCCGAGCAGCCGACGGGACAGACCTCTCCCGTGGCTGCCGACCACGACGAGGTCCATGTGCTGCTCCTCCGCATAGGCCGTCAGCGCCTGTGCCGGTGGCCCCGAGAGGATGTCGCACTCCGTCACCCGCCCGCCGCTGCGCTCGGCGACCGCCCCCAGGCGGTTCCTGGCCGCGGTGGTGCTGGGTGCCCGTGCGTCCTCGGCCGCGTCGTAACCCACCACCTCCGCCGCGACGAGGGCCTCCGCGTACGGCCCCAGCAGCTCGACGGCCAGGTCCAGTGCGGCCTGCGACGTCTCGGAGCCGTCCACCCCCACCAGCACCCGCAGGCCGCCCGGCCCCCGCGCACCGACCTCCATCCGGGCGAGCGGCCCGACCTGGTGGAGCTGGACCCGCTCGCCGGCGGCGAGGGCGAGGAAAGGCCCGAACACGGCGCCCATCACGAGCCACCCCCAGTGGTGGTAGCCCCGGCGAGCCATCCACCAGGCGGTGATGAGCCCGATCGCGACCCACACCCCCACGACGACGAGGGCGAACACCAGATCACTCATGGTCCGTTTCCCGGGTGGCGGCGGAGGCGGCAGACGTGTGCGTGAGGTGATGCCTGCCACGGTGCGACGCATCGCCCGGCGGTCCCGGTCCGGGACCACCTGTTCGGGGCAACCACGAAGGTGTCCGGGTCGGCGCGCACTCCCGCCGGGGAATCCGGGTCAGACGAAGTGGTGTCGCAGACGCTTGTCGAGAGCCACCACGAGGGTGGCGAGGGCGGCCAGGGCGAAGATTCTCAGCCAGGCACCGCCGCTGATGGGTGCGGTGCGGAAGAGATGGTTCATGGCCGGGAGGTAGGTGAGGGCGAGCTGCCCCGCCGTTTGGGCAAGGATTCCGCCGATGATCCAGCGGTTCCCGAACGGACCGAGACGCCACGCGGACCGGGTCAGCGAGCGGCAACTGAACACATAGAACAGTTCGACCGCGACGAACAGATTCACCGCGGCGGTGCGTGCCTCGGGCAAGGTCGCCCCGGTGTCGCGTTCCCAGGTGAAGAGCCACCAGGAGCCGGCGACGAGCAGGGCGGAGACCAGCAGGACGCGTACGACGAGTGCGCCGGTGAGCAGAGGGCGGGCCGGGTCACGGGGCGGCCGAACCATTACCCCGGCCTCTTTCGGTTCGAACGCGAGCATCAGGCCGAGCGCGACGGCTGTGGTCATGTTGATCCACAGGATCTGCGCGGGCAGGATCGGCAGCGTGGCGCCGAACAGGATGGCGGCCAGAACGACGAGCCCTTCGCCCATATTGGTGGGAAGCGTCCACACGATGAACTTGGTGAGATTGTCGAAGACGCCGCGCCCCTCCTCCACCGCGGCCTCGATGGTGGCGAAGTCGTCATCGGTCAGCACCATGTCGGCGGCGTCCTCGGCGACCTGGGTGCCGGAGCGTCCCATGGCGACGCCGATATCGGCCTGACGCAGGGCAGGAGCGTCGTTGACCCCGTCACCGGTCATGGTGACGATCTGCCCGCGTGCCTGCAGAGCCTGCACCAGGTGGAGTTTCTGCTCGGGCGAGACACGGGCGAAGACACGGGCCCCGTCCACCGCACCGGGATACGCGTGGTCGGACAGTGCCGTGAGTTCGGCCCCTGTCAGTACCTCCCCCTTGCCCGGGCCGGGCTGCTCCAGCAGGCCGATCCGGTCGGCGACGGCGGACGCAGTGACCGCATGATCGCCCGTGATCATCTTGACGGCGATCCCGGCGGAGCGGCAGGCGCGGACCGCGGCGGTCGCGGCCGGACGGGGCGGGTCGAGCATGGCCTGCAGGCCCGTGAAGACCAGGGAGCGGGGAAGAGGCCGCGCGGCGAACGCATCCGGAGCCGCGGACGGCAGGGCCGCCGTGGCCAGCACCCGCAGACCGTCGGAGGCCAGGTCCTCGACGGCTGCCGCAATCGTGCCGCGGTCCAGCGGACGTATACCGCCGTCGACCCCCATCTGTCCCGTGCACAGGTCGAGGATCCGCTCGACAGCGCCCTTGGCCAGCACCAGGTGGCCCCCGCCGGCTTCCCTGTGCAGGGTAGCCATGAACTGCCGCTCGGAACTGAACGGAACCGTGTCCACCCGGGGGCGGCGTTCGGACACGTCGGCCGTGCCCATGCCGCCCTTGCCCGCCACCACACGCATCGCAGCCTCGGTGGGATCACCCACCAGGTCCCACCCGCCGTCCCTGCGGGTGAGGACAGCATCGTTGCAGGCGGCACCCGCCAGCAGGCACCACCACAGCGCCTGGCTCGTACCGGCGGAGACCACAGTGCCGTCGCGGGCGTGCAGTGCACCGTCGGGGGCGTAGCCGACGCCGGTGACGTCGAAGACGGCGTCCGGTGTCCAGACCGAGCGCACCGTCATCTGATTCTCGGTGAGCGTACCGGTCTTGTCCGCGCAGATGACCGTGGTGCTGCCGAGCGTCTCCACGGCGGGCATCCTGCGGACCACCGCTCTGCGTCCGGCCATGCGGGCGACACCGATCGCCAAGGTGATGGTGACCGCCGCGGGAAGCCCCTCGGGGATCGCTCCCACGGCCAGTGCCACAGCAGCCGTGAACGTCCGCACCGCCTCCTGGCCGCGTACCACGCCCGCCGCGAAGGTCACCGCGGCCAGCGCAAGGATGACTACTGTCAGAACCCTGCTGAAGGCGGCAAGTTTGGCGGTGAGCGGCGTTGCCAGCGTCTCTGCGGCCCCCACCAGGCGATGGATCTGCCCCAGTTCGGTCTCCGGCCCGGTCGCGACCACGATCCCCGCCCCACGCCCGGCTGTCACCAGTGTCCCCGAATGCAGCATGTTGCGCCGATCGGCGACCGGAGTCCTCGGGTCCAGCACCACCTCGTCCTTCGGCACGGGTACCGATTCCCCCGTCAACGACGACTCGTCCGTGCGCAACTCCGCCGCCCGGAGCAGTCGCACATCGGCAGGCACCTTGACGCCTGCCTCGACCATCACCAAGTCGCCGGGCACCAGATCGGCTGACGGGACCCGGCGCCTGCGCCCGTCCCGCACCACCGTGGCGGTCGTGCGCACCATCGCACGCAGACCCTCCAGCGCGGCTTCGGCCCTCGACTCCTGCACGAAGCCGATCAACGCGTTCACCAGCACCACGCCGAAGATCACCGTCGAGTCGAGGTATTCACGCAACGCCGCAGTGATCACGCCCGCGATGACCAGGACGTGGACAAGCGGGTGGTGGAACTGTCGCAGAACCCGCCGCAGCAGACCGCCGCTCGACCTCGCGGGCAGAACATTGCGGCCGAAGCGCTCGAGTCGCTCGGCGGCTTCCTCGCCGCCGAGGCCGCGATCGGCATCGCTCTCCCACAGCAACACCGCCTCGTGGGCGGGAAGCCCGTGGTGGTGCGCGCCGGCCGCCGGGCGGCCGGCGCGAGGCCCCGAGGCCTCACCGCCGGACACCGGGTCCCCGCACCACGACGACCGGGCACCGGGCATGATGAAGGACGGCCTGACTGACCGACCCCAGGAGCAGACCGGTGAACCCGCCGCGGCCCCGGGCTCCGACCACGACCAGTCCCGCCTCCGCACTCGCGGCGATCAGCTCCTCGCGAGCACCACCCTGTACCACGGTGTGCTCGACCGGGACATCCGGATACCTCTCCTGCCGTCCGGCGAGCGATGCGGCAGCCGGACGCCTCTCGCCCGCTTCCAGCGCCACGAGGCGCGTGCCGCGCAGGGCGGCCTCCTCGAAAGCAAACCCGACCGCTCCACGGCCGGCGTCCGAACGGTCGAGCCCCAGCAGGACCGGGCCCGCCCCACTGCCCCGTCCCCGGACCACCATGACGGGGCAGCGGCCGTGGGCGGCCAGATGCACCGCTGTCGACCCCAGCAGAAGGCCCAGGAAACCGCCCAGCCCCCGGCTGCCGACCACCACCAGACAAGCCGTCTGCGACCGATGTTCCAGCACTGTCAGTGCCTCGCCCGTCACCAGGGCACCGGTGACGGGAACTTCGGGCGCCACGGAACGTGCGCGATCCACCGCGTCGGCCACCAGCCGCTCCGCAATGTTCCGCAACCCGCCCTCAGCGGGGCCGAGCGGAGACGGGCCGAGCGGCACGTGCATCACGGGCCAGATGAACGCGTGGACCACCTTCAGTCCGCACCCGCGCAGTCGAGCTTCGCCAGCGGCCACCGACACCGCATCCATGCTCGAGGGCGAGCCGTCCACCCCCACCACGACCGGTTCCTCCACGCCAGCCACCCGCTTTCCGCCGCATCACCCGCCGGAGTCAGGTGATGCCGTTGTGCCGTCTCCCCGCGGTACGGCCGACTGCTTCGCCCGCCATCGGCCGTCATGCGTGCAATTCCTCCGCGCGCGAGTGCCCACAGAGTTCCCACGGATTCCGGCGTGCCACGTGTGCAACGGGGCCACCACTCTGTGCGACGCGGCAACGCGGGACCTCCGCGAGGTTCCGCTCCGGCCCTCGGATGACGCCCCTGGGCCCGCCGCGCCGCTCAGCGCCGCCCTTGTGCGATTCCGGGCGCCCTCAGCGCGGGCCCGCGCCCACCCCGTCCGTGATGAGCGCGCACACGGCGTCCGGCGTCCACAGGCCCGCGGCCCCCGGACAGCCCGCCAGATACGCCGCGGTGCGCTCCGCGTCCCAGCCGTGGCCGGTCATCAGCCCGGCGGCCAGGTGCCGCAGGTAGGCCGCCGACGGCGGATTGCCGGGGACGTCGCCGTAGGCCCACGACGAGGTGAACGTCAGGACGGGGTAGCCGTCCAGGGTTCCGGGGCAGACCAGGGTCTCGTAGCGTCCGTGACCGATCACGACCCGTCCGAGGGCTTCCACCCGCTCCAGGTCGAGATCCTCTCCGGGGCTGCGGTGCATCTCCTGGGCGGCGATGTCCGAGAACTGCGAACGGCGCACCAGATAGGCCCGGGCCGGCGCCTCGCCCGGCGTCGCGGCAGGGTCGTAGAAAGCGCAACCGCCGGTCCAGACCGGCGACTCGGTGGCGAAGTACACCACGCCGGGAAGCATCACCGGCAGCGCGCGCATCGGCGCCCGGGCGTCCCGGCAGCCGGGGTAGGTGCGCGCACCGCCCGCGGGCCGCCCGCCCGAGAGGTAGCACTCCAGCCGGGCCCGGTGCATGTTCGAGCCGAACGAGGCGTACCAGACGTAGGAGTCGGCCGCGCGCCCACGCGCCCCGGAGTCGTCCAGGCGTTGCGGGGTGAGCATGACTTCCTCCGTCCGGCGCCCGACACGTCTCACTGCTCAGTGGTCCACCTGCCCGGTGAGCGCCCGACCACTCCCGCAGACGTCCGACGTGTGCGGAGCCGTCCCTCGGCGTACCGGTTGGCGTAAACGGGCAAAGAGAAACGCCCCGACGGTTTCCCATCGGGGCGTTTCTCCTGTTCACGCGGTGTGGCTGGGGCCGGGGTCGAACCGGCGACCTTCCGCTTTTCAGGCGGACGCTCGTACCAACTGAGCTACCCAGCCACAGCGGTCCTGACGGGATTTGAACCCGCGGCCTCCACCTTGACAGGGTGGCGAGCACTCCAAACTGCTCCACAGGACCAAGGTCGTGCATTGCGAGACAAGTCTCGCACAGGTGGTGCGTGCCCCCAACGGGATTCGAACCCGTGCTACCGCCTTGAAAGGGCGGCGTCCTGGGCCACTAGACGATGAGGGCTGATGGCCCACCTGGGCGCTTTGCAGCGCGTCGGGGACGTGAGAAGCATATGGGATGGCGGGACGGAACGCCAAAACGGCGGGGTGGAGGCACGCTCCCGGCGCCGACCGGCCCCGCGGGACCTCATCGGGCCGACTCCCGCGGACTCGGCGGCAGCCCCGGAGAGTCCGGCGAGCCGGGAGTCCCGGGGGACGGCGCCGTGGGGCTCTGCCCGTCCGGCGGTGTGCCGGAGGGAGCCGGAGAGGAAGGAGAGGGAGACGTCGGCGCGGTGCTGGGCCCCCGCGGCTGCACGTCGCCCGGGAGGTGGCGGCTGACCTCGGCCTTCGTGAGTCCCAGGCCGCCGAGCGTGATCGAGTCCCAGGCCTGCAGCCGCCCGGTCCTCTGGTCCAGGTACAGCACCGAGGCCTGCACCTTCTGCGGTTCGTCGTCCTCGACGGCCCGCAGGCCGCCACCGCCCGTCGTACCTTCGACCATGAGCCGGGTGCCTTTCGCGAGGGTCTCGTTGCTGCGCTCGTGGATGTGCCCGGCCAGGGCGAGCGGTACCGTCCCGTCCGTCTCCTCGACCCCCACCGGGTTGTGCATCACCGCGATGTCCACCGGGTTGCCCTGGGCCCGCTGCGTCCGCAGCGAGAACGCCAGTTCGCGCCCGGCCGCCCGTTCCGACGGGTCGCCGGCCGGCACCACCGACCGGTCCGGGGTGAACTGCGGGTCGCCCATCCCGGCGATCCGCAGGCCCGCAACGGTCACCGGCACGCCGTTGTCCAGCACGTACACGTTCTCGCCGAGTCCGGACATGGCCTTCTGCGTCTCGATCGAGTCGTGGTTGCCCCGCACCCACACGTACGGCGCGCCCAGGTTCGGGACGGTCTCCAGGAAGCGGTTCTCGGCGGCCGTGCCGTGGTCCATGGTGTCGCCCGCGTCGATGATCACGTCGATGTCGTACTGCTCCACCAGCGAGCGGATCACGCTCCACGCGATCGGGTTCAGGTGGATGTCGGCGACGTGCAGCACGCGGGTGGTGGAGGGCGACGGCTGGTACGCGGGCAGGGTCGAGGTCGCGTCGTAGAGCTTGGTGACGTTCGTGACCAGCCGGGCCAGCTCTTCCTGATAGGCGCCGAAGTCCGTGACGATGCTCCGGGCGCTGCCGACCACTGAGGGCGCGCTCGCCAGCAGTCCGGAGAACTTCGGTTCGAGGACCGACTTGGGGTTCCATGTCGCCCACGCCGTGGCCCCGGACGCGGCGAGCAGCACCAGCGCCAGTCCGCCCGCGGCGAGTGCCCGGCGGGGCCTGCGGTAGACGACCAGTCCGAGCGCCGTGGCGCCGGTCAGCACCGCCACGCCCGAGCGCAGCACGACGTCGGAGGTGCCCTGCTGCACGTCACGGACGATGGCGCCCTCCAGCCCCTGGATCCGTTCGGGGTGGCTGACCAGCGCAGTCGACCGCACCGGGTCCAGTTGGTCGACGTTCACGTCGAGACGCAGTGGCGCGCGATGGCTCTGCAGCTCCAGGGAGCCGAGCGGCGACACGTTGATCTTCGTGCCGCCGCCGAGTGACGGGCGCAGGGTCATGGTGGTGTCCATCGGGCCGACGGGCGCGCGGACGTTCCCCACCACCAGCAGACCCAGCCAGGCCCCCAGCAGGGTCACCGCGGCCAGGCCCGCCGCCCGCTGCCAGCGGTTGCCGGCCCCGGGAGCGGCCGGTATCGCGGGCGGGAACTGCTGCCGCCGTCCACGGCGGGCCTCCCGGCCCCGGCGGACCCGCGCCGCCGTGCGGCGCAGCGTCCCCGCCGTACGGGACAGGACCGTGCGCGGTGGCGGAGGTGAAGGGTCCGGGCGGTGCCGTGCCTCGCGTGCGGCCATGGAGTCCCCTCTGCCCAGACGTGGGAGATTCATGTGGAACACGGGCATTCAACACCACTCGGTGCGTGCCGGGCGATACCCCCGCAGGGCAGGAGAGGTGCCGACTCGCGGGACGTGTCCGGCGGGCGGACCGTGCCGCCGGCCCCGTGCGCGGGGAGACGCAGGCTGCCGCAGGTGTCGCCGCGGGGCCCCGGTGCACGACAATGGCCCCGTGCTGGAGATGACCCGCGAGGACTTCGAGGAACTGGTGGCGGAGGCGCTCGACCGGATTCCGTCCGAGCTGACCAGGCTCATGGACAACGTGGCGGTCTTCGTCGAGGACGAGCCGCCCGCACACGACCCGGACCTCCTCGGCCTGTACGAGGGCACGCCCCTGACCGAGCGCGGCGAGTGGTACGCGGGAGTGCTGCCGGATCGGATCACCGTCTACCGTGGGCCCACCGTCCGGCTGGTGGAGTCCGAGGGCGGCGACCGCGCCCTGATGGTCGAGGAGGTGGAGGTGACCGTCGTGCACGAGATCGCGCACCACTTCGGCATCGACGACGAACGCCTCCACGCGCTGGGCTACGGGTGAGTGGGCGGGTGCGCGGCCACGGGGCGGACGGCGCCGTCGATCCCGGTGACGAGGAACCCGTCGACCCCGATGTCGACCTCCATCTCCCGCAGCAGCGTGCGGAGACCCTCGGCCACCGCCTGTGGCACGTCCTGGCGGCCGTGGCCTGCGGCGGCGCGCTCGGTGCGCTGGCCCGCCACGGCGTGACCTCCGCGTTCCCTGCGCCGGGACGGTACTTCCCGTGGGGCGTCTTCTCGGCCAACGCGGCCGGGTGCGCCCTCATCGGTGCGGTGACGGTGCTGGTGACCGAGATTCCGCCGGGGCCGGGGCGCGTGCGGGCCCTGATGCGTCACTCCCTGGCCCGGCCGTTCCTCGGTGTGGGAGTGCTGGGCGGGTTCACCACCTTCTCCAGCTACGCACTCGGCGCAGCCCGTCTGCTGGAGGAGGGTCACGCGGCCACGGCCTTCGCCTACCTGGCGGGCATGCCCGCCGCCGCGCTCGTCGCGGTGGCTCTCACCACGCGGGGCGTCCGCAACCTGGTCCGGCGCGGTCCCCTCGCCGCGGAAGGGGAACGACCATGACGTGGCTGTTGGTCGCCGTGGGCGGTGCGGTGGGCGCGCCGCTGCGCTACCTCCTCGACAGAGCGGTGCAGAGCCGGCACGAATCGGACTTTCCGTGGGGCACGTTCACCGTCAACGTGCTCGGCTCGCTGCTGCTCGGCGTCGTGGCGGGCGCCGTACTCGCCGGGGCGGCGGGTTCCGGGGTGCGGGCGCTGCTCGGTACGGGCCTGTGCGGGGCACTCACGACGTACTCCACCTTCTCCTTCGAGACGCTGCGGCTCGCCGAACGCGGACGTGGCGCCTTCGCGGCGGCCAATGTCGTGGCCTCCGTCGTGGCCGGTTTCGCGGCGGTCTCGTTGACGCTCACCCTCACCCGGGACCTCCTCGGCTGACCGCGCCGCGGTGCACAGGAGTGGCACAGCTGCGCCGAACGGCGGCCCTGTCGTGTCCCGAGGCGGTGCGGGCCGTTGCACAGGGCACGCATCCCCCACACCCACACCCGGGAGGCTCCCCGTGCCCCAGCGTGCCGCGGTCCGCCGCGCAGCCCGATCCGCCCCGCTCCGTCTGGCCGCCTGCGCGCTGCTGCTCACCGCGGCGAGTGGGTGCGCGGACGCGGGTCCCGCCGGGAAGGGCGACGTTCCGTCCGGCGACCGCTCGGGCGCGAGTGGCGAGAAGAACCCCGCAGGCAGCAGCGGTGGTGCCGACGGGACGGCCGGACCGTCCGGGAGCCGCGAGGCGGACGGCCGCTCTCCGGGCGACGCCCGCGGGGGTGCGCCGGAGAAGGCGGGGGAGGACCGGCAGGGCAACCGGCCGCAGCGGGGGCCGGACCACGCGGCGGGGGCGGGGGACGGAGCTGCCCGTCCAGGCCCCGGTGCCGAGCAGCCCCCGGACTCCGGCGACGCCGCGGGCGAGCCCGAGGCCGACCCCGGCCCGTCGCCCACGGCCCCGGGCCGCAGCCCCGACGTCTCCGCCTCCCCGCAGGATCCGACTTCCCCGCAGGATCCGCCCGCCTCGTCCGGTGCACCCGAGCCGTCGGCGTCCGACGCCCCGCCCTCCGCCACGCCGGCGCCCGACGACCAGTCGGCCGCGGGAGCACCGGCCTGGGCGCACACCCGGTGAACCGGCGGCCCGCACGCACCTGGTTTGCACCCTGGTGGCGGCGGTGCGTATGCTGGCAGATCGTTTGATCCCATTTCCCCCCGGCGCCACCACAGAACGCGCCGTGTGGCGCGTCCCTTTTCTCACCGTGGCTGACCGCACCGAGGCGGTCGAGTGTGCCGAACACGGAGTTGTGGGCGCGTGCCATGACTCCGAGAGGTTCACTGACGCATGTCTGCGCCCGTTTCCACCCCTGACGCCGTCCTGCCCGAAGACCCGACCGCGGACCCGTCCGCACCCGGCGGGCAGTCCCCGGAGACCGTCACCTTCGACGGCCTGGGCCTGCCCGAGCAGGTCGTGCGCAAGCTCGCCCAGAACGGCGTCACCACGCCGTTCCCCATCCAGGCCGCGACCATCCCGGACGCCCTGTCCGGGAAGGACATCCTCGGCCGTGGCCGTACCGGCTCCGGCAAGACCCTGTCGTTCGGCCTGCCGCTCCTGGCACGCCTGGTCGGCGGCCGTACGCAGAAGAAGCGCCCGCGCGGTGTGATCCTGACCCCGACGCGTGAGCTGGCCATGCAGGTCTCCGATGCGCTGCAGCCGTACGGGGACACGCTCGGCCTCAAGTTCAAGGTGGTCTGCGGCGGCACCTCGATGGGCAACCAGATCCACGCCCTGGAGCGCGGTGTCGACATCCTCGTCGCCACGCCGGGCCGCCTCCGCGACCTGATCAACCGGGGCGCCTGCTCGCTCGACAACGTCGAGATCACGGTCCTCGACGAGGCCGACCAGATGGCCGACCTGGGCTTCCTGCCCGAGGTCACCGAGCTGCTGGATCTCGTCCCCGACGGCGGCCAGCGGATGCTCTTCTCCGCCACCCTGGAGAAGGAGATCAGCACTCTCGTCGACCGCTACCTGGTCGACCCCGTGAGTCATCAGGTGGACGCCGCCCAGGGCGCGGTGAGCACGATGACCCACCACGTGCTCGTCGTGAAGCCGCGCGACAAGCAGCCCGTCACGGCGGCGATCGCCGCCCGCAAGGGCCGCACCATCATCTTCGTCCGCACCCAGCTCGGAGCGGACCGCGTCGCCGAGCAGCTCCGGGAGGCCGGGGTGCGCGCCGACGCCCTGCACGGCGGGATGACGCAGGGCGCCCGCACCCGCACCCTGGCCGACTTCAAGGAGGGCAAGGCCAACACGCTGGTCGCGACGGACGTCGCGGCGCGCGGCATCCACGTCGACGGCATCGACCTCGTCCTCAACGTCGACCCGGCCGGCGACCACAAGGACTACCTGCACCGCTCCGGCCGCACGGCGCGTGCCGGCGAGTCCGGCACCGTCGTCTCGCTGGCGCTGCCGCACCAGCGGCGGCAGATCTTCCGGCTCATGGAGGACGCAGGTGTGGACGCCTCCCGCCACATCATCGGCCGCGGCGACGTGTTCGACGACGAGGTCGCCGGCATCACCGGTGCCCGTTCGCTGACCGAGGTGCAGGCGGAGTCCGCGTCCAACTCGGCCAAGCAGGCCGAGCGTGAGGTCCGTGACCTGACCCGCCGTCTGGAGGACGCGCAGCGCCGCGCCTCCGAACTGCGGGAGGAGGCCGACCGGCTGACGGCACGTGCCGCCCGCGAGCGCGGCGACGACCCGGAGGCGGCCGTGGCCGCGGTCGCCGAGATGCGGGCCGCGGAGGCGGCTGCGGAGGCCGAGGCGGAGGCCCGGGCACGCGCCGCCGAGGAGCGGCGCCGGGAGGAGCGGCGCGAGCGCAAGCGCGAGGAGCGCAACGGCGACAACCGGGGCGGCCGGGGCGAGGGACGCCCCTACCGTCGTGACGACCGGCGGGAGGACCGTCGTGACGACCGGCGTCCGTTCAAGCGTGACGACCGCCGCGACGACCGTCGCCCGCACCACCGCGACCGTCGTGACGACCGGCGTCCGTTCAAGCGTGACGACCGCCGCGACGAGCGCCGTCCGCACAACCGTGACCGCCGTGACGACCGCCGCCCGTACGGTCGCCGCGACGACCACCGTGGCGACCACCGGGGTGGCGGCTCCTTCCACCGCGGCAACTCCGGCGCCCGGTCCTCCGACCGCCGCACCGACAAGCCCCGCTGGAAGCGCAACGGCTGACGACCGCGGAGACGGCCCGCAGCATGTCGAGCACCCCGCACGGGGCACGCCTTAGAATTTCGGCCCGCCGCCGGGCTATGCTGCGGGGGCGGGTCGTTAGCTCAATTGGCAGAGCAGTGGACTTTTAATCCATTGGTTGTGGGTTCGAGTCCCACACGACCTACCGCAGAAGCCCAGGTCACGTGCTACGTGGCCTGGGCTTCGCGGCGTTCGGGGCGCCGAGGCGGTCTGCCGGGTGCTCCCGCCGTTCCGGGGAACCGCGAACGGCGGGAGCACCCGGCAGCGCGGAGGCCGGAGTGGTGCTCGGAGCGCAGCGCCACGCGGCGTCGACCCCGACGGAATGGCGCAACGGCTGAGGCCGGTCTTCCCGGTCCTCTACCCTCGGGCAGGAACTGCGTTGTGCTTGCCGACGTTCACCGTCGGAAGCGCTTTTCGGACGGGGGTTCCTTCGGGGGAGCGCTCTTTTCCGCGGTTCGGTGACGACGGCCGTTCCGGGAGTGCGGAGGGCGGCGGAAGCCGGCGTTCGACCTCGCCCGTGCCCCGGAGCCGTACGATCCCTGACAGATCGAAACAGGAGGCGGTACAGCCCCATGGTCTTCAAGAGACTGCTCGGTTCGCTCGGCGTGGGCGGGCCACAGGTGGACACGGTGCTCCAGGGAGGTGCCGCACCCGGTGCTGCCCTCCAGGGCCAGGTCTTCCTCAAGGGCGGCAGCGCGCAGCACGAGATCGAGGAGGTCCGCCTGGAGCTCGTCGCCCGGGTGGAGGCGGAGTACGAGCACGGCGAGGCGGAGGGCGTCGTCGCGTTCGAACACTTCGTCGTGGGCGGCGGCTTCCGCCTCGCCGAGGGCGAGGAGCGCGCCCTCCCGTTCTCGGTCGTGCTGCCCTGGGAGACGCCGATCACCCAGCTCCACGGCCAGTCCCTCGGCGTGGAGCTCGGCGTGCGCACGGAACTCGGAGTCGCCGGCGCGTCGGACAAGAGCGATCTCGACGCACTCGTCGTCCCACCGCTTCCCGCGCAGGAGGCGGTGCTCGAGGCGCTGGGACGGCTCGGTTTCGCGTTCAAGTCCGCCGACCTGGAACTGGGCCACATCCGTGGCACGGGCCAGCAGTTGCCCTTCTACCAGGAGATCGAACTCACTCCGCCGCCGCAGTACGCCCACGCCTGCAACGAGATCGAAGTGACCTTCCTCGCCGCCTCGCAAGGAGTCGAGGTGGTGCTGGAGGCGGACAAGCGCGGCGGGCTCTTCGGTGAAGGCCACGACGCCCTCGGCCGGTACACCGTGACCCACCAGGACGTCGGGCAGTACGACTGGACCGGGGAGGTCGACGGCTGGGTGCGTCGACTCCTCGACCAGCACGCCTCCTACGGCAGCGGGCACGGGGAAGGCTTCGGCCACGGCGCTCACGGCGCGGGGGGCCACTCCGGACCGGGGGCCGCCGTGGCAGCCGGAGCCGTCGGTCTCGCCGCGGGTGCCGCCGGAGGGTACGTCGCTGCCGAGATCATCGACGAGATCGGTGACGCCTTCGAGGACGACGAGGGGGATGACGACGGCGGTGACGAGGAGGAGTAGGCGACCGTTGTCACGAGACGGCGCTCAGGGCAGGACAGCAAGAGTTTCCCGTACGGAGGATGACGCGTGATCACACTCACGAAGGACGACGAGCCTGCCGACCTGGACGGGGTGACGCACCTGACCATCGGAGCGTCGTGGGACCCGACCGCGGGAGGCAGTGGCGGGGTGCTGGGCAAACTCCGTCGAAAGGTGGGCACCGACCTCGACCTGCTCGCCATCGCCATGCAGGGTCCGGACCCGGTGCGGATGGCCGGACTGGACTCCCTCGACCCGCTCGGCAACCGCTCCCTGCTGCACAGCGGGGACAACCAGACCGGGCACGGTGACGGTGACGACGAGACGGTGACCGTCGAGTTCGAGCGCATTCCGTCCAACATCACCTCCATCGTGTTCGTCGCCGCTGCGTACAAGAGGGGCAGCGCCTTCCAGCGCGCCCAGAACATCAGCTTCAAGGTGTACGACGCCACGGGTGGCGACAGTCAGCAGGTTGCCGACATCTGGCCGAGCCTGCTCACCGACCACAACGGGTGCGCCGTCGCCAAGGCGATGCGGGCGGCGAACGGCTGGAAGCTCAAGGTCATCAACGAGACCGGCAAGATCAAGCAGGGGAACCAGCAGGCTCTGATGCGCTTCGCCGTCGACAAGTAGCGCCGCGCGCTCCGGCCCCGCAGCCCGGCCGGGCCGGAGGCTCCCCCTCCGAAGGAGGGGCCCGCACCGGGAGTTCACGCGCGACCTGCCGCAGCAGCCCGGGCCACGGTTCGGCCTGGGCTGCTGCGGCGTTCCGTTGTCGGTGGCGCCTGCGAACATCGCGGAGCTGAGCGAGCACCTGCCCGGGGTGCGGGCCCGGGCCGCCCGGATCGCCGCCCGCTACTGGGCGCGGACCGGGCCGAGGAGTACGGCGACCGCGACGGCGTCCCCGGCCGGGTACTGGTGCGCCTGCGCGTCGAGCGCGCCACCGGCCTGGAGGGCATCGCCGACCGACACCGGCACGCCGGGACGGAAATCGGATGCACCGGGCAGCGGGGCGGGCCATGCTGCAGCATGGCGTGGACTCTCGGCGAAGACCTGGAAACCTTCCGCGAGGCTGCCGGTGCCCTCCTGGCGCACCGCCCCGACCGGCACACCGTCCTGCTCTCGGTGACGCACCAGTTGGCGTCCCTGGGCACCGACCTCTACGGCACCGAGCCACCGGTGTTCGGCTGGTGGCGCGAGCCCGGCGGCCGGGTGACCGGCGCGTGCCTGCGGACCCCGCCCCACCCGGTGACGCTGTCCGTGATGCCCGGTGAGGCAGCGGCGGCGCTGCCCGCCGCTCTCGCGGACGGCTCCCGTGCGGCGAACGGGCCGGGGCACCGCGGCGGCCCCGGAGCGTCACCTCCGGACGTGCACGGCCCCGCCCGTGTGGTGGAGGCGTACACCTCCGCGGTCGCGGCCCGCACCGGGTCGCGGATGGTGCAACGCCGCCGGGAGCGGCTGTACCGCCTCCACACCCTCCGGCCGCCCCGGCCGGCTCCGCCGGGACGGGCCCGCCCCGCGACGACCGAGGACCGCCCGCTGCTGGTGGAATGGTCGGCGGCCTTCCGGCGCGAGATCGGTCACGGCACGGCCGGGAGCAGCCGCGCGTTGGACGCGCGCATCGCCGAGGGCCGCATGATGCTGTGGGAGGACGGTGCGGGACCCGTCGCGATGGCCGGCAGCAGCCCCGTGGTGGCCGGGACGGTACGCATCGGCCCCGTCTACACCCCGGCGGAACACCGGGGCCGGGGCTACGCGGCGGCCGCCACCGCGGCCGAGACGCGGGTGCGGCTCGACGCGGACGTGGACGAGGTGCTGCTGTTCGCGGATCTGGCCAACGCCACCAGCAACGGCCTGTACCGGCGGCTCGGTTACGTGCCCGTGGACGACTACCTGGCCGCGGCGCTCCCCGGCTGAGGCGCTCCGTACGGATCGGGGCGACCGGAAAGCGGGACCGTGGTGCCGGCGGAGCACGAAGCGGTACGGTCGGCGCGACGCGGAGGGGGTGGCGACCGGTGCCGTCGGACAGGGGACGCTCCTGGTGGGGCTGGGGACGGGCGGCCGAGGCGCTGGCGGACGAGGAGTGCGTCGCGCTCGGCGCGCAACTGCCCGGCCTGCCCGAACGCCCGCTTCCCGTACCGCGCGTCACCGATCTGGACCTCCCCGCGCCACGGGTGTCCCCGCCTGCGGCGCTGGCCCACCTGGTCACCGACGCTCCCCCGGACCGGGCGGGCCACACGTACGGCAAGGCGTACCGCGACGTGGTCCGCGCCCTGCACGGCGAGGTCGCGGCGGCCCCGGACCTGGTGGCCTATCCGGCGACGGAGCGCGCGATCGCGGACCTTCTCGACTGGGCGGGCGAGCGGGGCGTCGCCGTGGTGCCCTACGGCGGCGGCAGTTCGGTCGTGGGCGGTACCGAGTACCGGCCGTCCGGCGACGTCCGGCACACGGGTGTGCTGTCGCTCGACCTGTCGGCCCTGGACCGTGTGCTGGAGATCGACGGCACCAGCGGAGCGGCGCGGATCCAGGCGGGTGTTCTCGGCCCTTCCCTGGAGGAGCAGTTGCGGCCGAGCGGGCTGACGCTGCGCCACTTCCCGCAGAGCTTCGAGTTCTCCACGCTCGGTGGCTGGCTCGCGACCCGCGCGGGCGGCCACTACGCGACGCTGCACACGCGCATCGACGACTTCGTGGAATCGATGCGGGTGGTCACCCCGGTCGGTGTCGGCGAGTCGTGGCGCCTGCCCGCCTCGGGGGCCGGGCCCTCGCCCGACCGGATGTTCCTGGGCTCCGAAGGCGCTCTCGGCGTGATCACCGAGGCCTGGATGCGGCTGCAGGAGCGTCCCCGGCACAAGGCGTCGACGGCGGTGCGGTTCTCCCGCTTCGCAGCTGCCGTGGAGGCCGTGCGGACGCTGGCGCGCAGCGGTCTCCATCCGGCCAACTGCCGCCTGCTGGACCCCGGTGAGGCCGCACTCTCGGGGGTGGCGCGGCGGGGGGAGAGTGTGCTGCTGCTGGGCGTGGAGTCCGCGCACCGCCCCGTCGACGGCACGCTGGCCGAGCTTGTCGGCGCGGCGCGCGACCACGGCGGCGTGCCGGACGGTGCGGACGGCGGCGAGGCGGCGGCCGGTTCCTGGCGCTCCGCCTTTCTCCGCATGCCCTACCTCCGTGACGGGCTGGCACGGATGAGCGCGCTCACCGAGACGTTCGAGACGGCGTGCACCTGGGACCGGGCCGTCGCGCTCCACGAGGCGGTGCGCCGCGACGTCGGTGCCGCCGTCGAGCAGGTCACCGGCGGTCGCGGCATGGTGAACTGCCGCCTCACGCACGTCTATCCGGACGGTGCCGCGCTGTACTTCACCGTGATCGCCGCGGGCCGCCGCGGCAGCGAGCTCGCCCAGTGGGACGCGATCAAGACGGCGGCCCTCGAGGTTCTTGCCCGGCACCGGGCGACGGTGACACATCACCATGCGGTGGGGCGCGACCACCGCGAGGGTTACGACCGGCAGCGGCCCGAGCCCTTCGCGCTGGCGCTGGGCGCGGCGAAGAACGCCCTCGATCCGCGCGGGATCCTCAACCCCGGCGTCCTGGTGGGGTGATCGCGCCGCAGCCGCAGCCGCAGCCGCAGCGGCGGTCGGCGGGCGTCAGCTGCAGAAGATCAGCCAGCAGCGCCGGCGGTCGTCCCGCCCGTCGGAGTCGTCGGGCGGCGGTGTGGGCGTGCTGCTCTGCGTGGGGCCGCCGCCGTCCGGCTCGGAGGGTTCCGGGGCGTCCGTACCGCCTTCAGGGGTCGGATCGGACGCGGAGTCGCTCGACTCCGTCGGGGACGGCTCGTCGCTCGACGCGGCGCTCGCCGTCGCGTCGGCCGGGACGGCTGATGTGTCGGGCGGCTCGGTGGGCGAGGCCGGGGCGGAGGATTCCTCCGCAGACTTCGTCGCCGTGTCCGCCGCACCGGCCGCCTGCGTCTCCCGGTCGGAAGGCGGACCGTTCCAGGGGATGTCGGGGGAGCCGAGCTCGGTGACGGTCAGTCCCAGCAGCAGGGCGCCGAGGCAGGCGGCGAGCAGGTACGTCCGTTTGCTGCGGCCCCGCCGGGCGCGGTGGCCGCCGTTGCCCGCCCTGCCCCGGCGGCCGCCCGACTCCGGCGGTGCGTCCTCGTCGTCGTGGGGCGGTGCGTCGTCGTAGGGGGCAGCCCCGTCGTGCGGTTCGGTACCGGGGGCGGTGCCGGCCGCGGCCGCGGTGCCCGCGGGCGGTGTGGCATCCGCCGGCGCGGCGTCCAGCAGTCCGGGCACGGCCTCGGGCGGCGGGTCGTGCGGGAAGGGCTTGGCGCGGTAGACCTGGGTCGCCGCGGGCACGGCGGACGCGGCCCCCGCCGGGCCATGGGGGTGCGAGGATCCGTGCGGCGAAGGGCCGACCGGGGTTCCGCACCCCGGGCAGACGAAGGCGCCGCTGAGATGTCTTCGGCACTGGGGGCAGTAATCCATGGCGTGGGCGAGGTTATGCTCGGGCGCCGCCTACGGGAACAACTGTTCTGTGAGAGTGCTGTGCCGATCCCGTCGACGTTGTCGCGCGGCTGTGCTCACGGGGTCCGGGATGCCCGGGGCCGGGCGCCGGGCGCGCCGGAGAGCAGCGTCAGGAGGCGGGGCGCACCTCGGTGAGGTGGGCGAAGACGACCACGTTCCCGGTGTACTCGTCGGCCTGCTCGTCGAACCTGCCGCCGCAGGTGATCAGCCTCAGTTCCGGGCGGTCCGACGGACCGTACACCTTCCGGTCCGGGAAGTCGTCGCCCTCGTACACCTCGACGGCGTCCACCGTGAAGACCGCGGTGGAGCCGTCGGTCCGCACCACCTCGACCTGGTCGCCCTTCCCCAGGACGCCCAGCCCGTAGAAGACGGCCGGCCCGGCCGCGGTGTCGACGTGACCGGCGACGAGGGCCGTGCCGACCGCGCCCGGCGGAACCCCGTCCGCGTACCACCCGGCGAGGTTGTCGTCATCCGGGGGCGGCGCTTCGAGGGCACCGTCCGCGGTCAGGTCCAGACGGGTGAGCGGTGCCGACACGCCGATGGTCGGGATGCTCACCCGCGACGGTGCCGCGACCTTCCCGTCGTCGGTGCTCCGCGACGGTTCCTCGCGCCCGCCCCCGCTCCCCGCGCTGCCGTCCGAGTCCCGTGGCGATGCGGCCCCTTTCCGGGACGCGTTGCGCGGAGGAGCGCTCGGCTCGCTCCCGAAGGCCGCCTCCGCGGCAGGCTGCGGAGGCGCGGTGACGTCCGTGCCGTGGTCGATCAGCCACACGCCCGCGCAGGCCGCCGCGGCGGCGAGGGTCGCCACGCATGTCTCGACGCCCACGCTGCGCTGCCGGGTTCGCGGCATCGACGGGTTCCTCCTCCTGCACGGGTCCGTGCGGCGGGAGCGGGTGCGGGCGGGCCTGCGCCGCGCGGCGGTGCGCGACTCACCCGCACCCGCGGCGGTCAGTGCCGCTGCGCGCGGTGCCGGCGGCGCAGGAAGAACACGCCGCCCGCGGCAGTGGCCAGCGCGGCCGAGCCACCGGCCAGCTGGGCGCTGTTCACGTCCTCGATGCCTCCGCCCAGGCCGGTGTGCATCCGGCCGTGCGGCATCGCGCCGCGGTGGTGGCCGGAACCGTCCCGGTGGTGGGAGTCCTTGCGGTCCTCCCACCGGCCGTCGTCCTGCCGGTCGTCCCACCGGCCGTCGTGGTGCCGGTCGTCCCACCGGCCGTCGTGGCGGCCGTCCTTCCCGCCGTCCTCCCAGCGGCCGTCCTCGTGCCGTTGCCGGGCGTGTCCGTCGTCCTCCCCCTGCCCGTCGTGCTCGGACATCTCCGGGGGCCCGGCGGGACGGTCCTCGTGCTTCCGGGGCTCCGCGCCCTTGCCGCCGCCGGGCATCGCGCCCGGGCCGTCCTTCCCGGACCGCGGTGGCTCCTCGCTCACGCGGATCGTGCCCGTGACCTCGCTGCCGTCGGTGCAGGAACCGCCCACGGTGTAGGTGCCGGGGCCCGCGTCGTCGGGGATGCGCAGCGTGCCCCGGGCGGTGGCGCTGCCGGCCTTCTCCGGTTCCAGCCCGATGATTCCGCCGTCGAGGGATCCGGCGTCGACACCCGCGCTGCCGCCCGGACCGCAGGCCCGTGTGGTGAGCGTGACGGTGTCCCCGGGACGTGCGGAGCCCGGAGATATCCCGATGTCGGCGGTGCCGGCCGCGACCGCGGCCGTGCTGGTGATGCCTGCAACCGCAACGGTGAGCGCGGCACCCGCGAGCCCGCGAGCAGCCCGAGACGGATGCGCCGTGGAATGCGCACGCATGAACGACCTCCAAACATTCGGGGCGTGGCGCGCCGTCGCGCCGTGGACGTACTCGAAGGACGCCCCGAGTCCGCTTCCGAGTCGAACCCGCGGCGACAGGTTTCGCCTGTCGTCGGCCGTTGTCGGTGGCAGTGTTCCGGGTTCCGCTTTTCGTGGCCTCCGGTGCCGCAACGGTGCTGCCCGGGCCGTGGGACTGCCCGGTTCGGCGGGATGGACGGGTGAACCGCCGCCCGGCGCCCCCGTGCGGGTGAGCAGGCTGATCCGGGCGGGTGACCCGGTGGCGGGGTGGCTCGTTGGTCCCGGCATGGCTGTGATGCTCACGCAGTGGTCGCCGGTGCCGTGGTCGGGGGAAACGGTTTCCCGTCCGTCGCCGCCGCCTGCCGAGGGGACTGCGCCCACGCCGATCTACGAGTCGTTGGTGCGCGAGTGGGCGCGTGCGGGCCGGGCCGTTCCCGGCGGACTCCGGGGCGACAGTGGCGCATCGGGCATGGCCGAGGTGGGCCGGTGGCCCGCTGAGGATCGTGCGCCCCATCCGTACGGCGTCGCGCCGGGGGCCTTCGGCTCCTTCGCGGAGGCGGTGCCCGCGCAGGAGACCGGGACGCGGGACGTCTCCGGTGCGTACGGGCGGCCCGCACGCCACCTCTCCGCCGTCGTGCAGTCGGGCACCCAGCCGCACGTCTCCGGGTACGGCGACGGCGGCGGCGAGGGCCGTCCCGACGGCTGGGGGTACGGAGAGGGGAGCCGGTCGGACCGCGCTGCCGGGAGCGGCGGGGCGTCCCCGGGCCGCGGCGGCGAGACGTCCACCGCCCAACTGCCGGATTCCGGGGCGGCGTCGGGCGGCCCGGCCTGGGAGCGCGTGCGCATCCTGTGACGCACGGCCGTGCCACCGACCCGGCCGGACCGCCCGGTGCGCGAGGCGCCGCACGGGCGGAAGTGACGCCTCCTCATGGGTGCACGACGTGACGGATCTGTGATCACCCTCGGAGCCGGCACGCTGACGCCAGGTGTCGGCGTGTCCGTAATGGCGTCCGATGAGTCAAGCGTCCCCGTCAAAGCATCGGCAAAATCGACGGACGGGCTTGGAATCGCCGAGCCAGGTCTATTAACGTTCGATAACGCAGCGCGGTCGTCACTGCCGTCACACCAGGCGGCTCCGTGCACTGTCGCCTAATCCTTCACGTGTTTCACCGCGCGGACGCATCGTGCGGATGAAGCATCGAGGGAGCCGGGGAACCACCAACTCCGGGGTGAATCGAACGGCCCCAGCCGGGGCCCGACGTAGGAGACCTTCCTGCTCCGAACCCGTCAGCTAACCCGGTAGGCGCGAAGGAAGGAAAGGAGAGCGCCCTCGTGGCGTCCACCAGATTCGCCCCCGAGGCCGGCGGAGCACCCGAGGCCTACGGGCCCGCGCGCCTGTACGGCCACACCGGCCCCACCACGTCCTTCCCGCAGGTCGTCCCGACCGGCGGCAGCACCGGCGGCTCCGACGACACACTGACGGGACTGCCTCCCTACGCCGAGGGCAACGCCGCGGACGCGTCCGACTGGGCCTACGGCCCCGAGGACGACGGGTCCTACGGCGAGTGGAATCCGACCGCCGAGTCCGTGCGCCCGGTGCGCGGCCGGCACCGCGTGGCGAAGCAGCGCGGCGGCATGGCCCGCAGCGGAGCGGTGCTGGGGGTCGGCATGATCGCCGCGGTCGGAGCGGGCGGCATGGCGGGAGCGAAGGAGCGGCCCGCGGCCATGTCCGTGCCCGACCTCGACTCCCTCGCCGGGTCCGTCGCCGGCGAGCTGCCCGACCGTCTCGCCGGCCTCGTCCCGGACGGCGGCGACGAGAACGGCACCGCCACGGTCGCGTCCCCGGCGCCGCTGACGTCCGTCACCGCGGTCGCCCCCGACACCGGCGCGGACACCACCACGGACACCGATGCGGGCGACGCGCTGCGGGCCCGCATCCTGGAGCAGGCCGCACAGCAGCAGAGCGCGGCCGACGCCACCGCCCGCGAGGAGGCCGAGAACGCCGCCGCGCAGCAGGCGTCCCAGGCCGCCGCGGACAAGGCGGAGGCGGCGCGCAAGGCGGAGGAGGAACGCAAGCGGAAGGCTGCCGAGGAAGCCGCGCGCAAGGCCGAGCAGGAGCGGCTGGCACGTCTGGCCGCCAGCTACACGGCACCGGTCACCTCCTACACCCTCACCTCCGGCTTCGGAGCCGCCGGGAGCATGTGGACGGCCGACCACACCGGCCAGGACTTCGCCGCCCCCACCGGCACCCCCGTGTCCGCCGTCCATGCCGGAACCGTCAAGGAAGCCGGCTGGGCGGGCAGTTACGGCTACCGGATCGTGCTCGAACTCGAGGACGGCACCGAGGTCTGGTACTGCCACCTGTCGTCGATGAACGTCTCCGTCGGTACGCAGGTCACCACCAAGGACGTCATCGGGAACGTCGGGGCCACCGGCAACACCACCGGACCCCACCTGCACCTGGAGGTCAGGCCGGGCGGCGGCGACCCGATCGACCCGCTGGCCTGGCTGCGGAGCAAGGGCCTCGGCATCTGACGGGCCGCATGGCCCCCCACGACAGCCGGACGGGTGCCCCCGTCCCGTCCGGCACACTCCACCCCCCACATCGCGTCCCGCCACGAGGACGCGACCGCCGTCCCGTCGCCGGACGGGACCGCGTCGTCCTCCCCCACGGCAGCGCTCGTCTCCGGAAGGGACGGGGCGGCGGTCACCGGGGACGGTACGTCCCCTCCTTCCCGGACTCCGGCGGCCCTGGTGCATACCCCCCGACACCAGGGCCGCCGGTCTCCTCCGGCAACGCGGCAGGGACCCGCGGCAGAGCGGGCACCCGCCGCCCCGTCACCCGGCAGGCGGCACCTCCCCGTTCAGCGCCGCAGCTGCCCGTAGGCATGGCGCACGTGCAGACGCACCACCCGGCGGCGCTGGTCGACCATCGCCGCCCGGTACTCGCTCCAATCGGCGTGCTCCCCCGAGATCGCCCGGTAGAGGTCGACCAGCTCCTCCACCGTCCGGTCGTACGGATCCGCCGCCATCTCCGACAGCTCCGCGTCGCCCTCCGCCACCGTCCAGGCCCAGCCGTCCGCCGTGGAGACGTGGTAGCTCGCCCGGGAGTCCCGGGCGAGGTTCCTGGTCTTGGCCCGGTCCGCGGTCACCGAGACCCGCACGATCCGCTCCTGCGGATCGTAGGCGTGCAGCACGTTCGACAGCTGCGGCCGTCCGTCCCGCTTCAGGGTCACCAGAACCCCCTGCTTCCGGTCGGACAGCAGCGACAGCAACGCCTCCTGCGGCACCTTCTCGTCCACCGCGGGCTCCTTTCGCGAAGCGGGTACGGTCCGCTCTCCCCAGGCTTCCACACGGGCACGTCCCCGGCAGCACGACCGGCTCCCGGCCGCACGCACCGCAACCCGAAGCGCCCGCGGGCGTTGAACAGCACGACCAGGAGGACACACCAGCGCGCCATCGGAGCACCGCATGCCCGCACCCCGTCCCCGCCGCACCGCCGTCCGTGCGGCCGCCGCCCTCGCGGCCCTCGCAGCCGTGCACACCCCGGCGGCCCCCGCCCAGGCCGCGGTCCCACCCGTCCGCGACCACCTCACGGTGACCGTCCACGACTCCGGCCGCCCCGTACACGACGGCCGGTTCGACCTGTTCTGCCACCCCACCGCCGGCAACCACCCCCGGCCCGAAGCAGCCTGCCGACGGCTGGACGCGCTGACGTCCTGGGGCCGGCCCGACCCCTTCGCCCCCGTACCTCCCGGGCGCATGTGCACCACCGTCTACGGCGGCCCGGCGACCGCGCACGTGACGGGCACCTGGGGCGGGCGCCCCGTCAACGCCGACTTCAGCCGCTCCGACGGCTGCCGGACCCAACGCTGGAACAACCTCGTCCCCCTCCTCCCGCGCACCCGCCTCTGAGCGGGGCGGACGCGGATCCACCACGGCGGAAATCCGCTCGCGGGCCGACCGTCGGCACGCCACGCGCGGCCCCGGACGTGCCCGCCGCCCGCGCTGTTCCCTCATGGCCCGGGCCGCCTCACCCCCGGCCGATCTGCTCCAGCGCCGCCAGCACCGGAGCGACCCCGTCCTCCGCACGGATCCGCGTCCCCAGACCGCGGGCCCGCCGCGTGTACGACGGATCGCCCGTCGCCCGGACGAGCGCGGCGCCCAACGACCGCTCATCCAGCCGCCGCAGCGGCACCGCGGCGGGAGCGACACCGAGGGAGACCAGCCGCCGCGCCCAGAACCCGCCGTCGAACTGGACCGGGACCGGCACCGCGGGCACCCCGGCCCGCAGCCCCGCCGCCGTGGTGCCCGCCCCGGCGTGGTGCACGACGGCCGCCAGGTGCGGGAACAGCTCGGCGTGTGGCACCTCGTCCACCGTCAGCATGTCCGGGTCGCGCGCGCCGCCGGACGCCTCCGCCGCGTCCAGGCCGCTCCAGCCGCGCTGGATCACGCCCCGCAGCCCGGCCGCCCGCAACGCCCGCACCACTGTCCGGCTCAGTCCCTGCGGGTCCGGCACCGTCGCGCTGCCCAGGCCCACGAACACCGGGGGAGGACCCGCGTCGAGGAACTCCCGTACCCGGGGCGGCAGTCCGTCCCCGCCCGGTGCGTACGGCCACCAGTAGCCCGCCACGGACAGGCCCGGTCGCCAATCGCGCGGCCGCGGCACCACCAGCGGGCTGAACCCGTGCACCACCGGCCACCCGCGACGCTCCCGTGCCCGCCGTGCGGCACCGGCCCGCGTGGCCCGTGCCCCCAACCGCGCGCGGAGACGACGCGAGGTGTCGGCGAAGAAGAGGTCCACGGACGCCTCCACGACCTGCCCGCCCAGCCGGTTCAACGGGCCTCCCCAGGAGCGTCCTCCGGCGATGGGCGGACCGAACTCGGCCGTCGGTGCGACGGGTTGCAGAAACACGCCGATACTCGGCAGCTCAAGGCCCTCCGCCAGCACGCACCCCAGCGGTGCGGCGGAACTCGACAGCAGCAGCACGTCGTTCTGCCGCGCCGCGGCCAGCAGGTCGTCCGCCACCAGACGTGCCAGCCCCCTCGCCCGGCGGGCCAGCTTCACCAGCTTGCCGGCGTCGGTGGCGCTCCGGTTCAGCGACCGGCCCCACTCCGACGTCAGCTCCGCCCGCGGATCGACGGGCAAGGCGTGGAACCCCACGCCGGCCCCGGCCACCAGCGGACGGAAGGGGGCGTGCGTCACCAGCGTCACCTCATGGCCCGCCGCCGCCAGGCCGTGCCCCAGCCCGGTGTACGGGGCCACGTCTCCCCGCGAACCGGCCGTCATCAGCGCCACCCGCATACGGCCAGTATGCGCGTGACGACGGCTCCCGACAGCGTCCCCACCACGGCCACGACCCCGCCCATACTGCCTGCGTACCGCGATACGACCACGCGCGCCGCCGGTTGTCGGCACAACGCCCGTGCATCCCGGGCGGATCTAGAGTGTCGCCATGACCGACACGTCCCGCCCGCGCGTGGTCGTCGGCGCCGCACTGCGGTCCGGCGGACGCCTTCTCGCCGCCCGCCGGACCGCGCCGCCCGCACTCGCCGGGAGGTGGGAGCTGCCCGGCGGAAAGGTCGAGCCGGGCGAGTCGGAGCCGGAGGCGCTGGTGCGCGAACTGCGCGAGGAACTCGGCATTGAGGCTGCCGTCGGGGCGCGGCTGCCGGGAGCGTGGCCGCTCGGCCGGTCCCTCGTCCTGCACGTCTGGCACGCCCGCATCCTGTCGGGCACCCCCGAACCCTTGCAGGACCACGATGCGTTGCGTTGGCTCGCACCGCGGGACGCGTTCACCGTCGACTGGCTCGACGGGGACGTCCCCGCCGTGCGACACCTCATGGAGCAGCAGGATCCGAGGGGTTGAGGCGGGTTCGCCCGGTCTCCTCGGCGAGGCGCAGCCGCTGGAACGCCGTGGGGAAGAGGCGGGCGGGCAGGAACTCCGCGAGGTGCCGGGCGCAGGCGAGCGGATCCGCCTGCGAGGTGTCGCACTCCACGTCGTACACGCCGTGCTCATGGCGTGGAACCTGTCCACAGGCGTGTGGAGGAACGGCCGGTCGAGCACGTCCAGGAGTTCCCGCGCGATGCCGGACTTCCCGGAGCTCGAGGTGCCGTTCAGGAACATGGTCGGACCGCGGGGAGGTGCTGCCGTGCCGGCGTCCTCCGTCACGGTGTGCTCCGTTCCGTTCCTCCGTACCGGTCGAAGCAGGCCTGGAGGTAGTCCTCGAGGCGTCGGCCGAGCAGCGCGGGTGTCAGGTCGGTGCGTCCCAGGTCGTGCCAGGGGCCGGCGATCTTCCCGGCGTCCGGGGCGAAACTCAGCGCGTCGAGGAGGCGCCAGTACAGGTGGGCGGCGGGGTCGCCGGTGAGGGCGCCGCCCGCCCCGGTGTACCGGTCGGCGAAGCGCATGCCCTCCTGGACGCCGTGCAGCAGGGCGAGGTTGGTGCAGCAGTGCGCGACATCCAGGTCCGCCGGGCCCCACGAGGTCTCCACCCAGTCCACGACGCCGCTGACGACCGAGGTGTCGCCGTCACCGGTGAACAGGACGTTGCCCGGGTGGAAGTCCCGGTGGAGGAAGCGGGGGACGTGGTTGGGCGGTTCGCGGCGGATGACGTCCACCGCCCGGTCCCAGAGGCGGGGACGCGAGGTGGACGGCGGGATCTCCACGCTCTCCGGTGCGGCCCAGGGCTGGTAGGGGCGCGGCCGGGCCCCGGGTGCGACCCGCGTCCGGTGGATTCCCAGGAGCTGGCGGGCCAGCAGGTCGGCGCGGTGGCCGGCCCCGCGGTCGGTCAGGCGTACGGCCCCCGGGAGCAGGGTCGTCAGGAGGGACGGGTGGGCGCAGTGCTCGGCGGCCGCGTCCACGGCCAGGACCGCGGCCGCGGGGATGTCGGTGTCCTCCAGCAGGTGCAGGACGGCCGCCTCGCGCGAGAGCAGGCCGACCGCGTGGCGAGTGGAGAAGGGGTGCGTGAACGACCGGAGGACCAGCTGCCGTTCCCCGCCCCGGCCCACGACCGACAGTCTGCGCATCGTGGAGGTCGAACCGCCGTGCAGTGCGACGGCGTCCGTCACGCGTTCCCGCGGCCCCAGCACCTTCTCGACCCACAGGCGCGTGGCGTGCGGGAGCCCGTCGCGGCTGCCGTCGTCGTCGGGATGTGTCGTGCGCGCGTGTCCCACGGCACCCGAGCCTAGCCCGGGACGTCGCCCCGCGCCGGGCCCGTACGGCAGCCCCGGGCCGGCTTCAGGTCGATCACCGGTGTGCCGTCCAGCGCATCGAGGGCGTCGACGTGCACCCGCGGGCCGTCCACGGCCGTCACCGTGACCCGGTGCAGCCCGACCGGGTTCGGGCGGTCGGGGGAGCGGGTGCTGAACACGCCGGTCTCGGGCCGCTCCGGCCGGCCGCGGGGATGCACCGTGAGCACCTCGCGGTCCGCGCGGTCGAGCCACGTCAGGACCAGTACGGCATCGCCCGGGCGCAGGTCCCGTGCGGCCTCCCGGTACTCCGCCGCGAGGACCACAACGGCCGGCGGCGCCCCCTCGTCCGGCTGTTTGGGAGCGGACGCACGGTCCGTCAGCGGCGATTCGACCCGTCCGACGGGGCGTACGCCGTAGGGGGCGTGCTCCATGCTCACTCCTCTCCTCGGGGCTCTCCGGGCCGGGCCCACGGGGCCCCACGCGCATGATCCCGCACCCCGCCCCGTGCGACCTCCGCGCGACTCCGCCCCGGCCGGCATCCGTCCGGCCACGGGCCGCCGGACCGCAACGGCCCGAGGACCTCGGCCGCCCGGCGGATACGCGTCTGCGCCGCAGGACCGATGCGTTCCGCACCGCTGCCGGTCACCCTGGCCCTCATGACTCCGCTGCTGCTCGGTGACGAGGACGTCCGTGCCCGCCTCGATCCCGCGACCGCCGTCCGGGCGGTGCGGGATGCGCTGCTCGCGCACCACGCCGGAGACCTCGACGCGCCGCCCCGGGCGCGGGCTCCGCTCGGGGAGAGCGATCTGGTGTTCACCGCCGGACGTCTCCGCGGCCGGCCGGGCCTGCACGGCTTCCGTGCGTACGACGCGGCCGGGGCGGCCGAACAGCTCGTCGCGGTGTGGGACTCGGCGACGGGCGCGCTGCGCGCCGTGGTGCACGGGCAGGAGCTGGGCGTGCGGCGCACCGGGGCGATCGGTGCGGTGGCGGTGGACGCGTGTGCGCGGCCCGGGCCGGTGCGGGTGGGTCTGATCGGCGCCGGGGCACAGGCATGGGCCCAGCTGTGGGCGCTGCGCGCCGTGCGGCCGGTGGCGGAGGTCGTGGTCGCGACGCGCCGCCCCGCCGCCGCCCGTGACTTCGCGCGGCGCGCGGAGCGCGCGTGGGGACTGCCGGTGCGCGCGGTGGACGGGGCGGAGACCGCGGTACGGGGCCGGGACGTCGTCCTCGTGGCGACGTCCAGCCCGGTGCCCGTGCTCCGGGCCGAGTGGCTGGAGCCCGGCACGCACCTGACGACGCTCGGCCCGAAGACGACCGCACGGCACGAGGTGCCCGTGGAACTGGCGGACCGCGCGGCCGTGACGGTGACGGACTCCCCGGCGCAGCTCGGCGCCTATCCCGAGCCGCACGTCTTCCACGGCCGTCCGATCGCCTCGCTCGGTGCGGTCCTCGCGGGAGAGGAACGGGTGCGGCAACGGGCAGAGGACGTCACAGTGTTCTGCTCCGTCGGCCTCGCCGGGACGGAGGTGGCGGTCGCGGGCACGCTGTCGGGCTGACGGTGCTGCTCCCGTTCCGGCTGCCGGACCGTACGGTCCGGGCGCCCGGGCTCAGAGCTGGCCGAAGGGCGGGCGCCCGCCCCCGTACGGCCCGGGGGACCCGCCGGTGCGGGGACCGTACGGTTCGGGCGACCCGCCCGGCCCCCGCCCGTACCGTCGGGGAGGGGTGTACCGCGGCGCGTGCCCCGGCGGCCCTCCGGGCCGCTGCGGAGGCACCGGTGGCGGCACCGGGCGGCGCGCCAGCGCCACGGCGGCGCGCTGCGTGGGTGGCGCGGCCGACGGCCGCCGCTGCCACAGGTGGTGGAGGAGTTCGTGCTCGCGGGCGCGGAAGTCGGAGACCGTGGTGCCGCGTTCGGCGCGTGCCCGCAGCAGTGCGAGGGACCTGGCGAAGTGGACGTACTCCGCGACGGCGCGTGCCGCCTCCGGCCCGCGCCCCTGGCGTGCCAGGGTGCGGGCCAGTGCGCAGGCGCGGGGGGTGCCCAGCGCCCACGCCTCGGGGGGAGTGAGCCACCCGGCGGCCACGTAGCTGCGCAGGGTCGTGCGGACGGTGCGGAGTTCGCCCAGGCGGGACCAGATCGCCAGCCAGGCCAGGGTGCCGAGGACCGGCATCATGAACAGGGCGTACACGACGAGGAACAGCGACGAGGCGTGCGAGGCCGCGCCGTTCCATATCGCGTGCAGCAGGACGGCGGTCAGCAGGCCCGCTACGGGGAGCACCGGCCGCAGGCGCCGACGTCGGTGCGGCAGCGCGGCGGCGATCCCGAATCCGACGCCCGTGAGGCCCGTGAACAGCGGGTGGGCGAGGGGCGACAGCAGGATGCGGACCACGAACGTCGCGGCGGTGGCGGACGGTCCGGCCTCGTAGGGCAGGTCGCCGGTGGTGTCCATGCCGTAGGCGCGGCCGAGGTACAGGACGTTCTCGGTGAACGCGAACCCGGCGGCCGTCATGCCGGCGATCGTGATGCCGGACACGACGCCGGTGAAGTGGCGCCGGCGGAAGAGGAACAGCAGCACCACGGGGACGGCCTTCGCGCATTCCTCCACGACGGGCGCGACGACGGTCGCGCCGAGCACGTCGGCATCGGGTGCGCCGGTCAGGGATCCGCTCAGCCAGGCGGTGGCGAACGTGTTGGCGAACAGCGCGATGAGTGTGGCGGCGCAGGCGCCCCAGCCGAAGGCGAAGAGGTGATGGCTCAACGGCGACGGCTCCACCCCGTCGAGCCAGCGGAACCCGGCGAAGAGCATCGGCACCGGGAGGACGGCCAGGGCCAGGCCCACGGCCAGGCCCGCCGTACCTGTCCGCTCCCGTACCAGCAGCAGGATCGCCACGCCGCAGAGGGCCAGCAGCACGGTGACGGTGAGCACCCGGATGAGGCGGCTGTGGCGGTGCCACCAGGACGGTGTCCGCGGCGGCCGGTAGCGCCACTCTGCGGGCGAGGCCGGCATCGCGGGGAACCGGGGTGGCGTGCGGTCGTCCGCGGGGGCGGCGTGCGGCTCGGGGAGCGGGCCGGCCTGCGGAGGTGTCTCCTGAACGGGTGGCCGGGTGCCGGACGGGCGGGACGGCGGAGCGGACGTGTCGGGTCTGTCGGGCTCGTGATGCACGGACTCGACAGTAACTGCGCAACCGGGCACTCGTGTTCGATCTTCGGGTTTCGGGCCCGTCGTCCGGGGAGGAGGCGCCCGGCCCGGCTGCCCGTCGCGGGCGTCGCCGCGCGGGACGGCACGGAGGCCGCACGGCGGTCTCACACGCGGCGGAACACCAGGTCGCGCACCACGTGTCCCTTGCGCAGCCCCTGCGTCTCGAAGCGCGTGGTCGGCCGCGCCCCGGGGCGGGGCGAGAACCCGCCGTCCTCGCGGGTGTTCTCGAACGCCGGGTGCTCCGTCAGCACTTCCAGCATCTGCTCCGCGTACGGCTCCCAGTCCGTCGCGAGGTGGACGAGAGCGCCGGGGGCGAGCGGTACGGCCGCGAGGTCGAGGAACTCCGGCTGCACGATGCGCCGCTTGTGGTGCCGTGCCTTCGGCCACGGATCGGGGAAGTAGATGCGCAGGCCCGACAGCGACTCCGGCTCCAGCATCTCCCGCAGCAGGATGATCGCGTCGCCGTTGGCGACCCTGATGTTGGTCAGCCCGTTCCGTTCCGCGAGCCGCAGCAGATTGCCCTGGCCCGGGGTGTGCACGTCGACGGCGAGGATGCCGGTCCCGGGGTCGTCGGCCGCCATCCGGGCCGTCGCCTCCCCCATGCCGAAACCGATCTCGCAGACGATCGGCGCCTCCGGCGGAAGGGTGTCGAAGAGCCGTCCGAGGTCGAGTTTCGCCAGCCCGTCGATGTCGAGGCCCCACTCCGGCCACCACCGCTCCAGGGCCTTGCGCTGGCCGTGCGTGACACGGCTCCGGCGCGGCTGGAAGCTGCGGATGCGCCGCTCGTGGTGCGAGCCGGCGGGATCGGCGGCCGGGCCGGCGCCCGGGTTGAACAGGGGCGTACCGGACTGCGGGCTGGGAGTGGAGGCATTCTCGGACACAGTGCCTCCGATTCTACGGTCGCCGCGAGCCCGCACCGGGGCCCCGGGGTGCCCGGCCTGCGGCCCGGTCCGCGCACGCCGCCGCCCCTCGGACGCCTCCTGTCAGACGTTCGCCGGGATGCGCGGGGCGGCTGCGGCCAGGACGCGGGACGCGATCTCCCTCCCGATCGGCAGCGAGGCGGTCGCGGCGGGCGAGGGCGCGTTCAGCACGTGCACGGTGTGGGGCGACTCGGCGAACAGGAAGTCGTCCACCAGGGTGCCGTCCGGCAGCACCGCCTGCGCCCTGACACCCGCAGGGGCCGGCAGCAGGTCCGCGGCCGTCACGTCGGGCAGCAGCCTGCGCACCGCCGCGGTGAAGGCGCGGCGCGACAGCGAGCGGTGCAGTTCACCCGCGCCGTACCGCCAGTGGCGCCGTCCCATCCGCCAGGCACCGGGGTAGCCCAGCGTCCCGGCGAGCTCGCGGGGCCGCAGCGTCGCCCGTCCGTAGCCCTCCCGGGCCAGGGCGGGGACCGCGTTGGGGCCGATGTGGACGCCGCCGTCGACACCGCGGGTGAGATGCACGCCGAGGAACGGGAACGCCGGGTCCGGCACCGGGTACACCAGGCCGCGCACGAGGCCGCCGCGTTCGGGGGCGAGCGAGAAGTACTCGCCGCGGAACGGCACGATCCGCATGCCCGGGTCGTCCCCCGCGAGGCGCGCGAGCCGGTCGCAGTGCAGTCCGGCGCAGTTGACCAGGGCGCGCGCCCGCAGCACGGCCCCGTCGGAGGTGCGCACGGCGACCCCGCTGCCTGCACGGCGGTCGATCGCGGTGACCTCCGAGCCGTACCGCACCTCCGTGCCCGCCCGGCCCGCCAGCCGCGCCAGCGTCGCGGCGACGGCGCGGAAGTCGCACACCCCGGTGGTGCCGACACGGATGGCGGCGACGCCGCGTACGTGCGGTTCGTACGCCGCGAGTTGGGAGGGCCCCAGCTCGCGCACCGGGATGCCGTTCTCCCGCCCTCGCTGCACCAGCGCGTGCAGCCGCGGCAGTTCCCCGCGGTCGACGGCGACGATGAGTTTGCCGGTCACCTCGTGCGGCACGTCGTGCTCGGCGCAGAACCTCACCATCTCGGCGGCGCCCTCGGTGGCGTACCGCGCCTTGAGGGAGCCGGGGCGGTAGTAGATGCCGCTGTGGATCACTCCGCTGTTCCGTCCCGTCTGGTGGCGCGCCGGTCCGTCCTCCTTCTCGAGAACGGTCACCCGGGTGCCGGGCGCGGCGCGGGTCAGTGCGTGGGCCGTCGACAGGCCGACGATGCCGGCGCCGACGACGAGGACGTCGCAGTCGTGGGCGGGAAGCGATGATCGTCGGGACACGTCTTCATCATGACCCGCGGATGCGGCGTCGATGCGTGCTCCGCCCTCCCGGTCCGGAAACGCCGCGCGACGCGAGGGGGCGACGGCGGGGGCGGGGGAATATGCCCGGGGATTCGACCCGTGGCATTTCGGCCAGATCCACGGCCCGCGCGGTCCCGGCCTGCCGCCGCGCCGGGTGCCGGTCGCCGGTGCAACCGGGGCCGGCACCCGCCCCGTTCTCCGGGGCTGTCGGCGGGGTGACCCGCGCGAGGGGCCCGCGGGCCGTTCCGGGGCGCACCATTCCGGTGGCTGTGCGCCGGTGCCGGACCCCGGCACCGGGCCACCCTCCGCAACCAGCCCCGATCCCGCTGTTACCGGCATGAATCCCGCCATCCGATGCCGCTCCTCTTAACGGAAGGCATGCGGCGAACTACTCTGGGTCGCAGTTGTTTTCCGCGCCCCGGCGCGGCGGAGGGGCCCCGGGGTCCGGCCACTCGGCCGCGCGGAGCGGCCCGGGCGCTCCCGCCTGCGCCGGAGGCGGCCGTCGCTGTGTCAGGGGTGCGCGCATGTCCAGGGAGCCTCGCGGGCCGAACGATAAGCTCGGCGCTGTCCTCGCCCTCGCCGGAATCAGCAACGCGGGCCTCGCGCGCAGGGTCAACGATCTGGGTGCCAAGCGGGGGCTGACCCTCCGCTACGACAAGACCTCGGTGGCGCGCTGGGTCTCCAAGGGGATGGTTCCGCAGGGAGCGGCCCCGCACCTGATCGCCGCGGCGATAGGGAGCAAGCTCGGCCGACCGGTCCCGCTGCACGAGATCGGCCTCGCGGACGCCGACCCCGCTCCCGAGGTCGGGCTGTCCTTCCCGCGGGACGTGCGCAGTGCCGTCACGACCGCGACGGACCTGTACCGCCTGGACGTCGGCGGGCGCCGCGGCGGCGTGTGGCACACGTTGGCCGGCTCGTTCGCGGTGACCGCCTACGCGACCCCCGTGTCGCGGTGGCTCATCACCCCGGCCGACCCCACGGTCGCGCGGCAGCCCGGGTCCGGAGCGGAGGAGCCGCCGCGGCAGGGCCCGCAGCCCGTGCACGGTGGTGAGCTGCCCGCCCCGGAGGGCGCTCCGGCCGCCCGCGGCGACCGCAGGTCCCCGCCGGCGCGGACGATACGGGTCGGGCACGCCGACGTCGCCAAACTGCGCGAGGCAGCGGACGAGGCCCGGCGCTGGGACTCCAAGTACGGCGGCGGGGACTGGCGTTCGTCCATGGTCCCCGAGTGCCTGCGCGTCGACGCGACACCGCTGCTGCTGGGGGCCTACTCCGACGAGGTCGGGCGGGCCCTGTGCCGGGCCACCGCCGAACTCACCCGCCTCGCAGGGTGGATGGCCTTCGACACCGGCCAGCAGGAGGCCGCGCAGCGCTACTACATCCAGGCCCTGCGGCTCTCCCGCGCGGCAGCCGACGTCCCCCTCGGGGGGTACGTCCTGGCGTCGATGTCGCTGCAGGCCACCTACCGCGGCTTCGCCGAGGACGGTGTCGACCTCGCGCAGGCCGCGCTCGAACGCAACCGCGGGCTGGCCACCGCCCGCACCATGAGCTTCTTCCGCCTCGTCGAGGCCCGCGCGCTGGCCAAGGCCTCCGACCCGCAGGCCTGCGAAGCCGCCATCACCGCCGCTGAGGCATGGCTCGAACGGGCCCGCCCGGGCGATCCCGACCCGTCCTGGCTGGACTTCTACTCCTACGACCGGCTCGCCGCCGACGCCGCCGAGTGCTACCGCGACCTCAGGGCCCCGCTGCAGGCGCGCCGTTTCACCGAGAAGGCGCTCTCCCGGCCGACGGAGGAGTTCGTGCGCTCGCACGGGTTACGCCTGGTCGTCTCCGCGGTGGCGGAACTGGAGTCCGGGAACCTGGACGCCGCCTGCGAGGCGGGGGCCCTGGCCGTCGAGGTCGCGGGGCGCATCTCCTCCGTCCGCACCACCGAGTACGTACGCGACCTGCTGCGGCGGCTCGAACCGTACGGGAACGAACCACGGGTCGTGGAGCTGCGGGAACGCGCCCGTCCCCTTCTGAAGACCCCAGCCTGACGCCCCGTACCGCCTGATGCCCCGTACCGCACACCCGGCGCACGCCCGGGGCACCTCACCCTCCCGTGCGCCCGTTGTGTGCCACCGTCGGGCCCACGGCGTGGCAGCATGGTCGGAACAGACGCCGACCGCGGCCTTCCTCGTGCGAAACCCGCGGCCCGGAAGCGCTGTTCGAGCAGGCACCCAACGGGGGAGGCGGGGCGATGCGGTGGTTGGTGGGGTGGAGCAGTTCCGCGGTGCGGTCGCGGGGCGCCGTCGCAGGCCCGGACACCGGCCCTCGCCGCGGCGGACCTGCGGGCGTACCGGACGGAATGAGCGGAGAAACGGTACGCCCCATCGGGGGACGACTCCTGTGGGGAGGCCCCGGTGAGCCCGACCCGCTCTGGGCGGTCGGCGACTGGCGCCCCGACGAGATCCGCATCGTCCACGGCGAGTCCGGCGACCGGCTCGCCGTGTTCGGCAGCTGCGGCGCGTCCGACGAGGAACTCCGCGCAGGCCTGTACGCGGCCCGCGGCGGCGCCTTCCGCCACCTGACCGCGTGGCCCGGCAGCCACACCGTGGTCGCCCGCGTCGGCCGGCGACTCACCGTGCCCGCCGACCTGGCCGGGGCCCGGCCGGTGTTCCACACCTCCTGGGCGGGCGGCACGGCCTATGCCACCGCCGCCCTCCCGCTCGCCGACCTCGTCGAGGCGGAACTCGACATCACCCACCTCGCGGCACTGCTCGCCTGCCCCGACGCACCCGAGGCGCTCGGCGACGGCACCCCGTACGCCGGAGTACGCAGAGTGCCGCCCGGCCATGCCCTCATCCTGCGCGACGGCAGCAGGGAGATCGCCGACTACGAACCCCGCACCTCCCTCGCCGTCGCCTCGACACCCCTCGACGCGGACCTCGCCGTGGCAGGCGTGCGCGACGCCCTGGTCGCCGCGGTGCGCGCCCGGCTCGCGGCGCCGCGGCACGCCTCGGAGCACGACATCGCCCCGGACACGGACCGCGACCCCGGGCCCGTCCCCGGCATGGGCCCCGGCGACCGGCGCGCCGCCCGCGGTGGCCCCGTCCCCGGCGTCGGCGCGGACCTCTCCGGCGGACCGGCCTCCGCGACGCTCGCCCTGCTCGCCGCCGGACTGCCCGGCATGCCCGGGACCGTCCCCGGCACCGGCACCGCCACCGCCGGGGAACGCCTGCTCGCCGTGACTTTCAACGACATGACGCCGGCCGCCGCCGGCGAGGGCCGCCGGGCGGAGATCGAACGGGCCGGCGAACTCGCCCGGAACCCGCGGCTGCACCACCTCGTCGTCACCGGCGGCGAGGACTGCCTGCCGTACGCGGACCTGGCGGAAGCCGCCGAGAACGGCCCCCTCACCGACGAGCCCGGCCCGTCGCTCGTCGCCGCCGCCCGGCACCGCCGGCGGCTGGCCGCAGGCAGCGCCGACCACCTTCTCGGACTCGGCGCCCGGGAAGTCCTCGACGCCCACCCGGCACGCCTCGCCGACCTGCTGCTCGACCGCCGCCGGCGGCACCTGCTGCGGCCCGCCGCAGCACTGGCACGGGCCGAGGGCGCCGAACGTGCCGCCCTCCGAGCGGTCCGCCGGGCCGCGGAAGCGGACCGTGCCCGCAACGGCAGTGCCGACGCGCCTCCCCCACCCGCCGCCACCGGTGCCGGACGCTCCGCCCTGGTGCCTCTCACCGTTTACCGCTCCGCGCGCAGACTGGCCCGGACGCCGTACCGCGACGGGGTCGAAGCGGTCGCCTCCCAGCTGCGCGACGGACGGTTCGCCGGCGGCGCCCACGGAGCCGCCGACGGCGGCACCGGTGCACTCGAACTGTCCCTGGCGGCCCTCACCTGGTGCCGCCCCGGACCGGCCGCGCGCTGGATGACCGGGGAAGCGCTGGCCCAGGTGTCCCTCCTGCTGGAGGCGGCGGCGCGGGCACGGCCGATCGTCGAACGCCCCGGAGAACGGCGGGCCCGGGCGGCCCTGGCCCGCCGGGCAGCGGACCACCGGGTCCTCGAACAGGCCGCGGAGATCCGCAACCAGCGCCTCCACACCCCCTTCTACGACAACCAGGTCGTGCGCGCCTGCCGCGACCTGCCCGAGGCCATCCGGGTCCGGCCCGGCGCCCGCGCATCGGTGCTGCGGGACGTCCTCGCCGGCGCGGGCGTCCACGACCTCCCCGACGGCTGGGGCGCCCCCTCGCACGCCTCGCAGCAGGCCTCCGCCCGCGCTGGGCTGCGCGCGGCGGCCGACCGGATCGCGGACCTGTTCGCGGCACCGCTGCTCGCCGACGCCGGCCTGGTCGAGGCCCGCGTGGTCCGCCGCGCGCTGCGTGCGGCCGCCGACGGGGAACGCGTGCCCCTCGACGGCCTCGCCGACCTGGTGTCCACGGAACTGTGGCTCCGCCGGCTCCTCGCCCGCCGCGGCAGCTGCTGGACGGGGGCGGACGCACCCCGCCGCCGCGCCGCCGACGCCGTCGTCACCGCGGCGCCCCCGCGCCCGCTGCTCTGAGCTGCGCCGCCGCACGGCACGGCAAGCGGGCGCGGCCCGTCCCGCTCAGCGGCAGCGGAACGCCGCGTCGGCCCAGTCCGCCAGGGTGGTGGCACCGCCGAGCGCACCGCCGGCCGGGCCGCCGACGGCACCGCCGTCCCGCGCCTCGGCCTGCTCCACCACCAGCCGCACCGTCTCCACACCCGCCAGCGGGACGTGCACGGCCACCGGGCGGTCCCCACTCCCGACGACCGGCGACCGCCACAACGCCGCACCGTCACCCAGAACGGTGAAGCGGACCGACCGGTCCCCGACGGTGAGCGCATCGATTCCGGCCCACCCGTCGTACGCGGTGCAGGTGCGGTTCAGGTCGACCGTCACCGACGAGCGCGCCGACACCGTGACCCCGGACCGGAACGTGCGCCCGCCCGTGCGCACCGCCCCGTACCGCTGCCACAACCAACTGCTGTCCTCGGTGCGGATCGTCGGCGGCCCGCCCGCGGTACCGGGGCGCCGGACGTCCCACGACAACGCGTCCAGCCGGAACTCCCGCGTCGGTGCCGGAGGCGGCGGCTCCGACGAGGGAGAGGCATCCGGCGTCGGCGTCGCCGGTGCCGGGCGCACCGGTGCAGGGGACGACGGCACGGTCGGCTCCGGCTCCGCGGCCTGCCGCGCCGTCGGCTTCGGCGCGGGCGGCGGCACCGCGGGCGGCTGCTCACTCGGCTCGGACGGCTCCGGCTCCCGCGTGGGCTGCGGTTCCGGGGCGGCCGGCGCCGACGACGGTGCGGCACGCGGAGCGGACTGCGGCGCATCCGCTCCGATGAGCGCGAAGGCCACCGCCACCCCGGCCGCGGTCGCCACTCCCGCGGCGATGCCGATCTTCACCGGGGTGCTCGCGCCCTCGGCCGCCGCGCCCGCGCCGCCGGCAGCCGCCGTTCCCGTCCCGGCGGCGGCGCCGCTCCCGGCCACCAGGCCGAGGAGCTTCGCCCCGCCGGCGGAACCGAACCAGCCGAGGAAGGCCACCGGCACCAGCAGGCGGATCTGCGCGTTGAGATCGCCGACCTCGGCCGCGGCCGTCCGGCACGAGGCGCAGCTCTCCAGGTGCTTCCGCAGCCCGCGCTCCGCCCGCATGCGCAACCCGCCCCGGGCGTACGCGCCCAGCCGGTCCGCGTGGCGGGCGCACTCCCCGCCCGCCTCCACCGCCCGCTGCACATGCGCCTGCAGGTAGGCCTGCTTCAGTTTCTCCCGCGCCCGGTGCGCGAGAACGGCCGTCGCGTTGCCCGACAACCCCAGCAGCGGCGCGACCTGCTTCGGCGACTCCTGCTCGACGGCCGTGTGCCAGAGCACGGTCCGGTACTTCTCCGGCAGGCTGCGGAACGCCTGCACCACCAGCGTCCGGTCCGCCTCATGCATCGCCCGGACGTCCGCGCCCGGCGACAGGGTGTCCTCCTCCGAGGCGGCCGAAGCACCCGAGACGGCCTCGGCGAACACCGCGAAGTCCTCGACGAGCCGCTCCCGCTTGGCCGTCCGCACCCACGCCGCCGCGACCCGCCGCACCGACGTCAGCAGATAGGCGCGCACCGACGTGACGGGACCCGCTCCGGAACGGACCGCCTGCAGCGTCCGCGCGAACACCTCGTTGGTGAGGTCCTCGGCGGTGTGGGTGTCGCGGCAGCAGGTTGCCGCGTACCGGCGCACGGCCGAGGCATGGCGCCGGTACAGCGTCTCGTAGGCCGAACTGTCGCCCTCGCGCATCCGCCGCAGCAGGACGTCGTCGGACAGCGCCCCGTCCACCGTCTCCCGGCCGGAGCGCCGCTGCCGCGGAACGTCCCGCGAGGAGCGGTCGCTCGCGGCCCGGCGCCGCCGCCCGCCCGACACCGGACCACCCTGCCCCGGCACCTGCGGCGCCCGCTCCCGGCGGGCCGAACGGCCCGACCCCGACGCCTTCCCCGACGCCGCGTCCCCACCTCGCCCCGGGCCCGGGGCCTCGCCCCGCCCGTCAGCAGCCATCCTGTACGCCCCCGTCCCGGGCTTCGCCTCGCAACACCGCCACAGCGTGCCACGAGTGGCGCGACGGGAAGCCGTTCACCCGGAAGGCCTTCACTCTTCCGGGTAATCGACCAGGACGCGGGACGTGACCGCTCATCTCCGGGTACGCAGCCCCTCCAGCAGGATGTTCAGCAACCGCTCCGAGGCGGCGGCCTGCTGGGCCGAGTCCGGCAGTGCGGGAGCCGACGTGGCGATCACCAGCAGCACGTCGCCGACGGTGACGCCGTCCCGCAGCTCGCCCGCGGCGCGAGCGCGCTCCACGAGCCGCCCCACGACCGCCAGAAGCTCCCCCACCACCGGACCGCCCGCGTCCTCGGAACACGCCGGATGCACTCCGCCCGACTCCGCCACGTGCCCGCCCGGGGCGTCCCCGCCCCGAACGTCCAGGTCGTCGAACGGCGTCTCCACGACCCGCTCACCGCCGCCCCCGCGCGGGCCGGGAACCGTCCACGCCCCGGGCACGGGCGCCTCGCCGCTCCCGGGCAGCCCGCCCGCCCGCAGCACCTGCGGCGGCAGCAGCCGGCCGGCTCCCGACGCCGCCGAGGTGCGGAGGAAGCACGCCAGCGCGCACCACGGCTCGTCCTCCTGGCCGAGCGCCGTCAGCGCCTGCTCGGTGAGCCGCGCCGTCTCCTCCTCCGCGATCCGCCGGACGAGGACGTCCTTGCTCGGGAAGCGCCGGTACACCGTGCCCACCCCGACGCGCGCACGCCGCGCCACGTCCTCCATCGGCGCGCCGTACCCCAGCTCCCCGAAGACCTCGCGCGCCGCACGCAGCACGTGCTCCAGATTCCGCCGCGCATCGACCCGCAGCGGCGCAACGCGCGAAGAGGTGTCCTGAATCCCCTCAGTACTCATGAAAAATCCCCCGGTGATGGTCTCCCGAGGAGACCCCCGCCCCGTTGTGGTCGTGAGTGCGGCCCTTCCGGTCGCTCACCGCACCCGTCCGGTGACGAACATAGTTGAGCCCACGTCAGGAGAGAAGAGGAATCACCCTTCCGCCCCTCGCACGCCCGGCGCACGAACGGTCCCCTCTGCGCCCCCGTCCCGCGGCGGCGAGGAGGGGCGAGCGGTCCTTCACCCGTCCGGCGTCACGCAATCCGCGCGGACCTGTGGACAAACCACCGGACCCGGGTGCGTCATGGACGAGTGACGAAGGAACCCCAGCGCATTCTCGTCGTCGGCGGCGGCTACGTCGGCATGTACACGGCGCTGCGCCTGCAGCGGAGGCTCAAGCAGTCCATCAGGCGGAACGACGTCCACGTCGTCGTCGTCGACCCCGAGCCCTACATGACGTACCAGCCGTTCCTGCCCGAGGCGGCCGCCGGCTCCATCTCGCCGCGCCACGTCGTCGTCCCGCTGCGCCGCACGCTGCCGGACTGCCGGCTGGTCGTCGGAGAGGTCACCGCCCTCGACCACGGCGAGCGCCGCGCCGCCGTCCGGACGCTCGCCACGGAGGAGGAGGGCTCGGGCGACATCGAGATCCCCTACACCGAACTCGTCCTCGCCCCCGGCTCGATCTCCCGCACGCTGCCCGTACCGGGACTGGCCGAGCACGGCATCGGCTTCAAGAGCGTGGAGGAGGCCATCGGGCTCCGCAACCACGTCCTCGAACAACTGGACATCGCGTCCTCGACCCGGGACCCGAACATCCGCGACGCCGCCCTCCGCTTCGTGTTCGTCGGCGGCGGCTACGCCGGCGTGGAGGCCCTCGCCGAACTCGAGGACATGGCCCGCTACGCCTGCCGCTACTACCACAACCTCAAACCGGAGGACCTGAAGTTCCTGCTGGTCGAGGCGAGCGACCGCATTCTCCCCGAGGTCGGTGCGGAGATGGGCCGCTACGCCCTCCGCGAGCTGCGCGGCCGCAACATCGACGTCCGGCTCGAGACACGGCTGGAGAGCTGCGAGCGGCGGGAGGCGGTGCTCAGCGACGGCTCGCGCCACCCGGCCCGCACCCTGGTGTGGACCGCGGGCGTCAAACCCCACCCGATCCTCGCCGCGACCGGCATGCCCCTGAACGACCGCGGCCGGATCCGCTGCACCGCCCGACTGCGGGTGCACGGCACCGACCACGCGTGGGCGGCCGGCGATGCGGCAGCCGTCCCGGACCTGGCCGCCTCCGGAGGCGCGGCCGCCGACGGTGCCGCCGTACCGGAGTGCGCGCCCAACGCCCAGCACGCCGTGCGCCAGGCGCGGGTGCTCGCCGACAACCTCGCCGCGGCCCTGACGGGCGGCGAGGAGACCGACTACCGCCACTCGTACGCCGGTTCGGTCGCCTCCCTCGGACTGCACAAGGGCGTCGCCCATGTGTACGGGCGCAAGCTGAAGGGCTACCCTGCCTGGTTCATGCACCGCGCGTACCACCTGAGCCGGGTGCCGACCTTCAACCGCAAGGCGCGGGTGCTCGCCGAGTGGACGCTCTCCGGACTCTTCAAAAGAGAGATCGTCTCCCTGGGCTCGCTCGAACACCCCAGGGCGGAGTTCGAACTGGCGGCAGGAACGGGCCGCCGCCCGGAAGCGGGCTGAACGCACCGCGCACGGGGGCGACACGACGCGCGAGCGGCCGTCCGGCGCGTCCGGACGGGTGTCGGTGCGGCGGGCCGCCCCCGACGTGTGACCATGGGTGAGGGCGGCACCGGCGCACAGTGACGACCGGTCGCCTCGAAGGCGACAGGACACCGGCGCCGTACCGTCCCGCGCGGCGGCGCACAGGACGGATGCGAGGATTCGGACGACGTGAACTTCACGCGCTGGAGCGCCCGACTGCCCGGCACTCAGCGGCGTACGGCCGCCGCCGCCCAGGCGGCGAAGCGCACGAGAACGCGACAGCCGTCCGGTCCGCGGTCCGACGCGGTCCCCGCCGCACGGTCCGCCTCGGAGAGCGGTGACGGCACGACGGCCGCACCTCCGTCGGGGCTGCCGGGTGCCGTCGAGGCCCTCACCGTCCACGACCTCCTCGGCCCCGTGCCCGCGCTCGCGGCCGTCGTCCACGGCCCCGACCATCGCATCGCCTACGTCAACGACGCCTACGCCGAGGTGTTCGGCGTCCGCCCCCTCGGCGAACCGGCCCGCACCGCACTGCCCGAGCTGCAGGAGCTGGGACTGCTCCCCCTCATGGACCAGGTGCTCCGCAGCGGCAGGCCCCGCACCGTGAAGTCGCGCCGGGTGACACCGGTCGGCGGACCGCGCCGCACCGCCTACTACACGTTCACCTGCACGCCCGTCGCCGCCGCGGAGGATGGTGGGGTCCTCATCTTCGCCGCCGATGTCACCGACCAGGTCGAATCGGCCGAACGGGTGCGCAACAGCGAGCGGCGGCAGCGCGAGGCAGCCGTCACCCTGCAGCGGAGCCTGCTGCCGCAGGAACTGGAGCAGCCCGACGAACTCCGCGTCGCGGCCACCTACCAGCCCGGCGGCACGGACGCCGCGGTCGGCGGCGACTGGTACGACGTCATCACGCTCGGCGCGGGCCGCACCGCTGTGGTCATCGGCGACGTGATGGGCCGCGGCGTCCGGGCGGCGGCGGTCATGGGACAGCTGCGCACCGCCGTGCGCGCGTACGCACGCCTCGACCTGCCGCCGCACGAGGTGCTGCAGCTGCTGGACGGACTCGCCTCGGAGATCGACGCGAGTCAGATCGCCACCTGCGTCTACGCCGTGCACGATCCGAACGAGGGGCTGCTGCACTACGCCTCCGCCGGCCACCTCCCGATCCTGGTGCGCGGCGCCGACGGTGTCGTGCGGCCCGCCACCGACCCGACGGGTCCACCGCTGGGCACCGGCTGCTGGCTGCACTCCTCGGGGTCGGTGCCCCTCGAGCAGGGAGCCACCGCACTGCTCTACACGGACGGCCTGGTCGAGCGGCGCGACGCGGACATCGACGACGGACTCCACGCGCTCGAGGAGGCGTTCGCCGGAGCCACGGGGCCGCCGCAGGTGATCTGCGAGCGGATGCTCCGTGCGCTGCGCATCACGGCCGAGCACGACGACGACGTGGCGGTCCTGGTCCTGCAGCACCCGGAACGCAGTGACCAGGAGGCGGAGCTGTTCCGCGGGGCCGCCCTCGATCTGCTCGGCGGCACCGAGGCCGCTCCGCGTGCCAGGGCCTTCGCCTCGGGGGTGCTCAGCTCGTGGCGCTTCCCGGTGGAGGTGCAGGATCTCGGGGTGCTGGCCGCGAGCGAGCTCGTCGCCAACTCGCTGCAGCACGGCACGCCGCCGATGCGGCTGCGACTGCGCCGCACCGACCGCCGTCTGATCGTCGAGGTCACGGACGGCGACGACCATCTGCCCCGGCGCCGCCGGGCCGACCCGGTCGACGAGGCGGGACGAGGCATCTCGGTCATCGCCACCATCGCCTCCACCTGGGGGTCCCGCCGGACCCAGGGCGGCGGGAAAGCGGTGTGGTGCGAGTTCGCGCTGCCGGAGGACGCCTGAACGGCAGGCCGGCGGCTGCGGGCTGAGCATCCGTCAGGAACGATCCGATCGTTCACCGGAGGATGGTTGACACCGGCGAACGCGGTCCGTAGAGTTCTTCGGGTTGCCGCGGGGACGTTGTGTCTCCGGGTGACTCCTCTTGCCGCTGTGTGCGGCGCCCACTGTGTGAGTGCGATTCCCCTTGCGGGGCGATTTCGGCATGCCGGAATTTCTCCCGGCCGGCTCGATTTTGAGTCGGGACGGGAAATCCTCTAATGTGGTGGACACGCCGCAAGGCGAAAGAGCAGAACCCCGCCGAC
>NZ_JBJZOM010000020.1:0-88298 GCF_047200695.1 Streptomyces callyspongiae
TGCTCTGACCGCAAAGGTTCACCGGCCTGGCGAGGGTGCTTCCTGTGACTGAGCAGACGTTCAGGAACACTCGTGCAAGGGATCTGTCGCAGGAAGGCAGCGCATCACACGCCGGCGGATGAGGCTTGTCGTCGGGAGAGGGCTATCCTGCGTCGCTCTCGGTGGATATCGGTGACGACCACCGTGATCTTGTCGCCTACCTGGACGACATCTGATGGAGTCTCCACCGGTGTCCAGGCGAGCTCTCGCAGGTGCACCAGTCCCTCGATTCCGTCGGCGACCTGGACGAAGACGCCGAACGGGATCAGCTTGGTGACCTGGCCAGGGAGCTTCTGCCCCACCGCGATGGTGTCGGCGAATACCTCAAAGGGGTCCGGCTGTGTGGCTTTCAAGGACAGTCTGGCCTCCAGGTTCCACGTGTCGAACTGGAGGAACTCGCATGAGAGGCGCTGTCCGATCTGCACGACGTCGGAGGCTGCCTCGAAACGCCGCCAGGACAGTTCAGCGAAGGAGATGAATCCGACGCCGGGGAAGACCGGATGGTCGGGACCGTCGTCCAGCGCCACGAACACACCGAACCGTTCGATCGCCGTGACGGTGCCGGAAAGGAGTTCGCCGCGGTGCAGTGATTCCAGGAAGGCCCAGAGTTCTGGGTTCTCAGACGGTCCACCCAACATGCTCCCAGCCTTTCACGAGGAGCCGTGCACTGGGTTGAAAGTGCGCTCACGCTGCGGTCTTGAGGGGACGTCCACCCCAGCGGATGCCTTTCTCGCTGCGGATGCGGGCGCGTTCCTTGCGTTCGGCGGCCAGGACGTCACGGTGGCGGGCGTTGGCGTTGCGCCAGCGCAGGTACGCGTGCAGTGCCCGGGTCTGGACGGTGTGGTTGGGGTGGTGGGAGTTGGCGATGGTGAACTGCCGCAGCGGTCCGAAGTGGGCTTCGATCGGATTCGCCCAGGATGCATAGGTCGGGGTGAAGCACAGCTCGACCTTGTTCTTCCCCGCCCAGCGACGGATGTCGGCGCCTTTGTGGGCGGACAGGTTGTCCAGGATCACGTAGATCGGGGCGCCGTCTGGCCGGGCAGCGCGGATCGACTTCAGCGCGGCCAGCGTGTTGGCGGCACCCTTTCTGTGGCGGTTGACGCCCCACAGGGTGTCGTCGCCGACCGAGTAACAGCCGTGGAAGTACCGCACGCCGTGAGTGCGGTGGTAGGTGGCGGGCAGCCGGTCGGGACGATTCTGCTCGGCCCAGCCAGAGCCCGCGGTGGGACGGATCCCGAGCGGGCCGAACTCGTCGAAGGCGAAGACCCGGTCGGGGAAGCGGTCGAGGACCTCCTCGATCCGGTCCAGCTTCGCCTCGCGGTCGGGGTCCGGGGATTCCTTCCATGTCTTGGTGCGCTGGAAGGTGATGCCGCGGCGGGCGAGCAGGCAGCGTAACGCCTCGCGGCCGATCCGGATCACGCGGCCGTGGACTTTGCGCAGGTAGGCGACGAGCTTGCGCAGGGACCAGCGGGTGAAGGGCTGGCCGAGCTTGGCCGGGCGGGTGATGGCCGTCTGGATGACGAAGTCTTCGTCCTCAGGGCTGAGTTGGCGGGGACGGCCTCCCGCCCACCGAGGGTCCAGGCAGGCCAGGCCGATCTCGTTGAACCGGTGGATCACGTCCCGGACGGTGTCCTCGTCGGCCTGCACCAGCTGGGCGATCACGGGCACCCGGTTCCCGCCGGCCGAGGCCAGCAGCATCATCGCGCGCCGGTAGCGCACCGAGTTGGTGCTGCCCCGGCGCGCGATTTGCTGCAGCTTCTGCCCTTCCTGGTCGGTCAGTCTGCGCACCCGGACAGGCTCGGCCACCGCACCTCCAGCGGTCGGATCGGACGTCACGACCCATCCAACCGCCACGATCACCAAACCGGCCAACCTATGCGGTCAGAGCACTAGCCGCGCTCACCACGGAGGAGGTCCGTGCGGAGGTGGCCGGCGAGGTGCAGCGCTACGCCGCGGAGTTGCTGCAGCGGCGGGCGCGGCTGCGTTCCTACGACCTGGTGGAGTCCCTGGTGCAGGAAGGCCAGCGGGAGTCCACCGTGGTGGTGCTGCAGCGGACACCGGTGGTCGGCCGGGACGGGATCCGGCGGCACATCTGGCGGGGATGCCTGCTGCCCGGCAGCGCTCGGGGTCCTGGGTCCAGGAACGAGGGAGGTAGAGCTCGCGGTCGATCGCGGCGTGCCCTTGCTCGGTGGCGTAGGCGAGGTAGACGGCGACCTGGCTGTTCTCGATGCGTCCGGCGGTGCCGGTGTACTGACGCTGGACACCGACCGTTGCGGTGCCCTTCTTCACGTCGCCGGTCTCGTCGACCACCAGCACCGCATCCTCATCGCGCAGATGTTCCAGTACGTAAGCGCGCACATCGTCGCGCACACCGTCGGCGTCCCATTTGGCTCGCCCCAGCAGGTGCTGCATGCCGTCCGGAGTGGCCTCTCCGACCCACTCGACGATGCTCCAGCAAGTTCTTGCGCGGCAGGTCCGACAGCAGCCCCAGCACCAAGCTCCTCACCCGGCGCCGGGGTTCGACTCGCCCGAACCGGCCAGCTATTCGGCCCATCAGGACCTCGAACGCCTCCTGCCAGCGGGCGGGGTCTACCCTGTGACCCGCGGCCACCGCATGATCTTCTGTCTTCACACACCGATGATCAACGGTGGCCGCGCCCACTGGTACAGCAGAGGAAACGCCTACCGTTGAAGGAGCTGCCGTGCTGGGATTGCTGGGCTTCTACGACGAACTCGACAACCGCCCCGGTCGGCCGAACGGGCCCATCCGCGATGCCGTTCAGCCCGTCGGCGAGCCGGACGAGGCGGACCTGGTGGCCTACCTGGACGCCGGTCACGTCCTCATCGACGTCATGGAAGGGGGCCACGACGTCATCACCGGCAGCGCGCACCGCCACTCCCTGGGCTGCTCATCACTGGTCACCGACGGCGCCTGGCTATGGCGCCAGGACCTCCCGCACTACGTGGAGACGCACCACGTCCTGCTCCCCGAGGCATTCATCGAGCACGTGCGGGGCCTGGACTATCACATGCCGGCCCTCGTCACCGCGCAGTTCGCCCCTCACTACAACGAGACCATGCCCCTCGTCGGCTGGACCTCGACCGTCCCATGGCGATCAACCGTGGCCGTGCTCGAACCCGAGCCGCGAGTAGAGACAAGCAAGGCCGAGTTCGACGCGGCGATGCTGGCCCGAGCACGAAACCGGCCACACGGCAACTGGAGCAAGCCTCGCAAGCCGAGAAGAGCATGAGGCAACACCATCCCAGTCACGATCTACGGCTGGAGTACTAGTGTCTTGAGTCGGTAGTTGGTTGGCGGTTATAGGGTGGGGTGATGCCTGGTCCGAAGCCGTTGTCATTGGAGTTGTCCGAGCGCGAACGCCGCGTCTTGCGAGGCTGGTTGCGCAAGCGGAGCGCGGGGCAGGCCCTGGTGCTGCGCGCGAGGATCGTGCTGGCGTGCGCCGAGGGACGCCCGAACGCGCAGATCGCGCAGGAGCTCGGTATCTCGCGGGAGACGGTGCGCAAGTGGCGGTCCAGGTTCGCTTCCGCCCGTCTTGAGGGGCTGGCCGACGCTCCGCGTTCCGGTGCCCCGCGCAGGATCACGGACGAACAGGTCGAGTCCCTGGTCGCCCGGACCCTCGACCAGGTCCCCCCTTCGGGGGATTCGCACTGGTCGACGCGGTCGATGGCCCAGGCTGCGGGCATGTCGCAGTCGGCCGTCTCCCGGATCTGGCGAGCGTTCGGCCTCAAGCCGCACATCGTGCAGACATGGAAGCTGTCCACCGACCCGCAGTTCGTGACCAAGGTCCGTGACGTGGTGGGCATCTACCTCGCCCCGCCGGAGAACGCCCTGGTCCTGGCGGTGGACGAGAAGTCGCAGATCCAGGCTCTGGACCGCACCCAGCCCGTGCTGCCCATGTCGCCGACGACGCCGGCGCGGATGACGCACGACTACGTCCGCCACGGCACCACCAGCCTGTTCGCCGCCCTGGACATCGCCTCCGGCTCGGTCATGGCCCAGCACTACCGCCGCCACCGCCACCAGGAGTTCCTCCGCTTCCTGAAGACCATCGACGCCGCCGTACCCAAGCACCTGGACCTGCATCTGGTTCTGGACAACTACGCCACCCACAAAACCGAAGCGGTCAAGAAGTGGCTGCTGCGACACCCTCGCTTCCACCCTGCACTTCACCCCCACTTCCGCATCCTGGCTCAACCTCGTCGAGCGCTGGTTCGCCGAGCTGACCTGCCGCAAACTCCGCCGCTCGGCCCACCGCAGCGTCGTCGAGCTCGAACGGGACATCCGCGGCTGGATCAACGAGTGGAACAAGAACCCCAAACCGTTCGTGTGGACCAAGACCGCCGACGAGATCCTCGAAACCCTCGCCGCATACTGCACACGAACTAACGACTCAAGACACTAGGAAGGTCTCTTGAACGATGTCGTCGATCTGCGCAGAGTCCGCGCATCGGTAGCGAAGGCGCGTCGTCAGCCATGGGGCGTACTGGCGATACAGCGCCTCAAAACTCCGCCGGTCCCCCTCAGTCGTCTCGGCCAGGAGTTCCGACGTCGAGGGATCTCTGCCCAGCATCTCCGTCACACCTCTACGTCGTAGCAGACCCTCTCTACGGTTCTGTCCTTCTCCCGGGAACTCGCGGCGGCATGGTGGAGTGAGCTCGCTGCCTATGGATGTCCGCCAGCGTGGCCCAGCCCATGCAGCAGCAGGCGTCGGATCGCCTCCGCCCGGGAGTAGCCCCTGTCTGCCGCCCATTGGTCGACTAGGGGAAGCAGATTCCCCAAGCGCACCTGGACAGGCTGTCCGATCTCCGGGCGGCCAGGCCCGCGCTCGGGCTCTTCAGGGAAAAACCGGGCCACATCAGTCGCTCGCGCATGTGTGGACAGCCAGGCAAGAGCCTCGGCCTCGGTTACGTAGCGGTGCCGGCATGCGCGCGAGCCAAGCCGGGGATCGACGCGCGCAGCGTCCTCCACCCAATTGCCGTCCGGCCCGACGTGCGCACGCACACGATGAACCCAGCGCCCTTCCGGCGTTCGGTAGAGCGTTTCCTTCACCACCCGCCGAGCACGTCCCTTACGGGCTAGTTCGTCGAACCGTTCGGCTGTCATCGGATTCGCCTCCTCGACAACTTCTGCCTGCTCCGGCTCGAACCAGCCTGCTGTCTCGATCGGGTTGTTCTCCTCGTCGTAGCGGTACACCGCCTGTCGTGCCATGAAAACCACCATCCCGAATAAGCGATGTTGTCAATTCTGACAGTAGAACTCCTGCCATCTGAGGGCAAGACCTCCTGGTCGAAGTGGGGTGTCCGACAGCCACGGAGCCGTTACCTCGACGCATGAGGCTGCCGTGTGTGGCGATCGTTTCGGCGACGTTGAGGCGCGGTAAGGCCCGCCGGAGTGGGTGGGACCGGCCGGTTGGCAATGGGACGTGGCCCGGAACAGCTGCAGCAGGCTGTCCCGGCCTTCGTACCTGCGAGGGCCATGGCCCGATCAGCGTGTGCACAGGCACAGCACCAAGCTGAAGGCGGCTTGTCCGGGTTCAGGGCGGCAGGGTGCAATTGGGTGTACGTGACCAGCGGATACGGGGGTGGAGCGTTGTCGGGCAAGGGGTACCGGATCACCACGGCCAGGGACCGCGAGGGGACGACGGTGCGGCCGTACATGATCGATGACCGGCCGCGCCGGTTCGTCGAACCCCTCACCTGTGCTTTCTGCACGCAGCGGGTGCGGCCGGTCAGCTCCTACCCCAAGCACGGCAAGCTGGTCGGGCCGTACTTCCGGCTGTCCGCCGGCAGCGAGCACGATGCGGAGTGCGATCTGTACCCGACGCGGGTGCTGGAAGAGATCGCCCGCGGATCCTACGGGCTGGCGTCCGTGGCCGCCGACGGCACGCTCCGCCTGACCCTCCCCGACGAGGAGGTCCTGGTTCCCGCGCGGCCGGTCGACGATGCGGGCGGGACGGGGAGGCGGGGAAGACGGCGCTGCGGATCTCCACGACCAGGCCGTGGCTTCCCCCGGCGCTGGGCAGCGCGGTGAAGATCGCACGGTTCCTGCGGCAGTGCGACTTCGACCCCGAGGCGGTCCGCCGGTTCAAGGTGCTGCACGGCAGTCGCACCCTCGCCTGGCAAACGTTCTGCTTCGGCCCCGACGACCGCTCCCTGGCCCGCCTGCATCAGCGCGTCGCCGCCACCAAGCCCCACGGCCGCCGCCTGTCGCACCCCGTTGCCGTGCACGGCACCGTTGTCCGACGTGGCGAGTCCGGTACGGGCAAGCCGTTCGTAGTCCTGGCCCACGACATCACCCCCGTGAACGGAGAGTCGGGGCGGAAGGTCGAGGTCATGCTGCGCAGCGACCACCCCACGCTGCTGGAGCCGCTCACGCCCGGCAGGCAAGTGCTGGCGGTAGGCGACCGGTGGAAGATCTTCTCCCGCAAGGCGGCCGAGGAGGTCCAGTTGTGGATCGAAGAGCACTGGAGCGTGGCCTCCTGGACCTGGGATGAAGAGACCGGCATCGCCGGCGATCCCGAATGCCCACCGGCCCTTTCTCCCGACCAACGCCGCGCTGCCGGGCGACGCCCTGCCGGAGCGAAGAAGCGCCCCACAGTGCGGCGCCGCACCCCAGCACCCACCGGCCGGTCCGGGTTCGCCCGACGCCCGGCACGCCGACGCACCGCGGCCGGACAGGGCCCGCGCCCCACGGCAGCGCCGCGGACTCCGATCGGCCCGCAGGAAGACAACCGGCCGCAGCAAGAGCCCATACAGGGCACCCCGGCCTGGCCCAGCGGCCCCACCGCACCACCCGGGCCGCCTCACGACCACCAGCAGGGTGATCGGACTGCCGACGGCTCCCGTACGGCTTCGGCCGCACGAGCAGCGCCCGGAAAAGGCGGCGCTGCTGCGGCACCACCAGCTCCGCCCATGCCTGCGCATCCGCCCCGCCCCACCCACACCCCGGGAAGCCCCCTCCCACCTCCTTCGGTTGAGACGCCGGCCGGGGCACGCGCCGCGAAGAAGACGAGCTTGCGCGGGCTGCTGGACCGCTGGCGCGGCAAGAAGCGGTAAGGCCGCGACCCAAACTCGGGCAGTACAACAGGGACCAGGGCTTCCTTCCGGACCGCTCCTTGAGCTGAACCGGGTTTCGTAGCGGCCCTGAAGCCGGGCATCATCGCCTCGGCAGATGGGAGACACCGCATCCGATGGCTGCACCACGGAAGTACCCCGACGAACTGCGTGAGCGAGCCGTTCGCGAAGTCCAGACCTCAGGCCGCCCGATCGCGCACGTCGCGAAGGACCTGGGCATCCACAAGGAAGCCCTGCGCGGATGGGTCCGTCAGGCCGAAGCCGACCAGGGCACCCGCCCCGACCTGCTGTCCAGCTCCGAACGTGAAGAGCTGACACGACTGCGCAAAGAGACAGCCGAACTGCGGCGGGCGAACGAGATCCTCAAGGCCGCCTCGGTGTTTTTCGCCAAGGAGCTCGACCAGCCCCGCACGAGGCCGACGCGGTGATCAACCACCTCCGCGACGACTTCGGGGTCGAGCCGGTATGCCGGGAACTCAACCTGTCCGTCTCGGCATACAACGCCCGCCGACGCCGGCCGAAGTCCACTCGCTGCCGACGCGACGAACACCTCCTCGACCACATCCAGCGCATCCACGACACCTCCGGTGGCACCTACGGAGCCCGAAGGATCTACCGCCAGCTGCGGCGCGAGGGCATCACCACCGCCCGCTGCACCGTCGAACGGCTGATGCGGCAGGCCGGCCTGACCGGCATCATCCGTGGACACAAGCGTCGCACCACGGTCTCGGAACCCACCGCCGAGCGGCCACCGGACCTGGTCAACCGCACCTTCGAGGCCAGTCGGCCCAACCAGCTGTGGGTGGCGGACCTGACCTACGTGCGGACCTGGTCGGGCTGGGCCTACGTCGCCTTCGTCCTGGACGTCTACTCCAGGATGATCGTCGGCTGGCAGCTGGCCACCCACATGCGCACCGACCTGCCTCTGGACGCGCTGGAGATGGCGTTGTGGCGAAGGGGCATACGGAAAGGGTCCGGGCTGATTCACCACAGCGACCGCGGGTCGCAATACGTCAGCATCCGCTACAGCGAACGGCTCACGGACATCGGTGCGGCCGCCTCGGTCGGCTCCGTCGCCGACAGCTACGACAACGCGATGGCCGAAGCCCTCAACGGCACCTTCAAAGCCGAACTGATCGAGCACCAAGGCCCCTGGCGTGACACGGCGCAGGTCGAACACGCCCTCGTAGAGTGGGTCGGCTGGTGAAACAGCGAACGACTGCACTCCGCCCTCGACTACCTCCCGCCGGAGGAATACGAGGTCCGCCACAACCGAAACCTGACCCCTCAGGCAGCCGCCTGAAACCAGCGAACCCGGCCGCTACGAAACCCAGAACAGCTCAGTCGCCCAGGGCAGCCGGACAGCAAGGTCGTCGCCGAGCCGCCAGAGTTGGTTGTCCCAGCCATGCGCACCGAACGTCACGGGGCGATGGGCCAGGTCGGGATGCTGGTCACGCAGCAGCTCCTGGACGGACTCCGCTGTGATCCCGGTCTCGGTGCGGGACATGCGTGGAACAGTAGCCCAAGCCCCCACGCCTCGAGTGCGGTGCGCGTCTTCTGGAGTGGTGCTCCTACCCGCTCGGGTTCTCCGCGGGCAGGGGCGGGCGATCGTCTGCGGTCCTTTGCTGGGGTGTGTGGGTGTTTCCGGTGCGCTGCGTGCGTGCGGAAGGGGAGACGCGTGCGGTGTAGTCCCGCATGGGCAGCTCGGCGGACTGCCACTGCTGCGTGTACGTCGGCCTCGTCGGGCCGAGTGAAGCGGACGTGGTGTAGGCCACGGGCCTGTGTCGAGCGAGCCGGCGCAGCCCGGCCGGGGTGATGCTGCCGTCGTGTCCGCCGATCTGCCGGGAGGCACATCCCGCGTAGTAGGCGAGGCGAATGGCGTCGACGCCGCTGACGGTGCAGGGCGGGCGCACCCCGAGTCGGTGCAGGCGCTCGGCGGCGGCGGTCAACTGTTCGCCGGATGCTCTTTGGCCGGCGACGGCTCGGTGCAGCACGGAGATCTGGATCGCCTGGTGGCCCAGCAGCGCGGCGAGGGTGGCTGCCACGAGCAGGCGGCGGGTGTTCGCGGCCGGGTGGTGGAAGACGCGGCGCACGCACTCCGCTACGGAGAGAGCGAGCAGGGCGTAGGCGGGCAGGAGGAATCGGGGAGCTGCGTAGTCGATGGTGAACAGGTAGGGCAGTGCCAGGGCGGTGCCGGTGGCTGCGGCGAGCACCACGGGGATGGTTCGGCCGGCACGCACGGCGAGTCGGACGCCGCAGGCGACGAACACGGGCAGGGCCAGCCACCAGAGCCCGGTGACGGGTTGTGTCCACGAAGCGGTGCAGGGTCGGCACAGGAGCCAGCCCTGGAGGCTGACGAGTTGATCGTCGAGGGCGATGTGTCCACCCATGCCGCCCTGGATCTGGCTGGCGCGCTCCAGACGTGCCAGCAGACCGCCGTAGTCGGTCCGGGCTTCCGCGATCCAGGGGGCGAGGCCGACGACCGTCCCGCCGGCGAGTCCCGCCCAAACCCCGGGAAGATGACGCCGGCGCGGCACGGCCACGGCCGCGGTGAACAGCACTGCGGCAAGGACTCCCCCGTCGGCGGGACGCATCATCGCAGCGACGGCCGTAGCAGCTGCCATACCTGCGCAGGGCCGCAGCGGGTTCGTTCGGCCTCCGGTCACGGTGCGGAGGAAGCAGCCGACAGCGGTCAGGCACGCAAGGGCACTCCACAGGTTCGGCATCGCCTCCGGGCCGTAGAAGAGTGTGATCCACAACCCGGTGAAGAGAGCACCCGCCCAGGCCAGGACCGAGCTGGGCAGCAGGCGCCGCCATGCCCACAGGGCCACGAACAGGCCCAGGCCGGACAGCAGCGCGAGGTAGACGCGCAGCACGGTCACCGAGGCCGTGAGAGATGCCGCGGGAGCGACGAGGTAGGAGATGCCGCGTGCACGGGGTGCGCTGAAGAACGCGGCGGGAGCGTTACCCCCGACCTGGCTGATGTAGACCGTCTCGTCCCATCCCAGGTAGGAACCGGGGACCACGAGCGCCAGTTGCGCCACGGTATAGAGCACGGCGACGGCGGCCAGCGGCAGCGCGGCGCCGGGCCGAGAAGCTGTCGGGCTGGGATCGGCGACCGACACCGGACTCGGAGTTTCGGTGCGAACGGGCCACATCAGCGGCAGCCGTCCGCGGGAGGTGGGCAGATCATTCCGCGGCTCTTCCACGGTTGGCCGCTGTCGCAGTCCCGGGCGACGCCCGACCCACTCGACCGGGCCTGCGGACGTTTCGGGCCGCGGGGTGGAGGTGCGGAGGTCAGGTACCTGCTTCGCGTCCACGGCGGGGAAAGCCATCGACCGGGAGGTGATCGGTCTTCGTGTGCCCGAGGTTCGCAGGTTCGCGCGGGGCCTGCGCGGGCGGGGGCAGCCGATCGGGCGTCACGGGATCGGGCACTGCCACGGTGTGGGCATCGGTCGACCGGCGCGGGGGTGCGGTGAAGACGGCGAGCGCGCCCAGGAGCAGGGTGATACCGCCCCACCCCGGAGGAGAGAGACGCTCGCCCACGACCAGGACTGCGAGAACCGCTGCTACGGCGGGCTCGAGGAGGGAGAGCGTGGTCGCCGTGCTCGCCGGCACGTGCGCCAGGCCCCGGCCGAACAGCGTGTAGCCGAGGAACATGGGGACGAGCGCCATGTATGTCCCGACTGCTGCGTTCGGCCACGATTCGACCAGAGGGTCTCCGACGATCACCAACAACGGGAGAAGGAGCACGCCGCCGAGGCCGAAGAGGGCTCCCATGGTGGCCGGCGGAGTGGTGCCGCCCTTGAGCAGACGGCGGGCGGTCCAGGAGTACAGCGCGTAGCTGACTCCGGCCACCAGGGCGAGGGACAGGCCGAGCACGGCATCGCCGGCGGAGCGGCTTCCTTCGCCGGGATGTGTGCGTGCAGCCTGGGCGAGGGTCAGCAGGACGGTCCCGGACACGCCCAGGACGGCACCGGTTGTCCAGCGGCGCGTGAAGCGGCGACCCTCGACGAGGCGTTCGATGACGGCCGAGGCGATCGGGGCAGAACCGATCGAGACCACGCTGCCCGCTGCCACTCCGGCCAGGTGCATGCTGCTGTAGAAGGCCAGGGGGTAGAGGCCCACGGCCAGTGCGCCGAGCAGCACCCTTCCACGCTGCGCGCGCAGGCGATGCGCCTCCCGACGGATTCGGGGTGCGGCCACGAGGCCTTGGAGGAGTCCTCCCACTCCCATGGCTGCGGCTCCGACGGCCAGCGGGCCGACTTGCGGAGCGAACGTGGCAGCGGTGCCTGTGGTGCCCCACAGCACCGATGCGGCGAGGATGCAGAGCGGCCCTGCGCCCACCGGCCCGGAAACCTTCCCGGCCGTGGGGCTCATATGCGCTCCAGCAGGTCCGCCGCCAGTGCCCGCGCGTGCTCCATCCGGGCGGGCGTCCCCTCCAGGCCGGCGCGTGCCATGGCGCCCTCGAGCAGGAACGCCAGGTGTTCCGCCATTGCGCGGGCTTTCCCGGGCTGGTCGGGGAGGAGGTTCTCGAGGTGTCCGAGGAGGAGGGCCTCGACGTCTTCCTTGTGCCGGCGCGTCACGGTGCGGCCTTGGTGTCCTGCCGGAAGCTCAGCGGCCGCGTTCAGCAGACCGCATCCACGGAACGCGTGTGCGTGCGCGGACTCCGCATGGTCGGCGTACGCGTCGAAGACGGCCAGGACGCCGTCGCGGCCGGTCGCTGCTCCCGCCGCTCGACGCCGGTACAGCTCCAGCCATTCCTCGTGTCGGGCGTCGAGGTAGGCCAGTACCAGTTCTTCCTTGGAGGAGAAGTTGTTGTACAGGCTCATCTTCGCGACGCCTGCTTCGGCGGTGAGCGTGTCGATTCCCGTCGCGGCCACGCCGTCCGTGTAGAAGCGGCGCGCTGCGGCGGCGAGCAGCCGTTCGCGTGCCGGCTCGCGCCGCTTCGCGTGGCGGGGTGCAGACGTGTCGTTCTCGGGCATCGCACTTCCCCTTCTCCCGGTAGGTAGGTCAGTCTACATAGGACAGGATGCGATCGGATGCCGTTTCGGCGGGCTCGCTGCACGATGGCGCCGGAGGCCGTCGGCGGCGGAAGGAAGGGCTGCTCCATGAGGAGGGTGTTGCTGATCGCACTCACCGGCGCCGGTTATCGGTCTGGCGGCGTGCACCTCGGGCTCGACGGGCACGGCACCGGAAGACTCCGGATCCCCGTCCCCCAAGGGGGCGACCACTGCTTCCCGGCATTTCAGCGACGGTGGACAATCGCTGGTTCCCGCTGCCGCCCGGGCGCACTCTGGTGTACACCGGGGTGAAGGACGGCGAGAGGACGAAGGAGTACCTCACCGTCTCGGAGCGGACTCGGAACATCGACGGTGTTCGCTGCCGGGTGGTGCTGGACCGCCTGTACGCCCGCGGGAACCTGGTGGGGACCACCCGCGACTACTACGCGCAGGACGGCAGCGGCAACGTCTGGTACTTCGGCGAGGACACCGCCGAGCTCGACCATCGGGGGAACATGGTCTCCACCGACGGCACCTGGCGCGCGGGGCGCGACGGAGCGGGCCCGGGGATCTTCATGACCGCTCACCCCGCGAAGGGTGACGGCGGGCGCCAGGAGAACCTCGAGGGCCGGGCCGAGGATCACTTCGAGGTCATCAACACCCGTGCGGAGGTCGATGTCCCGCACCGCTCGTTCGGTCGTGTCCTGCAGACGAAGGAATGGACACCGCTGGAGCCCGACGTTGTGGACCACAAGTACTTCGCCGAGGGGCTCGGGACGGTGAAGGAAGTCACCGTCGAAGGAGGAAACGAGCGGAACGTGCTCGTCGCTGTCCGCGGCTGATGTCTCCGGGGCTGCGGTCCCCGGTCACCGACCCGCATCCAGCCGATCCCGCGGGGGCCGGTTCCGGAAAAGCAACCCGCCACGCCTTCTCGGGATTGGCGGGATTCGACAAAGTGAGGGTCGTGGGGCGCCGTAGGCTGCCGTCATGCGTGAAGAACCAGATGTGACCGGTGTGAACGTCGACACCACCGCCCCGGTGCTGGTCACCGGCGCGACGGGATACGTCGCGGGATGGCTCGTGAAGGGGCTGCTCGACGCAGGGGTCACGGTGCATGCCGCGGTCCGCGACTCCCGCAACACTGCGAAGATCCAGCATCTCGTCGAGCTGGCCGAGAAGGCACCGGGCGAGATCCGGTTCTTCTCCGCGGACCTGCTGAAGGACGGTTCCTACGCCGAGGCGATGGACGGCTGCCGGATCGTGTTCCACACTGCGTCACCGTTCACGACCCAGGTGGACGATCCACAGCGCGAGCTGGTCGATCCGGCGGTCCAAGGCACCCGCACCGTGCTGGAGAGCGCGAACGCGACACCGTCGGTACAGCGGGTGGTGCTCACCTCCTCCTGCGCCGCGATCTACACGGACGCGGTCGACTGCGCCGACGCACCCGGCGGGCGGCTGACGGAGGACGTCTGGAACAGCACCGCCTCGCTGGAGTACCAGCCGTACAGCTACTCCAAGGTGCTGGCGGAGAAGGCTGCCTGGGACCTCGCGGGGGCGCAGGACCGCTGGCGCCTCGTCGTCGTCAACCCCTCACTGGTCATCGGGCCGTCCGTCAACGCCGAACCGACCTCGGAGAGCTTCTCCATCGTCCGGCAACTCGGCGACGGCACGCTCCGCCTCGGGGCTCCTCGTGCCGGTCTGGGCGTCGTCGACGTGCGGGACGTCGCCCGGGCGCACATCGCCGCCGCCTACTCCCCCGACGCCCGCGGGCGCCACATTCTCTCCGGGCACGACACGGACCTGCTCGCCCTGGGCCGCACCCTGCTGCCCCGGTTCGGGGACCGATTCCCCCTCCCCCGGCGGGCCTTGCCGAAGCCGCTCGTCTGGCTCGCGGCACCGGCCGCCGGCCTCACACGCCGGTTCGTCAGCCGAAATGTCGGCGTGGAGTGGCACGCGGACAACACGAAGAGCCGGAGGGAGCTGGGCATGGTGTACCGGCCGCTGGAAGAGTCGATGGAGGAGATGTTCGAACAACTCGTGGTGAGGGGTGGGCTCTCGGGCCGCGGGTGACCGTCATGTCGACCTACGCCGTCAATCCCGCGTGGCGGGGCACGCTTGCCTCGCTGGGGCTGGACCCTGCGGCGGTGCTGAGGCGCGCAGGGCTACCGGCCGGCCTCCTGCAGCCTCCCGGGGTGCGGATCCGCGCGGAGGACTTCTTCGCGCTCTGGGAGGCTGCCGAGGCGCTGTCCCCGGGGCCGGACTTCGCGATCCGGGCTGCCGAAGCGGTGTCGGCCGACGAACTCGACGTTCCCGTCCGCGCAGGACTGGCGAGTCGTGATGTGGCTCAGGCGGCGGAGCGCATCGCCGCGTACAAGCGGCTGGTGTATCCGGTGGCTCTGGACGTGCGGACGAACAACGGGCTGAGGATCGCGCTGCGCCCCCGGGCTCCGTTCACGCCACCTTCCGTGCTGGAACGGTTCGAGTTGTTGTTCTGGGTGGCGTTCGCCCGACTGGCGACCGGCGTACGGGTACGACCCGCACGCGTCACGATTCCCGTACCTCCCCGCAGGCAGGAAGCGGTCGAGTCGTTCCTCGACGGAGTGGTGTTCACGCCGGGGCACAGGGCGGAGATCGTGTTCTCCCAGGTCGACATGCATCGGCCGTTCGTCTGCGGCCACCACGGCCTGTGGGAGGAGCTGGAGCCACAACTGCGCAGTCGCCTGCACGACCTCGAGCAGTCCGCGGCCTGGTCCGAACGCACCCACGCGGCACTGCTCCGCTGTCTTCCGGCGCGCCGCACACTGGCAGAAACGGCCGCGGAACTCGCGACCAGCCCCCGAACCCTGCAACGCCGCCTCGAAGCCGAGGGGACGTCGTTCCAGGAGGTCCTCGCGCACACGCGGGAACGGCTTGCACGGGCCTATCTGCAGCGATCCACCCTGTCCTATCCCGACATCGCGTTTCTGGTCGGGTACGACGAGTTGACCTCCTTCCACCGCTCCCTGCGGAACTGGACAGGAGAGACGCCGCGCGGTCTGCGCCTGCACGCCTCGCCCTGACCGCCGGACGTGCGAGTGCCTCACCCGGCCGGGCGTCGATGCCTGGTTCGTTTCGACAGCGGTACCTACGTTCACGAACATGGGTACTGATGGCACCTCGGCATCCCGCACTCCCGGAACGCCCGCGCAGCACGGAGATGTCGCGCACCTCCTGGTGCGCTGCCTGGAGGCAGAGGGAGTGACGCACGTCTTCGGAATTCCCGGAGAGGAGAACATCCATCTCGTCGACGCGCTGAACACCTCCGCGATCCGGTACGTCCTGGTGCGCCACGAGCAGGCGGCCTCGTTCATGGCCGAGTTCCACGGGCGACTCACCGGCCGGCCGGGAGTGTGCTCCGCGACACTGGGCCCCGGAGCGATCAACCTGCTCCTGGGAGTGGCGGACGCGACGACGAACAGCGCGCCCGTGGTGGCGCTGGCGGCGCAAGGTGCCCTGAGCCGCATCCACAAGGAGTCGCACCAGGTCATTGACCTGGTGTCGATGTTCGCCCCGGTGACACAGTGGGCGGCACGGGTCCAGAGCCCCGCAGCGGTTCCGGAGATGGTGCGGAAGGCCTTCAAGGTCGCGCGGAGCGAGCGTCCGGGAGCAGTGTTCGTTGCGGTGCCGGAGGACGTGGAGGCCTCGGAAGTCCCGCGCTCGCTCGCTCCCTTGCAGATCGACCGCGTGCATGCGGACAGTCCGTCCGTCGCGCAGATCAGACGTGCCGCCGAGGCGGTCGGAGCGGCCCGCAGACCCGTCGTGCTCGCCGGTCACGGCGCCGCCCGAGCAGGCGCGTCGGAGGCGCTGGTGCGTTTCGCCGAGCATCTCGACGTCCCTGTGGCGACCACCTTTCACGGAAAGGGCGTGTTCCCCGACGATCACCCGAATGCCCTGGGAGCGGTGGGGTTCATGCGTCACGACTACGCGAACTTCGGCTTCGACTCGGCGGACCTGCTCCTCTGCGTGGGCTACGAGCTCCAGGAGTTCGACCCCGTGAAGATCAACCCGGACGGTGACAAGCAGATCGTGCATCTGCACCGCTTCCCCGTCGAGGCGGACGCGCACTACCCCGTCACCGTAGGCGTGGAGGGCGATCTGTCCTCCGGCCTGGACGCGCTTGCCGCCGCGCTGCCGGGAGGGCTCGGGTCCGCGACATCCTCGGAGGGTCGCGTCCGCTCCCTGCTGGCCGAAGAACTGGCCTACGGGCGGAGCAACGACGCCTGCCCGCTGGTGCCGCAGCGCGTGGTGGCCGACGTCCGGGCTGCGCTCGGCCGGGAGGACATCGTCCTCGCCGACACCGGGGCCGGCAAGATGTGGATGGCCCGCCTCTACCCGACTTTCGCCCCGGACACGTGCCTGCTCTCGAACGGCCTGTCGACCATGGGGTTCGCCCTGCCCGGAGCGATCGCAGCGAAACTGGCACGTCCGGAGCGGAAGGTGCTGGCCGTGACCGGTGACGGTGCGTTCCTGATGAACTCCCAGGAGCTGGAGACGGCGGTCCGCGAGGAGGTGTCCGTCGTGGTGCTGGTGCTCGTCGACGAGGAGTACGGGCTGATCACGTGGAAGATGGAACTGGAACTCGGCCGGCACAGCCACACGCGTTTCGGCAACCCCGATTTCGCCGCTCTCGCGGAGAGTTTCGGCGCACACGGCTACCGGGTCGAAGCGGCCCACGAACTGCTGCCGACCTTGCGGCGGGCTCTGGACGACGACGGTGTGTCGGTCATCGCCTGTCCGGTCGACTATCGGGAGAACCTTCGGCTGACCGATCGGCTCGGCGCGCTTGACGGGCCGTTCTGACCGCTCCGCTCCCGTCGGCCGCGACAACGGAGAGGTCCGGACCCGAGGGCTCGTCGCCGACGGCGGCCCCGGGAGTGTGGGCCGTGAGGGCTCGCACATGCTCCCGGGGCCGGGGCCTGGTGTGGGGTCAGGACAGGCTCAGGGTTTCGCCGGGGCCGATGGGGATGCCCAGGAGTACCCAGATGACGAAGAGCAGCATCCAGCCGACGTAGAAGGCCACCGTGTACGGCAGGACGAGGGCGAAGAGCGTTCCCAGGCCTGCTCGTCGTTGGTACTGCTGGATGAAGCCGAGCATGATGGCGACGTAGGGGCTCAGCGGGACGATGCAGTTCGTGGACGAGTCGGCGATGCGGTAGGCGAGCTGGACGTATGCGGGATTGACGTCGTGCAGCATGAACATCGGCACGAAGATGGGTGCTTCGATGGCCCAGAGGCCGGAGCCGCTGGCGATGAGCAGGCTGAGCACCAGGGTGATCACGCTGAAACCGATGAGCCCGCCCATGCCGGAGATGTCGAGGGTCTCCATCAGTTCGGCGCCGTTGACGGCGACCCACAGTCCGAGCCTGCTCCATTCGAAGTAGGCGATGGCCTGTGCCGCTGCGAAGATCAGCACCAGGAAGCCGCCGAGGTTCTTCGCGGCCTCCGCCATGTAGGCAGGCACGTCGCCGCTGCTCTTGAGCGCGTTGACGGTGATGCCGTAGGCCACCGCTGCGATGACGAACAGCAGGAAGATCAGGGGCACGATGCCGTCGAGCAGCGGCGACTCCACGAGGGAGCCGCCTTCGCCACGCAGTGGGGAGCCCGAGGGCAGCACGACGGCGACGACGAGCAGGACGTATGCGGCCGTGGCGATGCAGGCGTTGCGGAGGCCGCGGCGCTGTTCCGGGGTGACCCGGGACTGTTCGAGGGCGTCGGAGTCGTCGTCGCTCTCGTAGGGGCCGAGCCTCGGTTCCACCACCTTCTCGGTGACGAGCACGCCGATGACGGTCAGGGTGATGACCGAGGCGACCATGAAGTACCAGTTGGCCACGGGGGACACTTCGGCGCCCTTCTCCACGATGTGCGCGGCTTCCGTGGAGATGCCGGAGAGGAGGACGTCGGTGCCTGCGACGAAGAAGTTGGCGGAGAATCCGGCGCCTGCTGCGGTGAACCCCGCGGCGAGACCTGCGAGGGGGTGCCTGCCTACGGCGCGGAAGACGAGGGCCGCGAGCGGGGGGATGATGATGAAGGCGGCGTCGGAGGCGAGGTTGCCGCAGATCCCCGTGAGGATGACGGCGGCGGTGACCAGACGCGGCGGGGCGGCCAGGATGACGCGCTTGACGGCGGATTCGATGAGGCCGACCTGCTGGGCGAGTCCGATGCCGAGCATCATGACGACGACGAGGCCCAGGGGCGGGAAGGCGACGAAGTTGTCGAGGGCCGAGGTCAGTATGTAGACGAGGCCGTCGCCGGAGAGGAGGCTGCGGACGGGTTCGGTGTCTCCGGTCTCGGGGTTCGCGACGGTGACGCCGAACAGGCTGGTGAGGCCGGAGGCGGCGATGACCAGGAGGGCGAGGTAGACGAAGAGGATGAACGGGTGGGGAAGCTTGTTGCCTGCGCGTTCGATTCCACCGAGCAGGCTGCTGGAGAGACGGCTGACTCGTGTGCCCGTCATCAGCGGCATTGGGGCACCATCACTTTCGGGTGTGCGGGGGTCGGGGACTCTGCGCTGGGGGACGCGGAGGCGTGGGGACCGGGATCAGTGGGTGGCGGTGTGGACGGTGGGGGGCGTCGTGGTGGGGGTGGTGCGGTCGAGTTCCACGAGTCCCTGGGCGAGAGCCCGGGCTCCGGTGGCGACCTGGTCGAGTTCGGTCCACTCTTCGGGGCAGTGGCTCCGACCTCCGCGGGAGGGGATGAACAGCATTCCCATAGGAGCGAGTTCGGCCATGTGGGCGGCGTCGTGGCCGGCACCGGAGAACATGGCGCGGCGGGGCAGCCCGAGTCGGTCGCCGGCGCTGGTGAGGAGGTCCTGGATGCGGGGGTCGGCACTCACGGGGTCGACCGCCGAGATGTTCTCCATGGTCCATGTCAACCCGCGCTGTTCGGCAGCGGCGCGGATCGCCTTCTCGAGTTCGCGGCGGCAGTTGTCCAGCCACGCCCGTTCGCCGGACCGGAATTCGGTCCAGAGGCGGGCCGTGCCGGGGACGACGTTGGGGGCGCCGGGTTCGATCTCGATCCGTCCGGTGGTGGCGACGCCCCGGCCGTCTCCGGCGAGGTTCTCGGCTGCGAGTACCGCGTCGGCGGCGGCGCACGCGGCGTCGTGGCGGTAGTCCATCGGGGTGGCGCCGGCGTGGTCGGGCCGGCCGGTGAGTTCGATGCGGTAGCGGTCGATGCCGGCGATGGCGGTCACCACCGCCAGGGGCAGGCCCTCGCGTTCGAGGACGGGTCCCTGTTCGATGTGGAGTTCGAGGAAGGCGGCGATCTCGTCGGGTGACCAGCGGGCTTCGGCGAGGCGTTCGGGGGCTCCGCCGACCCGTGTCAGGCCCTCGGCGAGGGTCTCTCCGGCACCGTCGTCGAGGCGGAGGTGCTCCGCACCGACCGCGCCGACGAGGGCCCGGCTTCCGACGCAGCTGAGGCCGTACTGGTTCGGTTCCTCGTTGAAGAAGTCGACGACGCGCAGCTCGTGGGCGAGGTGGATTCCGGCGTCGGTGAGGGTCCGGACCGCTTCGAGTGCGCCGAGTACACCGATGATGCCGTCGAAGCGTCCGCCGCCCTCGACGGTGTCGGTGTGCGAGCCGGTGACGAGGGCCGGGGCGTCGGGGTCGGTGCCGGGGAGGGTACCGATGAGATTGTTCGCGGCGTCGCGGTGGACGGACATGCCGGCGTCGCGCATGCGTCCGGCCATCCAGTCGCGGGAGGCGACGTAGGAGGGGGAGAACGCGCCACGGGTCCAGCCGGGCCGTCCGGGCTCGTGGAACTCGGCCAGCGCGTGGAAGTCCGCGCCGAGGCGTTCCGCCGAGCAGGCGGGTACGACGGGAACCTGTGCGTGGGACATGGGGGTGCCCTTTCCGTGGTGCTGGGGGGTTGTGGTGCGGCCGGGTGCGGTACGCGGGCTCAGACCCGGTCGAGTTGTGCGGCGAGCCCGCGGGCCGCGACGGTGAGTGCGTGGATCTGTGCCGGGATGCTGCGGCCGTCGAGGCGGTGTTCCGGCCCGGCGATGCTCAGGGCGCAGACGAGGCGGCCCTGTCGTACTACGGGGACGCCGACGGCTACGGCGAAGGGGTCGACCTCGCCGCGGCTGACGACGTACCCCTGCTTGCGGATCTGCTCCAGTTGGGTGCGCAGGGCAGCTTTCGTGGGGGTGTCGGGGGTGAACCTTTCCAGTTCCTGGCGGAGAACCTGTTCGGCCACGTCGTGGGAGGCGAAGGCCAGGAGTGCTTTCGCGGAGGCGCCCGCGTAGAGCGGGCGGAGGGTGCCGGGCGCGAAGGAGAGCCGCATGGAGTGCGGAGAGTCGAGGCTCTCCACGACCAGAGCGGACAGGCCGGCGGGGACGGTGAGGAGGGCGGTCTCGGAGGTCTCGGTCACCAGGTCGTGGAGGAACGGGAGGGCGAGTCCGCGGAGGGCGTCGCCCGCGTCCTGGTCCCCGCGCAGTCGGGAGAGCCGGGGGCCGATCCGGTAGATCCCCGCACCGTCGGTCTCGAGGAAGCCGTCGTCGACCAGGGCGCGCACGAAGCGGTAGACGGAGCTGGTGGACAGGTCGGTGCGTCGGGCCAGTTCGTCTGCGCGTTGCGGGCCGCCGTCGACGACTGCCGCGAGGACGTTGAGTCCTCGGGTGAAGGAGGAGGCGGGGCGTTCCTGCGGCATCAGCCGTCGCCCTGCCGGTGTGCGGCGGCCGGTGTGAGGAGGTGTCCCCGGCCGGGGGTGGACAGGACGGAGGCGCCGTCCCAGATGATGTCGCCCCGGGAGACGGTGAGTTGCACCGCGGCTCGGAGTGTTCTGCCGTCGAACGGGCTCCAGCCGGCGCGGGAGTGGAGTGCGGTGCCGTCGACGGTCCAGGCGGTGTCGGGGTCGAGGACCACGAGGTCGGCGTCGAGGCCCGGTCTCAGATCGCCCTTGCGGTGATGGAGCCCGAAGGCCCGGGCGGCGCGGGTGGAGACACTCCGGACCAGAGCCCGGGGGTCCGCGTGGTGGCGGAGGGCAGCGTCGGCCGCGACGGGGAGGAGCGTTTCGACGCCGGGGCCGCCGGAGGCGTTGTCGAAGATGTGGTCGCGCTGCTTCTTCTCGAGCGGCCAAGGGGCGTGGTCGGAGGCGATCATGTCGATCGCTCCGGAGAGCGCCCGCTCCCGCAGGGCTCCGGTGCTGCCGGGGGCGCGCAGCGGCGGGTTGAACTTCAGTTGTGCGCCGCTGCGGGCCATGTCCTGTTCCGTCAGGGCCAGGTAGTGCGGGCACACCTCGGTGGTGACGGAAGTGCCGCGGTCTCTGTGCCATTGGACCAGGTCGACGGCGTGGGGTGTGCTGATGTGGCAGAAGTGGAGGTCGACGCCGGTGGCCCGGGCCATCTCCAGGACGGCTGCGACAGCCGCGGTCTCGGTGACGGGTGGGCGGGAGGCGCCGTGCAGGAGCGGGTCGGAGTCGTCGGTGTTCCGCATCCGGGTGAGGTTGCGCTGCACGATCTCGTCGTTCTCCGCATGGACGCAGACGCGCAGACCGGTTCCTGCGATTGCGTCGAAGGCGTCGAGCAGTTCTCCGTCGGGGGTGCGGGGGAAACGCAGCGGGTCGGTGTGGAAGGTGGAGAGCTTGAAGCAGGCGGCGCCGAGGGCGGCGAGTTCCCCGACGGTGTCGAGGCCGCTGCCGCCGGGTTCGACGGTGGCGTACATGCCGATGTCGACGTGGGTCTCGCGGCGGACGGTGTCGCGTTTGGCGCGGAACGCCTCGGCCGACCAGACGGGGCCGGTCTCGTCGAAGGGCATCTCGAGGAGGGTGGTCACCCCTCCGGCTGCTGCCGACCGGGTCGCCGCTTCGACGCCTTCTCCCGCGTGGCTCAGGCAGTGGACGTGCGGATCGACGACTCCCGGCATCACCCAGGCGTCGCCGGCGTCGATGCGCTCGGCGGCGGGGGCGTCGCTGGGGTTGTCGAGCACGGCGACGATGCGTCCGTCGCGTACTCTCACCTCGCCGCGCGGGATCCTGGCCCGGGACGTCACCACGTGACCGATCACGGCCAGGTCCGCGTCGAGGGCTTCCTGGTCGAACATGCGGCGAGACTGCCGCAGCTGCCGAATGTCGACAACCCGCTTCCCATCCTTTGGGAATCAGCAGGTCATGGGCTTCCCGTTGTCGGCCGGATCAACGAATGGGCACGCCGGAGACGGTGCGGGCGATGACGAGCCGCTGGATCTCGCTGGTGCCTTCGAAGATGGTGTAGATGGCTGCGTCGCGGTGCATGCGCTCCACGGGGTACTCGCGGGTGTAGCCGTTGCCGCCCAGGAGCTGGATGGCCTGTCCGGTGACGGACTTGGCGACCTCGCTGGCGTAGAGCTTGGACATCGACCCTTCGGCGGATTCGAAGGGGCGGCCCGCGGCCGCCATCCAGGAGGCGCGCCACACCATGAGGCGGGCGGCGTCGATGCGGGTGCGCATGTCGGCGAGCTGGAAGGCGACTCCCTGATTGTCGATGATGGGACGTCCGAACTGCTCCCGTGTCGTGGCGTAGTCGAGGGCGACCTCGTAGGCGGCGCGGGCGGTTCCGACGGCCATGGCGCCCACGGCGGGGCGGGAAGCCTCGAAGGTGGCCATGGCGGCGTTCTTGACGCGCTCACCGGTCCGGGCGCGTTCCCGGGCGCGGGCGAGACGCTCGTCGAGCTTCTCCTTGCCGCCGAGCAGGCAGCTGCCGGGGATGCGTACGTCGTCGAGGACGACCTCGGCGGTGTGCGAGGCACGGATGCCGTGCTTGAGGAATTTCTGCCCCTGGGAGAGTCCGGGGGTACCGGGCGGGACGATGAACGACGCGTGCCCCTTGGAGCCGAGCTCGGGGTCGACGACGGCCACGACGACGTGGACGTTCGCGATGCCGCCGTTGGTGGCCCAGGTCTTCGTGCCGTTGAGGACCCATTCGTCCTTCGCCTCGTCGTAGACCGCGCGGGTCCGCATGGAGGCGACGTCGGACCCGGCGTCGGGTTCGGAGGAGCAGAAGGCGGCGACCTTGACGTCGTCGGGGTCTCCGTACATCTGCGGCACCCAGGTGCCGATCTGCTCCTCGGTGCCGTTGGCGAGGACGCCGACCGCAGCGAGGCCGGTACCGACGATCGACAGGGCGATGCCGGCGTCCCCCCAGAAGAGTTCCTCCATCGCCATGGGAATGCCGAGGCCGGTGGGGTCGAAGAACTGCTGGGCGTAGAAGTCGAGGGAGTAGAGGCCGATCTTGGCCGCTTCCTGTATGACGGGCCAGGGAGTCTCCTCGCGCTCGTCCCATTCGGCCGCCGCGGGGCGGATCACCTCGGCCGCGAAGCCGTGGATCCAGTCCCGGACCTCCTTCTGGTCGTCGTTGAGATCGAAGGCGAATTCCGTCATGACAGGTCTCCCGCAGATTGTTACCAGCAGTAACTCGCAGTCTGTTACCAGCCAGTAGCCCCTGTCAACCGGCGTCACCGCGACCGGCCGGGGGCCGACGCCGGGTGCTACGTTGCGCAGAGGGGAACACACGACGGGCGGGAGCGGATGAGCACCACACGGCGCGAGGAACGGCATGACGCCACCGCACGACGCCGCCGGGAGCTGCTGGAAGCCGCCGACCGGGTGGTGCTGCGGGACGGCCCCGGCGCGTCGATGAACGCGATCGCCGCGGAGGCCGGCATCACCAAGCCGATCCTCTACCGGCACTTCGGTGACAAGGGCGGGCTCTATCGCGCACTTGCCACACGCCACACCGACGCCCTGCTGGACGCCCTGCGGGCGGCTCTCGACGCACCCGCGGAGCGGCGCGAGCGGGTGGCAGCGACCCTGGACACCTACCTCGCCGCCATCGAGGCCAGGCCGCAGGTGTACCGCTTCCTCATGCACCCCGCGGAGGGCGGCACCACGGGCGAGCGGTCGTTCGACATCGGCCGCCACTCCGCTCCCCTGCTGAGGCGCCTGGGCGAGGAACTCGCCGAGGTGATCGCCGAGCGCGTCGATCTCGGCCCGGGCGGCGCCGGAACCGCACGGGTCTGGGGCCACGGAATCGTCGGAATGATGCACGCGGCGGGCGACTGGTGGCTGGGAGAGCGGCCCTGCTCGCGACCGGAACTCGTACGGGACCTGACGGACCTTCTCTGGGGGCGACTGGCGACATCGGCCGACGTGAAGGACGGCCCCGGGTTCTGATCCCGCGGTACGCGCCGCGTTTCGGGGCCGGTTGGCCTTCTCGGTAGGCTGTTCCCCGACCGAGGCGCAAGGAGGACCCAGGACGATGGCAGGGAACACGGAGCCGCTGACGCCGAGGGCGAGGCTGGCCGTCACGGCAGGGAGAGCCGCCGCGGCCGTCTCCCGGGCAGCAGGCCGGGGCAGCGGATCGGTGATCGGGGGCAAGGTGGCCCTCAGGCTCGACCCCGACCTGCTGGAGCGGCTGGCCCGGCATCTCGACGTGGTGCTGGTGTCGGCGACGAACGGAAAGACGACCACCACCCGGCTGATCGCCGAGGCTCTCCGGGCCGGCGGCGAGGTCGTCTCCAACGCCCTGGGTGCCAACATGCCCGCGGGCATCACTTCCGCACTCGCCGGCGGCTCCACCGCCCGGTTCGGGGTGATCGAGGTCGACGAGAAGTACCTGGCAACCGTCGCCCGCGACGTCACGCCCAAGGCCATCGCCCTGCTGAACCTCTCCCGCGATCAGCTCGACCGCGCCGGGGAGACCCGGATGCTCGCCGAGCGCTGGCGGGAGGCGCTCCGGAACCAGCGGGCCCTGATCATCGCGAACGCCGACGACCCGCTGGTGGTGTGGGCCGCCTCCGACTCGGCGAACGTCGTGTGGGTGGCCGCGGGCCAGGAGTGGAAGGACGACGCCTGGTCCTGCCCCTCCTGCGGCGGTGTGATGCAGCGCCCGGGCGACGACTGGCACTGCGGCGAGTGCGGCTTCCGGCGTCCCACTCCCACGTGGGCCCTGTCGGGCGATCACGTGCTGGACCCGCACGGCTCCGCCTGGCCGATCAAGCTGCAACTGCCGGGCCGCGCGAACAAGGCGAACGCCACGACCTCCGCGGCCGTGGCAGCCAGCTTCGGCGTGGCGCCGCAGGTGGCGCTCGAGCGCATGCACGCCGTGACCGCGGTCGCGGGCCGGTACGACGTGGTGTCCTACCTCGAGCGCGACATCCGGCTGCTGCTGGCCAAGAACCCGGCCGGCTGGCTCGAGACGTTCTCCCTCATCGACCCACCGCCCTCGCCGGTGATCCTCTCGGTGAACGCGCGCAGCGCCGACGGCACGGACACGTCGTGGCTGTGGGACGTGGACTACTCACGGCTGGCGGGCCACCCGATCTACGTCGTCGGCGACCGCAGGCTCGACCTGGCGGTGCGGCTGGAGGTGGCCGGCGTGGACTTCCAGGTCTGCCAGACCGCCGAGGAGGCGGTCCGCATCTGCCCGCCGGGCCGGATCGAGGCGATCGCCAACTACACGGCCTTCCAGGACCTCCGCCGCATCGTCGGCAACTGACCCACGAGGAGACGAGCATGAGCGACACGAGTCTGCGTCTGGTATGGGTCTACCCGGACCTGCTGAGCACCTACGGCGACCAGGGCAACGCCCTGGTGGTCGAGCGGCGTGCGCAGCAGCGGGGCCTGGAGGTGCAGCGCCAGGACGTCCGCTCCGACCAGCCGGTGCCCACCTCGGGGGACATCTACCTCATCGGCGGCGGCGAGGACCGGCCGCAGCGGCTGGCAGCGGAGCGGCTGCGCCGCGACGGCGGGCTGAACCGTGCCGTGGACAACGGGGCGATCGTCTTCTCGGTCTGCGCGGGCTATCAGATCATCGGCCACGAGTTCATCAACGACCTCGGGGCGCGGGAGCCCGGCCTGGGACTGCTGGACGTCACCTCCGGGCGCGGCGAGGCGGACCGCTGCGTGGGAGACGTCCTGGGGGACATCGACGAGCAGCTCGGGCTGCCGGAGCTGACCGGTTTCGAGAACCACCAGGGCGTCACGCACGTCGGTCCGGGAGCCCGTCCCTTCGCGCGGGTGCGTCTGGGCCAGGGCAACGGCACGGGCGACGGCACCGAGGGGGCCTGGCACGACACCGTCTTCGGCACGTACATGCACGGCCCGGTGCTGGCGAGGAACCCGCAGATCGCTGATCTGCTGATCAAGCTGGCGCTCGACGTGAACGCGCTGCCCCCGGTCGACGACCGGTGGTACGAGGCACTGCGCGGAGAGCGGATCGCCGCGGCGACCCAGCCCGTATGAGGCGTGCGAACCGGCGGTGGCGCCGGGCGGGCCTCCCCCGTGACCCCACCGCCGGGCCGTTGTCGGGACGGTCCTAGTCTGGTGCGGGCAGACCGGATGGAAACGGGAGCGTGAGGATGGATCACGGCGGACACGGCATGATGACGGAGCTGCCGCCGTTCACGCTGGGGCGTGCGTTGGAGTTCTCCTCCGATCCCTTCTTCCTCGTCTCCTGTGTGCTGGCCCTGCTGCTCTACGGCTGGGGGGTGCTGCGGCTGCGTCGCCGCGGCGACGCCTGGCCCGCCGGGCGGTCCGTCGGGTTCGTGCTGGGACTGTTCACGGTGCTGCTGGTGATGTGCACCGGACTGAACGACTACGGCATGGTGCTGTTCTCCGCCCACATGGTGCAGCACATGATCATCAGCATGCTCTCGCCGATTCTGCTGCTGCTGGGAGCGCCGGTGACGCTGGCGCTGCGGGCACTTCCGGCGGCAGGGCGCGGGCACCGCGGGCCGCGGGAGCTGCTGGTGGCGCTGCTGCACAGCCGGTACGTGCGGGTGGTCTCACATCCGGCGTTCACGATTCCGCTGTTCATCGCCAGTCTGTACGGTCTCTACTTCACTCCGCTGTTCGACGTGCTGATGTCGTCCCGGACGGGCCACGTGGCGATGATGGTGCACTTCCTCGCGGTGGGTCTGGTGTTCTTCTGGCCGATCATGGGAGTGGATCCGGGCCCGCACCGCCCCGGTTACGTGATGCGGATGCTGGAGTTGTTCGCGGGTATGCCGTTCCACGCGTTCTTCGGCATCGCCCTGATGATGGGCACCGCACCGATGGTCGCCACGTACGCCGACCCGCCGGACTCGCTGGGGGTGACGGCGCTCGCCGACCAGACGGCGGCGGGGGGCATCGCGTGGGCGTTCAGCGAGATCCCGTCGGTCCTTGTGCTCATCGCACTGGTGTTCCAGTGGTACTTCTCCGACCAGCGGCAGGCACGTGCGGGAGACCGCGCGGCCGACCGCAACGGCGAGCGGGAGCTCGCCGCGTACAACGCCTACCTGGCGTCGCTGCAGGCGCGCGGGCAGTAGCGCCGAGCGGCGAATCCGGTGACCATGGAGTCGTGAGCGCGGCCGCGTTTCCCCGGTGTCCGTCCGGGTGCGGGCCGCCGGAGGAGGTGCCGGGTGTCCAGTCCTGTGAAGACGATGTCGGTGGCCACCGTGGTGGCACTGGTCGTGGTCACCGCCTACACGGTGGCCCTGGGAAGCAGCGCCTGGCTGTGGTTCGCCTGGGTGGTCCTGGGGTTGGCCACCGTCGGAGTGATCTCGACGCGGAAGGGTTGAGCGGACCCCACCGCTGCCCTTGCCGGGCAGCAGCGGTTAGGGTGCTGCGGCACCTTGATCGACGGGGGAGGCCCGCGCGTGTTCTATCAGTTCTGCAAGTACGTGCTTCTGGGACCGTTGCTTCGGCTGCTGTTCCGGCCGCGCATCGAGGGACTCGAGCACGTTCCGGACGAGGGCCCCGCGATCGTCGCGGGGAACCACCTCTCCTTCTCCGACCACTTCGTGATGCCGACGATCCTGCGGCGGCGCATCACCTTCCTCGCGAAGGCGGAGTACTTCACGGGCCCCGGCCTGAAGGGCCGGCTCACGGCGGGCTTCTTCCGGAGCGTGGGCCAGATACCCGTGGACCGCTCCGGGCGCGGCGCGGGACAGGCGGCGGTGGAGGAGGGTGTCGGGGTGCTGCGGAAGGGGCAGCTCCTCGGCATCTACCCCGAGGGCACGCGCTCGCACGACGGCCGCCTCTACAAGGGCCGGGTCGGTGTGGCCTCGATGGCGCTGCGCGCGGGCGTGCCGGTGGTCCCGTGCGCGATGCTGGGGACGTTCGAGCTGCAGCCGCCGGGGCGCCGCCTGCCACGACTGGGGCGGGTGACGATCAGGTTCGGGGAGCCACTGGACTTCTCACGCTTCGCCGGCATGGAGGAGGAACGAGCGGTGCTGCGGGCCGTCACCGACGAAATCATGCACGCTGTACTGCAGCTCTCCGGTCAGGAGTACGTCGACATGTACGCGCCTGAGGCCAAGGCAGCGGCGCAGGCGGCGAAGAAGCGGAGCGGGGAGGCCGAAGCAGGCCGCTGACGGGCGGCGGGCGGGAGTGAAGTGGCGCGTGACGGGCACTCCGCGTGACATGGACACCCGCAACGAGACGGCTGTGGAGCGGGCCGACCGGAACTTCCTGGAGCTCCTCCAGGAGCTGCGTGTGATCCAGACCGGGGTGCAGATCCTGTTCGCCTTTCTGCTCACCCTCGCGTTCACGGCACGCTTCCCGGAGCTGGACGCCTTCCAACGGGCCACGTACATTGCGACACTCCTGCTGTCGGCGCTGGCGGCGGTGCTGTTCACCGCTCCGGCGGCGCTGCACCGCACCCTGTTCCGGCGGGGCGCGAAACGGCTGATCGTCGATGTGTCGTCGCGGTTCGCCGCCCTGGGCCTCGCAGTTCTCGCGCTCGCGCTGGCAGGTGCACTGCTGCTGGTGGTCGACGTGGTCCTGGGACGGGCGTTCGGGTTGGGTGTGGCGGGGGCGGCGCTCGGGGTGTGTCTGCTGGCCTGGGCCGTGCTGCCGTTGTCGCTGCGTCGTGCCAGGACGCCGGGGCGTCCCGGCGAGGCGGACGGACGGCGCGAGCAGGGACGCTGACGACGGGGCGGGGGCCGGGAGTCCTCACGCCTCCCGGGGCAGTACTCCCGCGGGGGCGCTGTCCACGAGTGTGGAGACGACCCGGTCGAGGTCCTGCGCGGTGAGGTCGGCGCGGGCCGTCAGGCGGAGCCGGGAGACTCCGTCGGGAACGGACGGCGGACGGAAGCATCCGACCGCGACACCGGCTGCGGCGCATTGGGCACGCCACGCGACCGCTGCTTCGGGACGGGGAGCGCGCACGGACACCACAGCCGCGTCGGGCCGGACGGAATCGAGTCCTGCCGCGGCCAGCCGCTGGTGGAGGCCGGACGCCGCCGCGCGGACGCGGGCGGCCCGGGACGGCTCCCGGCGCAACAGGCGCAGCGCTGCGAGTGCCCCGGCGGTGGCGGCGGGCGCGAGGCCCGTGTCGAAGATGAAGGTGCGGGCGGTGTTGAGCAGGTGGTCGATGACGCGTGCCGGCCCGAGGACGGCGCCGCCCTGGCCGGCGAGGGACTTGGACAGGGTGACGGTGGTGACGGTGTCGGGTGCTCCGGCGAGTCCGGCGGCGTGCGGGGCGCCGCGTCCGCCGTCGCCGAGTACGCCCAGACCGTGGGCGTCGTCGGTGAGGAGTGCGGCGCCGTGGGTGCGGCATGCGGCAGCGAGTGCGGGCAGCGGTGCGGCATCGCCATCCACGGAGAACACCGTGTCGGTGAGCACGACGGCGGGGCCGTCGTGTCCGGCGAGAGCCGTTCCCACGGCGTCGGGGGCCGCGTGGGGGACGACGCGGGTGGTGGCACGGGAAAGGCGGCAGCCGTCGATGAGGGAGGCGTGGTTGTAGGCGTCGGAGACCAGGAGGGTGTCGCTGTCGGTGAGGGCGGTGACGGCGGCCAGGTTGGCGGCGTAGCCGGAGGCGAAGACCAGCGCGGCTTCGTAGCCGCAGAAGTCGGCGAGTTCGGCTTCGAGTTCGCCGTGGAGGGTGGTGGATCCGGTGACCAGGCGGGAGCCGGTGGCGCCCGCGCCCCAGGTCCGGGCGGCGTCGGCGGCCGCGGCGGTGACATCGTCGTGGCGGGCGAGCCCCAGGTAGTCGTTGCCTGCCATGTCGAGCTGGGAGGATCGGGCCGGTCGCGGGGTGAGAGTGCGGGTCAGTCCGGAGCGTTCCCGTCGGCGGTGCGCGGTGTCGAGGCGACCGAAGGGATCCTGGGGCTGGCCGGGCATGGCGATGTCCTCGTCTTCGGGTGGCCGCCGCGGCGGCGCCGGGGTCGGCGGTCCGTCCACGCTAGTGCGCCGTGCCGCTGCACGGAGTGTGGCAATACCCACACCGTATTCAACCGATCTTGTGGGCTGTCTCCTTGGCCCGGACACCGGGTGTGGGCGAGTATCAGCGCCATGGACCTGCTGAACTCACTGGTGGACAAGGGCCTGCGTCGCGAGCTGCCGACGCGGGAAGAGGCGCTCGCCGTACTGGCGACGACGGACGAGCAGCTGCTCGACGTGGTGGCCGCCGCGGGCAAGGTGCGCCGACAGTGGTTCGGCCGCCGGGTGAAGCTCAACTATCTGGTGAACCTGAAGTCGGGGCTGTGTCCGGAGGACTGCTCGTACTGTTCGCAGCGGCTGGGTTCGAAGGCCGAGATCCTCAAGTACACGTGGCTGAAGCCGGACCAGGCCGCCGAAGCGGCGCGCGCCGGGGTCTCCGGGGGCGCCAAGCGGGTGTGCCTGGTGGCCAGCGGCCGGGGACCGACCGACAAGGACGTGGACCGGGTCTCCGAGACCATCTCCGCGATCAAGGAGCAGCACGGGGAGGTGGAGATCTGCGCCTGTCTGGGGTTGCTGTCCGAGGGGCAGGCCGACAGGCTGCAGGCCGCGGGGGCGGACGCGTACAACCACAACCTGAACACTTCCGAGGCGACGTACGGCGACATCTGCACGACGCACGACTACGCGGATCGTGTGGAGACCGTGCGGCAGGCGCAGCAGTCGGGCCTGTCCGCCTGCTCGGGGCTGATCGCGGGCATGGGCGAACGCGACGAGGACCTGGTGGACGTGGTGTTCGGGCTGCGGGAGCTCGACCCGGACTCGGTGCCGGTGAACTTCCTGATTCCGTTCGAGGGCACTCCGCTGGCGGCGGAGTGGAACCTGACGCCGCAGCGCTGCCTGCGGATCCTGGCGATGGTGCGGTTCGTGTGCCCGGACGTGGAGGTGCGCCTGGCGGGCGGCCGGGAGGTGCAGTTGCGGTCGATGCAACCGCTCGCGCTGCACCTTGCCAACTCCATCTTCCTCGGCGACTACCTGACAAGTGAGGGACAGGCGGGAACGGCGGACCTGGAGATGATCGCCGATGCGGGTTTCGAGGTCGAGGGTGCCGACACCACGACGCTGCCTGAGCACCGTTCCACCGAGGAGCTGGTGGCGGTGAGGCGCCGCGGTGCGGGTACGGAGCTGCCGCCCAATGCCTGAGCGGGACACGGCGTCGCTGCTCGCGCTGGACCGGCGGCACGTGTGGCATCCGTACGGGCCGATGCCGGGGCGGGAGGAGCCGCTGCTGGTGGAGTCGGCTTCGGGGGTGCGGCTGCGGCTGGCGGAGCCGGTCGAGGGCCGGCGGGAGCTGGTCGACGGCATGTCGTCGTGGTGGTCGGCGATCCACGGCTACAACCATCCGGTGCTGAATGCTGCCGCGACGGACCAGTTGGGGCGGATGAGCCATGTGATGTTCGGTGGGCTCACCCATGAGCCGGCGGTGCGGCTGAGCAAACGGTTGGCCGAGATCACTCCGGCGGGTTTGGAGCACGTGTTCCTCGCGGACTCCGGTTCGGTGTCGGTGGAGGTCGCGGTGAAGATGTGCCTGCAGTACCAGCGGTCGCGGGGGCGGCCGGAGAAGCAGCGCCTGCTGACCTGGCGAGGCGGTTACCACGGCGACACGTGGAATCCGATGTCCGTGTGCGATCCGGACGGGGGCATGCATCACCTGTGGTCGGGGGTGTTGCCCCGTCAGGTCTTCGCGGACGCGCCGCCGGCCGGGTTCGATGCCGAGCCGGATGCCGCGTACGTGCAGCAACTGCGCGATCTGGTCGCGGAGCACGCGCACGAGCTGGCGGCCGTGATCGTGGAGCCGGTGGTGCAGGGTGCGGGTGGGATGCGGTTCCACTCCCCCGCGTATCTGCGGGTGCTGCGGGAGGCGTGCGACGAGCACGACGTGCTGCTGGTGCTGGACGAGATCGCGACGGGCTTCGGCCGCACGGGCGCGCTGTTCGCCTCCGAGCACGCGGGCATCGGCCCGGACGTGCTGTGCGTGGGCAAGGCGCTGACGGGCGGTTACCTGACGATGGCGGCGACGCTGTGCACCGGGCGTGTCGCGGACGGGATCTCGAGGGGTGAGGTCCCGGTGCTGGCACACGGTCCGACGTTCATGGGCAACCCGCTGGCGGCCGCGGTCGCGGACGCGTCCGTGGGGCTTCTGCTGGAGCGGGACTGGGCTGCCGATGTCGGCCGGATCGAGGCGGGACTGCGCAGCGGCCTGTCGGCGGCGCGGCCCGTTCCGGGCGTCCGGGACGTGCGGGTGCTGGGTGCCGTCGGGGTGATCCAGTTGGACCGGCCGGTGGACACGGCTGCGGCCGGGCGCGCCGCGGTGCGGGAGGGGGTGTGGCTGCGCCCGTTCCGCGACACGGTGTACACGATGCCGCCCTACGTGACGGACGAGGAGGACGTGGCACGGATCTGCGCCGCGGCGTGCGCCGCTGCCGCGGCGTCGGCGGAGGCCTCCGGGGCGCGGGAGGCCGCGGAATGACGGTTCTGGTGGTCTCGGGCACGGGCACGGACGTGGGCAAGACCGTGACGACGGCGGCGGTGGCCGCGGTGGCGCTGGGGGCGGGCCGCTCGGTGGCGGTCGTGAAGCCGGCGCAGACCGGTGTCGCGGAGGGCGAGCCCGGTGACGTCGCGGAGGTGGTGCGGCTGGCGGGGGACTCCGTGCGGGTGGTGGAGTGCGCGCGCTATCCGGAGCCGTTGGCGCCGGCGACGGCTGCGCGGCGGGCCGGTATGCCGTGCGTGTCGCCTGCGGACGTCGCCGCAACGGTGGACGACCTGCACGGACAGCACGACCTGGTGCTGGTCGAGGGGGCCGGGGGGCTTCTGGTGCGGTTCGACGAGGAGGGGGCGACGCTGGCCGACGTGGCACGGCTGCTGGCGGCTCCGGTCCTGGTCGTCGCGGAGGCGGGTCTGGGAACGCTGAACGCGACGCAGCTGACGGCGGAGGCACTGCGGGTGCGGGATCTGGCGTGTACGGGCGTGGTGGTCGGTGCGTGGCCGCGCAATCCGGGACTGGACTGCCTGTGCAACCTGGAGGACCTGCCGGTGGTCGCGGACGCGCCGCTGGTGGGGGTGGTGCCGCAGGGTGCGGCCGCCGCGGAGCCGGGGGTGTTCCGTGCGGCGGCCGCCGCGTGGCTGGGTCCGGGGCTGGGTGGCGTGTGGGACGGAACACGACCGGGCTGAGGCGCTTCGGGCGGGGGTGGACGTGCCCCGGATGTCAGGGGCTCCAGGTCCGCAGTTCGTCGGCGATGGCTGTCACGTCGGTGTCGCCGTTCTTGACGAGGCGGGCCAGGTCCCTGATGCGTTCGGGGGACGTGGTCACGGACAGGCCGCTGGCGATCAGGTAGCCGTAGGCGACGGCGGATGCGAACAGTGCGTTGGTGCGTTCCAGTGCGGGAACGTGGAGCAGCAGTTGGAGCAGCGCGGCGGCCCTGTCGTGCGGCTCGGGGTAGACGGGGCGGTCGAATATGGTGGCCTCGTGGCGGCTGACTGCGGCGACGAGTGCGCCGTAGTCGGTGACACGGGGGTCTCCCGGCGCCTTCTCCTCCGCGATCATGAGGAGCCAGGCGAGGTCGATGCGTACGCTCACCTGCTGCCGGTGCCCTCGCTCTCGCTGGGACCGAACTCCTCGGCGAAGACTGCTTCGTAGCTCTTCATGAAGTCTGCGGCCGCGTCGACGAAGGTGTGCCCCACCTCGCCGGCGTCGCGCTGGACGAGTTCCTCGATGTAGCGGTTCATGCTCATGCCCCTCTGGAGCGCGCGTTCACGTGCTGTCTCCGCTGTCTCCTCGTCCACCCGGACGTTCAGCTGGGTTTTCGCCACATCATCACGCTAGCACTATGACGCTAGCGCGGCAAGGGCGGTCCGACCCGGCCGCTCCGCCCCGCACTCGGGGCCGGGGGGACGCGTATTTTGCGCACCCTTTACGATGGGTGGTCCACCGGACGCCCGTCCCGTGTCCCCTTCCCAGCGAAAGGTGTGAGCGTCCGCCCATGGACGAGCCTCCCAGTTGCCGTGACCGCCACGGCCACCGCGCGGACCGCGCGGCCATGGCCGATCATGGGGCGGAGGTGACGTCCGCATGGTGATCGAAGTGCTCCTGCTGCTGGTGGCGCTTCTGCTGGCACTGGCATGCGGCGCCTTCGTCGCCGCCGAGTTCTCGCTGACGACGGTGGAACGCAGCGAGCTGGAGAAGTCGGTGGAACGCGGGGACCGCGGTGCGCGGAGCGCGCTGCGTGCCGTCACGTCCCTCACCTTCCAGCTGTCCGGCGCGCAGCTCGGCATCACGGTGACGAATCTGGTGGTCGGCATGCTCGCCGAGCCGTCGATCGGTGCGCTGCTCGTGGGCCCCCTGGGGACAATCGGCGTGCCCGAGTCGGCCTCGTGGTCGGTGGCCCTGATCGTCGGGACGGCCCTGTCGACGCTGCTCATGATGGTGATCGGCGAGCTGGTCCCCAAGAACTGGGCGATCTCCCGGCCGCTGCCCGTGGCGCGGACCGTGGCGACACCGCAGCGCGTCTTCTCGGCAGCCTTCCGTCCCCTGATCCGGCATCTCAACAACACGGCGAACCGGACCCTGGTCCGGATGGGCCTGGAGCCGACGGAGGAACTGGCGACGGCCCGGTCGCCGGAGGAGCTGATGGCCCTCGCCCGGCACTCCGCCAAGGAGGGCGCGCTCGAGGCGGACACCGCCGACCTGTTCGTACGCACCCTGCACCTGGCCGAGCTGACCGCGGAGAATGTGATGACACCCCGGGTCCAGGTGACCGCGTTGGAGGTGCAGACCACCGCCGAGGACGTCGCCAACGCCACGCGCGCCACGGGCCTGTCACGGTTCCCGGTGTACCGGGGGACGCTGGACACCGTGGTCGGCATCGTGCGCATCAAGGACGTGCTGGCCGTTCCCGCGGCGGAGCGCCCACGCCTGCCGGTGACCGAGTTGCTCAGGGAACCGTTGCTGGTGCCCGAGTCGCTCACGGTGGACCGCTTGCTGGACCGCATGCCCGGCGGTGACCGGAGCATCGCGGTGGTCATCGACGAGTACGGCGGCACCGCCGGAGTCGTGACCCTGGAGGACATCGTCGAGGAGGTGGTGGGCGAGGTCCGCGACGAGCACGACCCGCACGAGACACCCGACCTGGTGCCGACCGGGGAGGACGCGGACGGGCGACGCCTGTTCGATGCGGACGGCGCGACGCGCACCGACCAGCTCGAACAGATCGGCCTGCGGGCTCCCGAAGGGCCGTACGAGACACTCGCGGGCCTGGTCGCCACCGAACTGGGACGCATCCCCTCCGAGGGCGACGTCGTGGAGGTCGCGGGATGGCGCCTGGAGGTGCGCGACGCGTCCGGCCGCCGGGCGGCGGGTGTGCGCCTCGCCGGGCCCCCGCCGCAGCAGGGGCCGGACGACGAGGAGGCATGGCAGTGATCGCGGTACAGCTGTTCATCGGATTCCTGACGCTGGTGGCCAACGCCTTCTTCGTCGGCGGCGAGTTCGCCATGATCTCGGTGCGGCGCAGCCAGATGGAACCGCGCGCCGAGGCCGGCGACCGCCGGGCGCGGCGGGTGATGTGGGGCCTGGAACACGTGTCGCAACTGCTGGCAGCCGCGCAGCTCGGCATCACGCTGTGCACCCTGGTGCTGGGCGTGGTGGCGGAGCCGGCGATCGCACACCTCCTGGAGCCGGTGTTCCACGCGGTCTCCGTGCCCGACGGCCTGATCCACCCGATCGCGTTCGCCATCGCGCTCGGTGCAGCCACGTACCTGCACATGCTGTTCGGCGAGATGGTGCCGAAGAACATGGCGCTCGCCGCCCCCGAGCGTGCGGCCCTCGCACTCGGACCTCCGCTGGTCGCACTGTCACGGGCGCTGCGCCCCGTCGTCTTCACCGTCAACGCCTTCGCCAACACCCTGCTGCGCCTGCTGCGCGTGGAGCCGAAGGACGAGGTGGAGTCGACGTTCTCCGACGACGAACTGGCACGGATGGTCGCGGACTCCAGCGAGGCCGGGCTGCTGGACGACCGCTCGACCGAGCGCCTCAGGGATGCTCTGGAGCTGGGAAGCCGGCCGGTCTCCCAGGTGGCCAGGCCGCTGGAGCGATTGGTGTCCGCCCCGCTGGGAGTGACGCCGGAGGAGTTGGAGCAGCTCTCCGCCACCTCGGGCTTCTCCCGGTTCCCCGTGGTCGACTCCGGCGGGAGGGCGACGGGCTACCTGCACGTGAAGGACGCGCTGGACGCGATGCCTCGCGACGAGGCGTTCCCCCGCAGCGCCTTGCGGCCCATCGCGCGTGTGCGGGGTTCCGTCCCCCTGGACGACGTCCTCGCGGCGATGCGCAGCAGCCGCACCCACCTGGCGGCGGTGATCGGCCCGGACGGCCGCGCGGCGGGTCTGGTCACCATGGAGGACGTCCTGCGGGAACTGGTGGGCAAACTCCCGGGCGGCTGAGGTGATTGACCGGGGCAACAGTATCCTGGGGCGACTATGGACGACACCGCCGCCGAGCCCCGGATCACCAGCTTCGTAGCCCTGGGCGACTCCTTCACCGAAGGCATGTCCGACGCCCTCCCGGACGGGAGTTTCCGCGGCTGGGCCGATCTGCTGGCCAACCGTCTCGCGGCACGCACGGACGGTTTCCGTTACGCGAACCTCGCCGTACGGGGCAAGCTGATCCAGCAGATCGCCGACGACCAGGTCGATGCCGCGGCCGCGCTGCGGCCCGACCTGGTCACCCTGGTCGGCGGACTCAACGACGTGCTGCGCCCCCGCTGCGACGTCGACCGGGTGTGCGCCGTGCTGAGCGACAGCGTGGAGCGCCTCGCGCCGCACTGCGGACGGCTGGTGCTGATGCGCAGCCCCGGCCGCCGCGGTCCCGGCCTGGAGCGGTGCAGACCCCGCATGGAACACCTCTTCTCCGTAATCGACGACCTCGCGGAACGGCACGGCGCCACGGTCGTCGACCTGTACGGGGCCCCGTCGCTGACGGACCCGCGGTTGTGGGCGGACGACCGGCTGCACCTGACCGACGCGGGCCACGCGCGGGTCGCCGAGGCAGTGTGGCAGCGGCTGGGTCTGCCGGCCGAGTCGGACTGGAAAGCACCCCTCCCCGACGAGGAACCCGCCGGCTGGCTGCCGCGGCGCCGCGCCGACCTGCGGTTCACCCGGGACCATCTGCTCCCCTGGATCGGACGTCGACTGACCGGCCGGTCCTCGGGCGACGGCCGCACGCCGAAGCGGCCCGACCTGGCCCCGCTGGCCTGCGAGGACACTCCGTAGAGGCCGCGGAGCCACCCCGTAGAATCCGCGGTGTGACAGACAAGCCCCGCATCCCGAACGTGCTGGCCGGCCGCTACGCCTCGACGGAGCTGGCCGTCCTGTGGTCCCCCGAGAACAAGATCACTCTGGAGCGGCAGCTGTGGCTGGCCGTCCTGCGCGCCCAGCAGGAACTGGGGGTGGAGGTGCCGGCCGGGGCCGTGGACGACTACGAGCGCGTCCTGGAGGACGTGGATCTGGAGTCCATCGCCGCACGGGAACGCGTCACCCGGCACGACGTCAAGGCACGCATCGAGGAGTTCAACGCGCTCGCGGGGCACGAGCAGGTGCACAAGGGCATGACGTCCCGCGACCTCACCGAGAACGTCGAGCAGCTCCAGGTACGACGGTCGCTCGAGGTCGTCCGCGACCGCACGGTGGCGCTGCTGGCACGGCTGGGGAGACTGGCGGCCGAGTACGCCGGGACGGTGATGGCGGGTCGCTCCCACAACGTCGCGGCGCAGGCCACCACGCTGGGGAAGCGTTTCGCGACAGCTGCCGACGAACTGCTCTCGGCATACGGGCGCCTCGAGGACCTGCTGGACCGCTACCCGCTTCGCGGCATCAAGGGCCCCGTGGGGACCGCTCAGGACATGCTCGACCTGCTGGGCGGCGACACGAAGAAGCTGGCCGAGCTGGAGACCCGGGTGGCAGGGCACCTGGGCTTCGCCCGTTCGCTCACCTCCGTGGGGCAGGTCTACCCCCGGTCGCTGGACCACGACGTGGTGTCGGCTCTGGTGCAGCTCGCCGCCGCGCCGTCGTCGCTGGCGAGGACGATTCGACTGATGGCCGGTCAGGAGCTGGTGACCGAGGGCTTCAAGGAGGGCCAGGTCGGTTCGTCCGCCATGCCGCACAAGATGAACACCCGCTCCTGCGAGCGCGTCAACGGACTCGCGGTGGTGCTCCGCGGCTACGCCTCCATGGCGAGCGAACTCGCCGGCGACCAGTGGAACGAGGGCGACGTCTCCTGCTCCGTGGTGCGGCGTGTGGCGCTGCCGGACGCGTTCTTCGCGTTCGACGGCCTGCTCGAGACGTTCCTGACGGTACTGGACGAATTCGGTGTCTTCCCCGCGGTCGTGGACCGCGAGCTGGACCGGTACCTGCCGTTCCTGGCGACCACGAAGGTCCTCATGGCGGCGGTGCGCGCGGGGGTCGGGCGGGAGACCGCCCACGAGGTGATCAAGGAGCACGCGGTCGGCTCCGCGCTGGCGATGCGTCAGGGTGCCGAGCGCAACGAGCTGCTGGAGCGGTTGGCCGCGGACGACCGCATCCCGCTGGACCGTTCCGCGCTGGAGGCGCTGATGGCCGACCGGCTGTCCTTCACCGGTGCGGCCGGGGAGCAGGTCGCCGAGGTGGTGGCACGCGTCCAGGACGTCACCGCACGGCATCCCGGGGCCGCGGCATACGCACCGGGGTCGATCCTCTGACGGCCGCCGAACCGCCCTTCCGCCCCTCTCCCGCTGATCTGGAGGCGGCGCGGGACCGGCAGGTGCCGGACATCCTCGCGAACGGCCTGCGGGTGCTGTTCTGCGGGATCAACCCCGGTCTGTGGTCGGCGGCGACCGGTCACCACTTCGCCCGGCCGGGGAACCGGTTCTGGCCGGTGCTGCACCGTTCCGGTTTCACCCCGCGGCAGCTGGCGCCGCACGAGGAGCGGGAACTCCTGGAGTACGGGCTGGGCATCACCAATCTGGTGGCCCGGGCGAGTGCACGCGCCGACGAGCTCACGCGGGCGGAGTACGTGGACGGCGGCCGGGTGCTGGAGCGCAAGGTCGCCAGGCACCGTCCGCGGTGGCTCGCCGTGGTGGGCGTGACGGCGTACCGGACCGCGTTCGGCGACCGTCGGGCCGCCGTCGGTCCGCAGGAGAGGACGATGGGAGACACGGGCGTCTGGGTGCTGCCCAATCCGAGCGGCCTCAACGCCCAGTGGCAGCCAGCGGCCATGGCGGAGGAGTTCGGGCGGCTGCGGCAGGCCGCCGAGGGCGGCGGAGCCCCGGGCGGCTGACCGAACGCCGGTCGCTCCGGGCCGGTGCAGGGGCCGACGGCCGTCCGACGCGGTGAGTGGGGCGGCCCGGCGGGCAGACTGGCGACGGACGTGCGCACGCCCGTCCCGGGTGGAGAGGAGCGGCATGGTGGACAGCACGGAACCGGTCGTACCCGTGACGGTGGTGACGGGAGGAAGCCGCGGCATCGGGGCCGCGATCGCCGGCCGCCTGGCAGGCGACGGGCACGCGCTGGCCCTCGGCTACGAGCGTGACGAGGCAGCCGCGGAGGAGACGGCCTCGTCGCTGCGGGCCGCCGGGGCCGAGGTGGTGACGATCCGTCTCGACGTCACCGACGAGGATCAGGTCGACTCCCTGTTCTGTGAGGCCGAGACGCGGCTCGGCCCCGTGACCGGAGCGGTCTGCAACGCCGGGATCACGGGTCCGCTGGGTCGCTTCACCGAGACTCCCGCCGAGGTCATGCGACGGGTGACCGACGTGAACGTGCTGGGCACTCTGTTGTGCGCGAAGCGCGCACTGCGCAGCATGGCGACCGGCCACGGAGGGGCGGGCGGCGCCATCGTGCTGATCTCCTCCTGTGCAGCGACGCTGGGCAGCCCCGGAGAGTACGTGCACTACGCGGCCGGCAAGGCAGCGGTCGACGCCATGGCCATGGGGCTGGCGAAGGAATACGGCCCGGAAGGCGTCCGGGTGAACGCGGTGCAGCCCGGCTCGGTGCTCACGGACATGCATGCCGCGATGGGCGACGCCGACCGGCCGTGGCGGAAGGCGGAGATCACGCCCCTGCGCCGCCCGGGGGAACCGCGGGAGATCGCCGACGCGGTGGGGTGGTTGATCTCGCCGGAGGCATCGTTCACGACGGGCGCCGTGCTGCGGGTGTCCGGAGGGCTGTGACACTCCGATCCCAAGGCTGCGCGGGAGTGCCCACGCCCGCCACTACAGGCCGCGCAGCGCCGCGCTCGGCTCCTCGCCTTCCTGAACCGACCGGGTGCGGTCGACGAACGTGGACACGAGCTTTCGGATCGTCCGCTCGTCGAGTGGGTTCTCGGAGCCCCGGCTGCGGAAGAGGCCGACCAGGGTCGAGGCACCCACTCGAATATGAGCCACCGCCATCACTTCCCCCGTGAGGTCGACGGCATCGACGAAAAGCGCATCCCTCGCCTCTCCCAAGTCACCGAGGGACATCTCGCGAGCGGAATCGCCCAGAGCGCTCTCCTCCCGCTTCCAGAGCGGAGCGTACCCTTCCTCGGCCGAGGCCTCGTTCTTGTAGGCCAGCACGTGGAAATGTGCGAAGTGCTGCTTGTCGCCGTGAATGTACCGGGAGAATCCGTAGTAGCGGACGCCGTCACAGGCCCTGGCGGCCTCGTCGCTGCACAGCGCGGATCTGTACGCCTTCTTGTCAGAGGTTGCCGACGGCTCGAGCGACTGGTCCCAGCCCCGCATCGCTGCGGCGTCCGGAAGCGCGACCTCCACATCGGCGCGGGACAGTGGGGCGCTCTCTCCGCATCCGGCCAGGAGCACGCACGTCGCACCCAAGGCCGCCGACATCCGCACGAACCTCGTCCAGGACATACGCTCCCCCTCACCCCGTTCTCCGGAGCGACTGTCCCCTACGCCCCGAGCGCCGAGCCTACGAGGTGAGTGCTCGGTCGGACACAGCGGGGAGTCCCGCCTCGGCCGGGACGGGAGTCCCCACGCTCGACACTCGGAGGGCCATCGGCTGAACGACCCTTGCAGGGCGTCTCGACACCGGCCTGGCGCCGGTGGGGGGGGACGTCGTTCACGTCAGGGACGGCTCCGGCACCCCGGCAGCCGCGTCGCGGTCGGCCGTGTCGGCTGCTCGCTCTCCCGCCAGAGCAGCGTCCAGGTCCGCCCACAGGTCCTCGACGTCCTCGAGCCCGACCGACATGCGCAGCAGCCTGTCGTCGATACCTCCGCTGCGGCGGTCTCCCTCGGGCACGATCCGGTGGCTGATGGACCCCGGGTGCTGGATGAGGCTGTCGACGCTGCCGAGACTGACGGCCGGGGTGATCAGCCGCACGCCGGAGATCACCGCGTGCGGGTCCCCGGCGACCTCGAACGCGACCATGGCGCCGCCGATACGGGGGTAGTGGACGCGGGTGACGCGCGGATCGGCGTCGAGGCGGCGTGCCAGCTCGGCCGCGGTGGCGGACTGGGCGCGGACCCGGACGGGCAGCGTGGACAGGCCGCGCAGGAGCATGTAGCCGGCGAGCGGATGCAGCACTCCCCCGGTGGCGAACCGGATCTGCCGCAGCTGCCGGGCGAACTCCTCGTCGCAGGCCACGACGCCGCCCAGGACGTCGCCGTGCCCGCCGAGGTACTTGGTGGCGCTGTGCAGCACCAGCGACGCACCGCTCTCGCGGGGGCGCTGCAGGACGGGCGTGGCGAAGGTGTTGTCCACGAGGAGGGGGACGGAGCCGCAGGCCTCCGCCACCGCGGCCAGGTCCTGCTCGGCCAGCGTCGGGTTGGCGGGGCTCTCGACCACGACCAGTCCGGTGTCGGGTCGGACGGCCTCGGAGATTCCGCCGGGGTCCACCCAGGTGACCTCGGTGCCCAGGAGGCCGCTGCTCAGCAGGTGGTCGCTGCACCCGTACAGAGGACGAACGGCGACGACGTGCCGGAGTCCCGCGGAGGCGCGGACCAGGAGGGTGGCGGTGAGGGCTGCCATGCCGCTGGCGAAGGCGACAGCAGTCTCGGTGCCCTCGAGGCGGGCGAGCGCGTCCTCGAACCGTGCGACGGTCGGGTTGTCCAGGCGGGAGTAGACCGGTGGCCCCTCGGGACGTGCGCCGGTGGCCGCGAACTCGTCGATCCTGGCTGCCTCGGCTCGGCTGTCGTGCGACGGGTACGTGGTGGAAAGGTCCAGCGGGGCGGCGTGGAGGCCGAGGGCGGCGAGGTCGTCGCGCCCGGCGTGGACTGCTTCGGTGGCCAGCGAACGAGAGGTCGCGGTGTTCGTCTCCATGAGCACGATACTGAAGACTTCACGGGTTTCTGGGGCATGTCTCCGTGCTACGTTCGCCCAATGACCGAATCTGTCGCTCTGGATCCGGTTGATCTGCAGATTCTGCGGGTTCTGCAGAACGACGCCCGGATGACCAACCGCGAGCTGGCGGCATCCGTCGGTCTCGCCGCGTCGACGTGTCTGGACAGAGTGGCGCGGCTGCGCCGCGGCGGGGTGATCCTGGGGCACGAACTGCGCCTGGACCCGGGCCGTCTGGGACGCTCGCTGGAGGCGTTGCTGCTGGTGCAGGTGAGGCCGCACCGGCGTGAGCTGATCGGACCGTTCGTGGAACGTATCCGGGGGCTTCCCGAGTCGCGTGCGCTGTTCCATCTGACCGGCCCGGACGACTACCTGGTGCACGTGGCGGTCACCGGGACGGCGGACCTGCAGCGTCTGGTGCTGGACGAATTCACCTCGCGCAGGGAGGTGGCACGGGTCGAGACCCGGCTCATCTTCCAGCAGTGGTCGTGCGGGCCCCTGCTGCCACCGGAGTGAGGCGGGCCCGGAGGCAGCCGTCCCGTCAGAGGACGGTGAGCAGTCCGTCGAGCGGAGCGGGGGTCCGGTCGGGGTCCAGAGCCCCGGCCAGCACACGACCGTAGTGGATCTTGCGGCCCTTCTTCGTGCCGAGAAAGCGCCTCAGCTGCTGATCCGCCGGGCGGTCGCGCTGGGCGGGCTGGCGGAGGAAGGCCCGCAGCGCCCGCAGTTCGCCCTCCGCCCGGACGAGTTCCTCCACCCGCCCCACTCCCAGCGCACGGATGAGTTCGTCCTCCAGGTCCGCCCGGCAGACGAAGAATTCGCTGCCCGCGCCGGCCCGGTCCAGGCCGCGGGCGTAGAAGGAACGTTCTGCCTCGTCGCACAGTCCCGTGAGGCGGAGGCCGAGGCCCGGCGGTCCGAGGAGGCGGGCGTAGCGGCCGACGCTCATCGCACCCCCCATCGGCAGGACGCAGATCCCCTCGGCATCCAGGTGCCGGCCGTGCCGCGCCGCCAGTGCGGCGACGGCCGCGGCATCGCTCGGGCCCTCGAGCAGGACGACTGCTGCGACCCGGAGTCGAACAGCCAGGTCCCGCGCCAGGTCGCCCGGGCCTCCTGCCGCCCATGCGGTGACCGCTTCCCGGAACGTCTTCATGTCGGACATGGCACGAGTCTGCGTCTCCTGCCGCCGTTACGGCAGGGAATTCCCCCGCCGCGCGTCCGGCACGGCGCGGCGGGCTCCACGCCGCCGGTACGGCGATATTCGTGACGCGAGGGTCGTTCGCGTACGAGGATGGCTGCATGTCCGATGCACTCAATGCCGCGCAGACCACCGCGACCGCCGAGGGACCCCTGCCCCGGCAGGTCGCCGACGCGTACGTCGACGCACTGGTCGAACTCGACCCGATCACCGGAACGTACCTGGGCGTGGCCGAGAGCCATGGCAGGCTGCCCGACTTCTCGCCCGAGGGCCAGGAGGCCCTGGCCGGTCTGGGCCGTCGGACGCTGACGGAGCTGGCGGAAGCGGAACGGCGGCCAGGAGCCGGCTCCGATACTGAGCGCAGATGCGCCCGCCTGCTCCGGGAGCGGCTGACCGCGGCGCTGGCGGTGCATGACAGCGGCGAGGACCTCCGCGCCGTCAGCAACCTGCACTCGCCGGTGCATGCGGTGCGCGGGGTGCTCACGGTGATGCCCACGGAGACGGAGGAGGACTGGAAGGCGGTCGGCGCCAGGCTGCGTGCGACGCCCCGGGCGTTGGAGGGTTACCGGGCCTCGCTGAAGGCGGGGCTCGAGCAGAAGCTTCCGGCGGGCCCCCGTCAGGTGAGCACCGTCATCGGGCAGTTGGCCGCGTGGACGGGGGACGCGTCGGACGAGGCGGAGAGCTGGTTCGTCACGTTCGTGCAACAGGGGCCTGCGAGCATGCGGGAGGAACTGGTCGAGGCTGCCGGTGAGGCCACCTCGGCCGTGCGTGCGCTGCGGGAGTGGCTCGAGTCCGTGTACCGGCCCGCGGTGGAGGGTGCGCCGGAGACGGTCGGGCGCGAACGGTACGCACGGTGGGCGCGCTACTGGAACGGTACGGACCTCGATCTGGACGAGGCGTACCGGTACGGCTGGACGGAGTTCCACCGCCTGCTCGCCGAGATGCGCACCGAGGCGGAGAAGGTGCTTCCGGGGGCGGCGACGCCCTGGGAGGCCATGCGGCACCTGGACACCGCGGGTGAGGCCGTCGAGGGCGTCGAGGAGGTGCGGGAGTGGCTGCAGGGCCTGATGGACGAGGCGATCGGAGCCTTGGACGGAACGCACTTCGAGCTGGCGGAGCGGGTGAAGCGGGTGGAGTCGCGGATCGCCCCTCCGGGGAGCGCGGCTGCCCCCTACTACACCCAGCCCTCTCTCGACTTCTCACGCCCCGGACGGACGTGGCTGCCGACACAGGGCGAGACCCGGTTTCCGGTCTACGACCTGGTCAGCACCTGGTACCACGAGGGTGTGCCGGGCCACCACCTGCAGTTGGCGCAGTGGACGCATGTCGCGGGAGAGCTGTCCCGGTATCAGACGACGGTGGGGATGGTCAGCGCGAACGCCGAGGGTTGGGCGCTGTACGCGGAGCGGCTGATGGACGAGCTGGGGTTCCTGACGAACCCGGAGCGGCGTCTCGGCTACCTCGACGCGCAGATGATGCGAGCGCTCCGGGTGATCGTGGACATCGGCATGCACCTCGAGCTCGAGATCCCGGCCGACGCGCCGTTCCACCCGGGTGAGCGCTGGACACCGGAGCTGGCTCAGGAGTTCTACGGCATGCACAGCGGCAGACCGGCGGACTTCGTCGAGTCCGAGCTGACCCGCTACCTGGGGATGCCCGGGCAGGCCATCGGCTACAAGCTGGGCGAGCGGGCCTGGCTGCGGGGCCGCGAGGCGGCTCGCGCAGCGCACGGCGAGGACTTCGATGCGAAGAGGTGGCACATGGCCGCCCTGTCCCAGGGGTCGCTGGGACTCGACGATCTGGAGGCGGAACTCTCGGCGCTTTGACGAGCGGTGGCCCGAGGGCGCCCTCGCCGCAGTCGGCCGGGGTCATCCCTCGACCGGGGCGGCCCGGTGCCGCAATGAGGAGCCGCGGCGGCTCTTGAGCACCTCGAGCTGCACCGGAATCCGGGTCCGCAGATCGGGAACGTGGCTCACGATGCCGACGCAGCGGTCGCGCTCGCGCAGGGAATCGAGCACGTCGAGCACCTCGTCGAGTGTCTGCTCGTCCAGGCTGCCGAAGCCCTCGTCGATGAAGAGGGTGTCGAGTCGGGTGCCGCCTGCCTCTTCGGTGACGACGTCGGCGAGGCCCAGGGCCAAGGACAGCGAGGCGAAGAAGGTCTCGCCTCCGGACAGGGTGGCGGTGTCCCGCTGAACGCCGGTCCAGCTGTCGACGACGCGGAGCCCGAGGCCGGACCGGGCGCCGCCCGAGGACCGCTCGTCGGTGTGGACGAGTGTGTAGCGGCCGCCCGACATGTGCGCGAGGCGGCTGCTGGCCGCCGCCGCGACCTGTTCCAGGCGGGCCGCCAGCACGTAGGTCTCCAGACGCATACGCCGCAGGTTCTCCGAGGACGTTCCGGCGGCGAGCGCGGACAGGGCGGCGATGCGTTCGTGCGCCTGCCGCAATGGGGCCGTACGGCGCACTTCGTGGGCAGCTCGGGCGCCGAGCGTGTCGAGGTCGTCGCAGCGGGCACGGGCCGCGTCCGCGACGGTGGTGGCCTCGCGCAGGGCGCGGACGGCGGCGCGGACGTTCTCCTCTGCCGCCTCGGGGTCGGAGTGCGGTCGCGCGGCGGCCTCGAGGATCTCGGGGTCGGCGAGCGTTGCGGCAACGATCCGCTCCTCCGCCTGCCAGGTGTCGAGGGCCTCCTGGAGGTGCCGGCGGGTTGCGGCATCGAGGAGCGCTCTCCGGGCCGACGCGGCGTCGGGGAATCCGGCGGCGTCCAGGGCTTCGCCGAGGCGCTGCTCGGCGTCGGCCAGGTGGCCCGCCGCTTCGGCCGCGGTCCGGGCAGCATCCGTGGCGGCGGCGAGACAGGCGGCCCGTGCGGCGAGTTTTTCGGCACGGCTGCCGATGCGGGCGGGCTCTTCTCCGCCGTCGCGGAATCTCCGGAGTTCGTCGGCGAGCGCGGCATCCTCGCGTTGCAGAGCCTCGCGGCGCGAGGTGCGGGCGGCGCTGCGGCGTTCCGCCTCCTGCAGGGCCGACAGCCGCAGGGCGTGCTCCCGTGCGGCGCGGTCGAGGGCCTCCCGGGCCGCGTGGGCGTCCCCGGCCGCGGCGCGGGATGCCTCGAGCGCGTCCTCGAGTGCGCGGACGGCTTCGCCGAGATGCGCGGTGGTGTCGTCGGCGGTCTCCGCGCGCACCGTGGCGAGCTGGTCGCGGACGGCGTGCAGGTTGTGGGACGCGGCCTCGCGGTCGGCCTCGGCGCGCTGGTGCTCCGCAAGTGCGGCGTCCTCCGTCGCCTGGTCGACGTGTTCCGCGTCCGGGTTCCTCGGATCGGGGTGCTCGGTGGCACCGCAGACGTCGCACGGCACACCCTCCCGAAGCCGGGCCGCGAGGTCTGCGGCGTAGGCGTCCAGCCTGCGGTTCCTGAGGTCGAGCCAGCGCTCCTTCGCGGCTGTCGCAGTCTCGCGGGAGCGGAGCAGCCGCTCCTCCGCCTGCTCCGCCGTCCGGACGAGCCGGTCGCGCTCGTGCCCGGCTGCCAGGCGGCGCCGGGCCGGCTCGAGGCGACCGGCCAGGTGTTCGGCCCGGGTGGCGGCCTCGTGGGCGTCGTCGAGGCGCCGTTGGAGCGCTGCGTGCGTGTCGTCCCAGCCGGCCAGCCAGTCGGCCGCCTCGCGCAGTTCCTCCTCGTCGGTTTTGGCCTGCCGGTCGAGGTCGGCGATCTCGGCCCGTACGTCGTCCTGCCGGCGTTCGGTGCGGCGTGCGGACTCCAGCGCGCCGAGCTCGCTGCGGGTCTCGCGCTCGAGAGCAGCGATGCGATCCGGGGTGGCCCGGTCGAGGCCGGGGGGCAGTGCGCTGCGGGCGTGCTGCTCGGCGGAATCCGCACGCTCGTGGGCGTCGCTCGCGCGGTCACGGAGGTCCAGGAGAGGCGCGACGGTGTCCGCGGCGCGGGCCGCGCTCAGCCGATCGGTGGAGGTGCGGCGTTCCTCGGCCGCAGCTTCCAGGGCTTCGCTGCGGCGCACGGCATCGGCGTGCTGACGGCGGAGGCGAGCCGTCTCGCGGGCGGCTTCGGCGGCGCGCAGCGCCCGCTGGTGCCGCTCCTCGGCGGCGCGGGCCGCGAGGACGGCGGTCTCGTGCCGTTCCCGGGCGCTGCAGCGCGCCATGGCGGCCCATGCGAGGAGGGCGTCGGCGGTTGCGGGCGGTTCCTCTCCGGTCCCTGCCCGGGGGGAGCGCTGGTCGGGCACCTGCTTCCTGCGGCCGTGGGGCCGGGGTGGGGTGTCGACCGTGTCGGTGGCGGCGGCCAGTTCTGCGGCGATCGCGGGGCCGACTGCCTGGCGCAGCCGGTGGGCGTAGCCGGCGAGGGTGTCGTCCCCCTCTCCCACGTGGTCCTGGGCCTCCTTGCGCATGCGGGCGAGTTGCTCCTCGGCCGCCGCGAAGCGGCCGGTGTCGAAGAGGCGACCGAGGAGTTTCGCGCGCTCCTGCGCGGACGCACGCAGGAAGCGCGCGAAGTCGCCCTGCGGCAGGAGCACCACCTGGCAGAACTGTTCCCGGCTCATGCCCAGAAGCTGTCCGATCTCCTCGCCGATCTCCTGGTGGGAGAGGCTGAGCGCCTTCCAGGCGCCCGCCTCGGCGTCGTACGCGCGCAGGGCGGAGCGTGCCCTCTCGCGGGTGTATCCGCTGCCCGTCTTCTTCGGCCGCTGCTGTTCGGGGGCGCGGGTGATCTCCAGGCGGCGGTCACCGATGGTGAGGTCGAGGACGACCTTGGTGGTGGTGTGCGCTTCCGCGTGGTGGCTGCGCAGGGGCGAGCCGGGTTGCTGGCGGCTTCCGGGTACGGCGCCGTACAGGGCGAAGCAGACGGCGTCGAGGAGAGAGGTCTTGCCGGCGCCGGTGGCGCCGTGGAGGAGGAACAGTCCTCCGGTGGCGAGGTCGTCGAAGTCGACGTGCTGGGTGTCGGCGAAGGGCCCGAACGCGGTGAGGGTGAGCGTGTGGAGTCTCATCGCAGCGCCTCGCTGCGGTCGGCCTCGGTGCGGGCGGCTTCGAGCGCTTCGCCGAGCAGGCGGCGCTCGTGCGGATCGGCGGCGCGGCCGCCGCGCACGTGCCCGACGAAGTCCTCGGCGATCTGCTGCTCGGTGCGGCCGCGGAGACGTGCCGCGTAGCTGCGGTGGTGGTCCTCGGGAGCGTCGTCGGGGTCGAACACGAGACTGAGCAGGTGGGGGAAACGGGCGGAGAGGCGTGCCAGGGGCTCGGCAGGGCGTACCGGGTCGGTGAGTGCGGCCTCGACCCAGGAGTGCTCGTGCGGGGCGTGCTCGGGTGCCCGGAGCAGTTCCTCGAGACTGCCGCGCAGCCGGGCGAGCGGACGGGGGACCGGGCAGTCGATCCGCTCGCCGTGCACGACGCCGTCGGCCTCGAGGTCGATCAGCCACATCGTCTTGCGGTGGGTGCTCTCGGAGAAGGAGTAGGCGAGCGGGGACCCGGAGTAGCGGACCCGCGGGGTGAGGGTCTGGCAGCCGTGGAGGTGGCCGAGGGCGGCGTAGTCGACGCCGTCGAACACGGAGGCGGGCACGGAGGCGACTCCGCCGACGGTGATGTCGCGTTCGCTGTCGGAGGGTTCGCCGCCCGTGACGAAGGCGTGGGCGAGGACGACCGAGCGTGTACCGGACGGCCGTCGGGCCAGGTCGGCGCGTACGCGCTCCATGGCGGCACCGAGCACGGAGGCGTGGCTGCGGTGGGGGGCTTGCAGGGCGTCCTGCACGAGTGAGGGTTCGAGGTAGGGCAGGCCGTAGAGGGCGACGTCGCCGTGGGCGTCCGTGAGGACGGCGGGGGTGTCGCAGGTGTCCGGGGCGGTGCGCAGGTGGACCCCGGCCTCGCGGATGAGCCCGGAGGCCACTCCGAGGCGGCGGGCGGAGTCGTGGTTGCCGGAGATCATCACCGTGGGTACGCCGAGGGCGGCGAGCCGGTGCAGGACGTCGTCGAAAAGCTCGACGGCGGCGAGCGACGGGACTGCCCGGTCGTAGATGTCGCCGGCAACGAGGACCGCATCGACCTGCTGCTCCTGCACCGTGGTCACCAGGTGGTCGAGAAAGGTGCGTTGTGCGTCGAGGAGCCCGACGCGGTGGAAGGATCGCCCGAGGTGCCAGTCGGAGGTGTGCAGCAGACGCATGGTCACCGACCCTAGGCCCGGCCACTGACAGCGGCGGTCAGGGGGCGTCGCTGCCGGCCGTGCCGTAGGTCTCGCCGAGGAGTTCGAGGTGTGCGGAGCCGCTGGTGGTGTCGTCGAGCCAGGCGCGGAAGGAGGCGACCTCTGCTGCGGGCAGGGCGAGTTCGATGGTCGCTTCGGCCCCGTAACGCACGTCGTGCACCTCGTGTCCTGCTGCGCGGAGGGCGTTCTCCAGGCGTCCGGCGCGTTCGTGACCGACGGTGACGGCGGCCAGGCGCCTGCGGCGACGTGTCACGGTTCCGAGGGAGTCCAAGGCGGCACCCACGGCGCCACCGTAGGCGCGGATCAGGCCGCCGGCGCCGAGTTTCGTGCCTCCGAACCAGCGGCTGACCACGGCGACGACATTCCTGGTGTCACGACGGAGCAGCATCCGGAGCATGGGGACTCCGGCGGTGCCCGAGGGTTCGCCGTCGTCGCTCGCCCGCTGCAGTTCGGCGTCGGCGCCGAGCACGTAGGCCCAGCAGTGGTGTCCGGCGGTGGGGTGTTCGGCCCGGATCCTGCCGACGAGCCGCCGTGCCTCCTCCTCGGTGGCGACGGGTGCCAGCACGCACCGGAAGCGTGAACGGTTCACCTCGGTCTCGTGGACGCCTTCGCCGGAGACGGTGACGTAGCCGTCGGACTGGTCGTGCATGACAGAAGCCTATGCACGATCCCGGGAATGTCTGCGCCGGGTGTACCGGTTGTGGGGGCCATGGACTCCTTGGACCGGGCAACGGGACGGACGGACGGGCCGGACGCGGTGGTGCGGAGAATCCTCACCTCCGCCGGCGACACCTGGGCCGTCGTGGGGCTGTCGCGGAACACCTCCCGCGCGGCCTTCGGCGTGGCCCGGGTGCTGCAGCGCTTCGGGAAGCGGATCGTGCCGGTGCATCCGAAGGCGGAGACGGTGCACGGCGAGCCGGGCTACCCGACGCTCTCGGACGTGCCGTTCCCCGTGGACGTGGTGGATGTCTTCGTCCGCTCCGAGTGGGCGGGGGCGGTGGCCGACGAGGCCGTGGCGATCGGGGCGAGGGCGGTCTGGTTCCAGCTGGGCGTGGTCGACGAGGAGGCCCGGGCCCGCGTCCGTGCGGCCGGTGCGGACATGGTGATGGACCGCTGCCCGGCCATCGACATTCCGCGGCTGGGCCTGGGGTAGGCGGGGCCCGTTTCCGGGATTCTGCCCGGACCAGGGGATCCCGGGAACGCGGCGCCCCCGGCATCAGCGTCCGCGGAGGTCCGGGGCCGTAAGACCGGCCCCGGCCGGCCTCTCGGGGCCGGCGGGACCTCGCCCGTCGGACAGCCGGACGGCGTCGGAGGCTCGACCAGGAACGGCATCAGCGCCATCGTGCCGACGGACTGCCTCTCCGCCGGACACGCGCGGGCGGGGGCATGGCCGGGACCTCTCAGAGTGGCCTGCGCCTGCCTCCTGGCGGCGGATCGCGGTCGCCTCAGTGGGGGGGCGGTACGGCGATGGCCATGGTCATCTCCACCGGATCGCTGCCGTCGTTCCGGTAGGCGTGCGGGACGTGCGACTCGAAGGACGCCGAGGTGCCGGCGGGCAGCAGGTGGTCCTCGCCGTCGGCGGTCAAGATGAGTTCACCGGTGGTGACGTGGACGAGTTCGGTGGTGCCCTGAGGATGCGGATCGGAGGCACTGCCCTCACCCGGCATCAGGCGCCACCGCCAGAGCTCCAGCGGGCCCGGCGCCTCCGTGCCGGCGAGGAGGGTGCTGTGACTTCCCGCTTCGGTCGCCCACAGCCGCACCGCCTGGTCGGGAGGGACGATGCGGACCTGGGGTTCGCGGTCGAAGTCGAGCAGCGTGGTGATGCTCACACCGAGTGCGTCACCGATCTTGACGACGGTGCCGACGCTGGGATTGGTGCGGGCCTGCTCGATCTGGATGAGCATGCCGCGACTCACTCCGGCCCGTGCGGCCAGGGCCTCCAGGGTGTAGCCACGCTCGGTCCGCCAGCGTTTCAGGTTCCGGGCGAGGGACTGCGTCAGGTGGTCGAGGTCCGTCACGTGCTTCCGCACCATTCAGCCGAGGAATCAGTTCAGTTAACTATTGTATATGACAAGGTCCATTGCGGTGTACTACTGTGGAGTGGACCCCATCGTTCATCCCACTGTACTGCGAGGTGCCCTTCATGACCGCTGCCCTGGCCCTGGTGACCAGCCTGATGTGGGGGCTGGCCGACTTCGGCGGAGGGTTGATCACCCGGCGGATGTCGGCGCTGACCGTCGTCGTCGTGTCCCAGACCCTCACCGCCGGCGTTCTCGGAGTGATCGTGGTGGCCACGGAGGCGTGGAGCGCCTGGGGTCCGCAGCTGTGGTTCGCCGCCGCGGCCGGTGTGGTCGGTCCGGTTGCCATGCTGACCTTCTACAAAGCGCTGGCGCAGGGGCCGATGGGCGTGGTGTCGCCGCTCGCCTCGCTGGCGGTCGTGGTGCCGGTGGGCACGGGATTGGTGCTCGGGGAACGCCCGGGGTGGCAGCAGGCCCTCGGCATCCTCGTCGCGGTCACCGGTGTGGTGCTCGCCGGCGGACCCGAACTGCGCGGTGCCCCCGTACAGCGCCGGACGCTGCTCCTCACGCTCGTCTCGGCGTTCGGGTTCGGCACCGTGATGGCGCTCATCGAGCACGCCGCAGTCACCCTGACCGGCCTGTTCCTCGCGCTGTTCGTGCAGCGCGTCTGCAACGTGGCGGTGGGCGGCGCCGCGATGTGGGTCCAGATCCGCCGCAGCTCGCACGCGCCGCTGCGGGAGTGCCTGCCTCCCGCGAGGAAGGCACTCCCCTGGCTGTCCTTCGTGGGACTGGCCGACGTGGCCGCCAACGGCACGTACGTACTGGCCGCACAGCACGGTCCCGTCACGGTCGCCGCCGTGCTGGCCTCCCTCTACCCCGTGGTCACGGCACTCGCCGCGCGAGGCGTCCTGCAGGAGCGGCTCCGGGCCGTGCAGACCGCCGGAGCCGGCCTGGCACTGGCGGGCACGGTGCTGCTGGCCGCCGCCTGAGGGGCCGCGAACCCCGGGATGCGCACGGTCCCGCGCGGAGAAGACGGGGCGCTCCTCGGTCAGTCGGGCGTACCCGCGATCCCTCCGTCGGACCCCGCGAGGGCACGCAGCTCCTCGGGGGTGATCCCCTCGGGGAGGGGACTCGGAGCCGGAGTGCGCAGCGGCGGCTGCCACCCTTCGTCCGGATGCCACCGCCGCACGACACGGGCCGGCGCTCCGGCGACGACTGCGTGGTCGGGGACCTCGCCGCGCACCACCGACCCCGCCGCCACCACCACGTTGCGGCCGAGTCGCGCGCCGGGCAGCACGACGGCACCCGCCCCCAGCCAGCTGCCGGGACCGATGCGGACCGGTGCCGTACGGGGCCACTGCTTGCCGACGGGCACGCGGGGGTCGTCGTAGGAGTGGTTCGTCGAGGTGATGTAGACGTACGGACCGCAGAAGACGTTGTCCCCCAGCGTCACAGGGGTGTCGGCGACGACATGGCTGCCCCGGCCGAGGACGACGCCGTCCCCGAGCGTGAGGACCGTGTCGTCCCCCAGGTCCAACCCCGGCATCATCCCGGCTGTCAGCGTCACCTCCTGGCCGACGACGCAATGGGCGCCGACCTCGATCCACGGTGCCCCGAACACGGTGCCCTGGGGAAAGGCGAGACGGCTGCCGGCACCGAAGGAGCGGAAGGCGTACGGCCCGGGGCGCTCCGCCGTGACGGCACCGTAGCGCTGCGCCCCGCGCCAGAGCAGGTGCACGGTGCGGGAGGCAAGCGAGGAGAGCAGGTTACCGATCGGTTGCACCCGCTCACGGTAGCTCCCGTACTCCTTCGCGGGGGCAGCGCGGGGCGTTCCGGGCCCCCTCACCCCACAGTGCGTGCCTGCCGGTGCTCGTCGGCGAGTGCGAGGTACATGTCGGCGTTGGCGCGGATGCCCTCGCGTTCCTCCGGTGTCAGTTCCCGCTTGACGCGAGCCGGGACACCGGCGACCAGCGAGCCCGGCGGGATCTGCAGCCCCTGAGGAACGAGCGCCTGAGCGGCCACCAGGGAGCCTGCGCCGATGCGTGCGCCGTTGAGGACGGTGGCGCCCATGCCCACGAGCACGTCGTCCTCCACCGTGCACCCGTGCAGGACGGCGTTGTGCCCGACGGAGACCCGGTCCCCCACCGTCACGGCGAATCCCGGGTCGACGTGCACGCTGCAGTTGTCCTGGATGTTGCTGTCGGCCCCGATGACGATGGGGCCGCAGTCGCCGCGGAGGACGCTGTGGTACCAGAGGCTCGCGCCCGCGCCCAGAGTGACCTCTCCCGCCACGACCGAGGTCGGAGCGGCGAACGCCTCCGGGTGGATCTGCGGCTCGTGGCCGCCCACGGCCACGAGGAGCGCGTTCTCGGTCATCGAAGTCTCCTGTCCGGTGTCTTCCGCGGTGGGCGGACCCCGGGCAGCCTACTGGAACGGACTGCTGCGCAGGTTCCCGTCGCGGTGCCCGACCGTGACCGGTCGTCAGGACGCACGGAGGGCGCCAGGACCACCGGACCGCGCACAATGAAGGGGTGGAGCAGGAATCCGTACCGTTGCACCGCCGCGTGGACGGCGGACTCGCGAAGCTGATGCCCGACACACGCCGGCCCCGGGCGTGGCTGCTGGCCGTCGACGGCGCGGCGCAGTCGTACGTCGACCTCGACGACCCGCTCCGCCTGGAGTTCGAGTACATCCGGCGGCTCGGTCACGTGCTCGACCTCGCCGGACCGTCTGGCGCACCGTTGGACCTGCTGCATCTTGGCGGCGGCGGTATGACGCTCCCCCGTTACGTGCACGCGACCCGGTCCGGATCCCGGCAGCGCGTGGTCGAGCGGGACGCGGCTCTGACGCGTCTGGTGCAGGACCACCTGCCGTTGCCCGCAGGAGCGGACATCGCGGTGGAGGCGGGGGATGCGCGAGAAGCGCTGGACGCGTCGCCGCGCTCCTCGGTGGACGTCGTCCTGGCGGACGTGTTCGTCGGTGACCGGGTGCCCGCGCGGATGACGACGGCGAGGTGCGCCGAGGCGGCGGACCGGGTATTGCGTGCGAGCGGTCTCTACGCCGCCAATCTCGCCGACGCCGAGCCGTTCGACTTCCTGGCACGTCAGATCGCGACCTTCCAGACACGGTTCGCCCATGTGTGTGTCGTCGCCGAACCTGCCGTGCTGCGTGGTCGCAGGTTCGGCAACATGCTGCTGCTCGCCTCGCGGGAACCGCTTCCCGCGACCGCCCTGGCGGGACGGACGGCCGCGGACCCGTTCCCGGCCCGGGTCGTCGCCGGAACGCGCCTGGCACGGTTGCGCGGTCGTGCCGCTCCGGTCGAGGACGACGCAAGCGCGGTGGCGTCGCCGCGCCCGCCCACCGGATCGTTCAGTCTCTGACGGACGGTGAAGGAAACCGACCGCGGGGACTGCTCGGCACCGGTGACACCGACACAGCAAAGTTACCGAGTGGTAATGTTCAGCCATGGACACAGAGAACCCACCCTCGGTCGGCGCCATGCTGGCGGCAGCCGTGCCGATGGTGCGCACCCTGAACCTGGAGTTCGGCGAGATCGACGCCGAGCGCGCCGTGATGTCCCTGCCCGACCAGAGCGCCTTCCACAACCACCTGGGCGGCCCGCACGCGGGCGCCATGTTCACTCTGGCCGAGTCGGCGAGCGGCGCGGTCGTGATGGCAGCCTTCGGGGGCCAGCTCTCCCGCGCGGTACCGCTGGCCGTACGGGCGGAGATCGACTACGGGAAGCTCGCCATGGGCCGGGTGACGGCGACCGCGGAGCTCGGCCGCCCCGCAGCGGACGTCGTGGCCGAACTCGACACGGGCGGCCGACCGGAATTCCCCGTGCGCGTGACACTACGACGGGACGATGGAGACACAACGGGTGAGATGTCAATAATCTGGACATTGCGCCCGCATTCATAACGCCTGGTCGGAGCCCCTTTTCACCCCGGAGTCACCCCGGGGTGTAAGGCAGCTCACATTGCACGCCCCGGGTCGTGGGTTACTCTCCCCGAGATGTCCCCTTCTGTCGCGCAGCCCGCGAGGTTCTCCTCCCGCCTCGTCCAGCGGCTGCTCTCCCCCTGGTCCCGCCTGGGCCTGCTCCTCGTCCTGCTCGGCGCGGCCGCAGCAGCCGTGCTGATCTTCGAGCCGCAGCGCCTCCTCACCGACGGCTGGCCGACCGAGCTGTCGGGCGGGCTGTCGATCCTGCTGTTCGCCGGGGCGTACGGCGCGTGCACGACGGCCTTCGTTCCGCGCCCCATCCTGAATCTCGCCGCCGGCGCGATGTTCGGCGCCCAGATGGGTGTCGGGGCAGCGGTCGCCGGTACCGTGCTCGGCGCCGGCGTCTCGTTCGGCCTCGGACGCCTGCTGGGCCAGGACGCTCTCCGGCCTCTGCTCCGCGCCAAGCTGCTCACCGCCGCCGACCGGCAGATGAGCCGCCACGGCTTCCGCACCATGCTGGTCATGCGACTGCTGCCGGGAATCCCCTTCGCGGGCTCCAATTTCGCCGCCTCGGTCTCCCGGATGACCTGGCCCGCGTTCCTGGTGGGCTCGGGTCTGGGCGCACTGCCGAACACGGCCGCCTACGTGGTCGCCGGAAGCCAGGCCGATTCGCCGTCGTCCCCCGCGTTCAAGGTGGCGTTCGCCTTCATCGCGCTCTCCGTCGTCGTGGGGATCGCGGTGGCTGTCCGCAAGCGCATCAGGGCCCGTGCCGAAAAGGCGGCCGCAAGGGCTCAGGAGCACCTCGCCGAAGCGGCCGCCGAAGCACTCCCGGAACCGGTCGCCGCAATGTCCGCCTCGCGGGCAGGCTGAGGAGTCCGGAACACCGTCCACCGTGCAGCCGGTCCCTCCCGGGACCAGCTGCACGCTGTCGTACGGACGCCACGGCGTCGCACGGTTCCGCCCGGCGGGTCCCACGCTGCCGACCACCACCCGGGGACGGGCGCACAACTCCGCTGCCTTAGAGTGACGCACGTCCGAATCCGGGTCGGCGACGGCCACGCGCACACTTCTGGGACGCACAAGAATCCATGTCTTGGTTCGAATCACTCATCCTCGGGCTCGTCCAGGGGTTGACGGAGTTCCTGCCCATCTCCTCCAGCGCCCACCTGCGCCTGACAGCGGCCCTCGCCGGCTGGCAGGACCCCGGCGCCGCCTTCACCGCGGTCACCCAGATCGGCACGGAGACCGCCGTGCTGATCTACTTCCGCAAGGACATCCTCCGCATCCTGACCGCCTGGTTCTCCTCGCTCACCGACAAGGGGATGCGGCGTGACCACGACGCACAGCTCGGCTGGCTGGTGATCGTGGGCTCGATCCCCATCGGCATCCTGGGACTGACGCTGAAGGACCAGATCGAGGGCCCGTTCCGCGACGTACGCCTCACCGCCACCACCCTGATCGTGGTGGGCATCGTCCTCGGCATCGCCGACCGGGTCTCGGCGCGACGGGAACGCAACGGCCGGCACCGGGCGGTCAAGGAGCACAAGACGCTGCGGGACCTGAGCGTCCGGGACGGCCTGGTGTACGGGCTCGCCCAGGCGTGCGCCCTGGTTCCCGGAGTCTCCCGTTCCGGCGCCACCATCAGCGCGGGCCTGTTCATGAACTACTCGCGCGAGGCGGCCGCACGCTACTCGTTCCTGCTGGCGATCCCCGCGGTCCTCGCCTCCGGCGCGCTGGAACTCACCGAGATCGGCAAGGGTCACGTGTCGTGGGGTCCGACGATCTTCGCAACGGTGCTGGCGTTCGTGGTCGCCTACGCAGTCATCGCCTGGTTCATGCAGTACATCTCCACCCGGAGCTTCCTGCCGTTCGTGATCTACCGCATCGTCCTCGGCGTGCTGATCTTCGCGCTGATCGCCGGCGGAGTGCTCTCCCCCACGGAGGCCGGGGACGTCGGATCGGTCCCGGGCTCCCACTGACCCCTCCTCCCGGGGTTCAGTGGCCCTCGGTGAGGCCGTCGCCGGCGGCACCCCGGCTGAGGACCGCCTCCCGCACCCGCCGCCGGACATCGGGAAGGCGCTCCTCGTCGGCCGGGACGACGCGGAACGGCGGACCGGTGTCCGAGTGGGAGACCAGGAATTCGGCCCGGGTCACCCTCCAGGAACCCGAGGGGCTGCGCGGCGGGGAGAAGGTGAAGCGTGCGGTGGAGCCCTCGTTGCCCCGGTACATCGACGGAATGAAGCTGGCTACCTGGTCGCCGAGACCGTAGACGACCCAGGTTCCGTTGACCTTCTCGTACGGCTGCGGCACATGATTGTGCGTCCCGATGATCAGGTCGATGTCCCGCCTGCCCCCGCTCCGCGACCGGGTGAGGCGCTCGGCGATTTCCACCTGCTGCGCGTCGGGCTCCTCCTGCCATTCGGTGCCCCAGTGCACACTGACCACCACCACTTCGGCGCCCGCCTTCCGCGCACGCCGCGCGTCGGCAATCACCTTCCGGGGTTCCAGCAGGTCCACGGCCCACGGCTTCCCCGCGGGCAACGGGATCCCGTTCGTCCCGTAGGTGTACGACAGGTGCGCCACATTCGTTCCTGCCGCCCTCAGCAGGTTCGGCCTGTCCCGTTCCGCGGCCGAGCGTGCCGTGCCGGCATGGGCGAGGCCCGCCCGATCCATGGCCCGGAGCGTACGCGCCACGCCTTCCTGACCTGCGTCGAGAGCATGGTTGGAGGCGGTTGAGCAGCTGTCGTATCCGGTCGACCGCAGTCCCTGTGCCAGCTGCGGCGGTGAGCGGAAGAGCGGGTAGCCGGTGAACGGACCTCCCGGCTCCCCGGCCGGTGTCTCCAGATGGCAGATGGCCAGGTCCGCCCCACTCACGACGGGCGCGACGCCGCCGAGCATGGGTGCGAAGTCGTAGCCGTCGCCCTGGGCGTCCCGACGGGCCTGACGCATGATCGAGGGGTAGGGGATGACGTCGCCCGTGGCGACGAGCGTGAATGCCTCGCCGCTCCCGCGCCCGTCCCGGTCCACTGCACGACTGCGGCCGTCGCCGGATCCGCTCGACGCGCTGGTTCCCGGACCGCAGGCCGCCAGCAGCACGCACAGAGCTGCGCCTCCCGCCCAGGGTATGGACCGTCCGATGCCTCGCATGCCCGTCCTCCGTTCCGCGGTGGCGGGGTCCGGTCGCCGGGCCGCCGCACCTCGCAGCCTGGGACGGCGGTGGCGCACGCGACAGCCGGGAAGTCCGTCGGAGGGATGCTTGTCAGGAGGACGGCCCAAACGCTGCTCCGTTCGCGCCTCCCCTGGAAGGGGGAGAACGCAGGAGGGCCGTACGCCCGCCGGGGTACGCAAGAACGCCTCCGGCAGATGACGCGCCCGACGCCGGACGGGTCCATTGTGGAGACATGGACGTGACACCCCGCTCGCGCACGGGCCGGCCGTGAGCGCGCTGCTCGCCTCGATCCTGCTGGCGCTGCTGTCGGCCGTGGCCTACGCGGCGGCGGCCGTCGTGCAGGAACGGGTCGCTTCGACGACCGCCCCGAGCAGGTACGCGCTGCTCCGCAACACCCGGTGGTGGGTGTCGGTGGTGCTCAACGGGACGGGTGCCCTGCTCCATGTAGCAGCTCTGGGCCTGGGGCCCCTGACCGTGGTGCAGCCGCTGGGGGTGCTGACGATCGTGATCGCCGCCCCGCTGGCGGCTCTCGCCGCGAAACGGCGGGTGAGCGGCATGGCGTGGCGCGGCATCGTTCTGGTGTCGGTAGGCCTGGCGGCGGTGCTGCTGTTCTCCGGTGCCCACGCCTCCCGGCCGCTCCAGCCCGGTGCCCAGTACCTGCTGGCGGCCGTTTCCGCTGCTCTGGTGCTGCTTGCCGCGGTGACCGGGCACACCCTGGGGCGGAGGGGGCGGACAGGACTGCGGAGCGTCGCACTCGCCGGTGGCGCAGGCATCGCGTTCGGAACGGCCTCCGTGTGCGTGAAGGCGGTCGCCGAGGGCTGGGCGTTGGCCTCGATCACCCGGGTGGTGCCCGTACTCTTCCTGATCGCGCTCTTCGCGGGGGCAGGGCTCGTCTCCTCCCAGGCTGCCTACCGGGGCGCGGGGCTCGCCGCGCCGTTGGCGACCGCCACGGTGGTGAACCCGGTGCTGGCAGGAGTGGTGGGCATTCTGGTGCTCGACGAGGGATTCCGACACGGTGCGCCGGGTGCTCTGGCAGCCCTGGTGGGCGCGGTCGCAGCAGGATGGGGGTTGTTCGTACTCACGGCGGAGAGCACTGCCCGGCACCGGTGGGCTTCCGGGAGGACGCGTTCCGTGGTGATCCCCGCCCCGTCCCGTCGCCCAGGGAACGCACCGGTCACGGTGCCGGTACCCGAAGCGGAGTTCGCACGCCCGGAGACGCCCCGGTCCGGACCGCCCACCGGGACGCCGGTGGTCCGCAGAAGACGCAACGGGCGCACCTCGCCCGTACGGTGAGCCGCGCCGGGACGGCTCGGCCTGTCAGGCGGCCTGTTCCGCGATGCAGGACCTCCTCGGTGGCCCCGGACAGCCGCTTCATCACGCAGAGTGCGGTGAACCGGTACCTGCCAGGTGCAGGACGAGGTGGTGGAGCAGTCGGTCCCGCACGCGGGCCCGGACCGCGATGGGGTCGGCGGTTCCGGGAAGTGCGGCCGGCACGCGGTGGGTGTATCCCAGCGCCGAAGGACGCCGGCGGTACGGATCACCAGATGGGACTCGACGCCGGGCTGCGCCGTCAGCACGGACAGATGGGCCTTGCGGGCGACGGCGCCCAGGCCGATGATGCCGATCTTCCTGTGTGCCTCCCTCCGCCGGGTCACGGGGAGGCCGCCGGACGCGTGCCCCGGGAAGGCACCCCGACGCCTGTGTTTTCCCTCTTCCGGGGACTGTTGTTCGCCCAGCCGGGCGGGCACCGTGGCGACGGTGCGACGTGTGACGGAATCAGTGGTGTGGGTGGGTGTGACGATGTCGGCCGTGACGGGGTGCGTGACGGTCCACGGTGAGGCGGAAGCGCCGCCCTCCGCTGCGGCGGTGGGGCGGTCGCACGACCGGGGTCCGGCCGGAGCGGAGGAGGCTGCCGGCGGGGCATCACCGCCCGGGCGCCCTCCGCCGCGCGAGGTGCCGTCGCGGCCGGAACCCTCGGGGCAGGCCTCTCCGCCGATCGCGCGTCAGGGCCCCGCCGGGACGGCGACGGGTCCCCGGCACGCCCCGGCGGACCAGGATCCGGGGAGCGGTGTCAGCGGGGCGGTGCGCGACGCGGCGCCCGGGCCGCGCTCGGCCATTCCCCGGGTGCAGGACCGGGCGGATGTCTGCGCGCTGGTGCAGCACTACGGCCGTTGGCCGGAGGGAAGCGTGCCCGCGCAGGCCTGCGCGGGCAGCTGGAGCGGCTGAGGGTGGAACCGGTCAGGCGGCGAGGTCGGCGATGCGCCAGTCGATCGGGTCGTGTCCCTGCTCGGCCAGTGCCTCGTCGATGCGGCTGAAGGGGCGCGACCCCAGGAACTTCCTGGCCGACAGCGGCGAGGGGTGTGCGCCCTCCACGACGGTGTGCCGGTCGGTGTCGATCAGGCGGAACTTCTTCCGGGCGTAGGCACCCCACAGGACGAAGACGGCGGGCCGCTCGCGGCGGGAGACGGCGCGGATGACGGCATCGGTGAACTGCTCCCAGCCGCGGTTCTTGTGGGAGTTCGGTTCGGCCTCGCGCACGGTGAGCACCGAGTTCAGCAGCAGCACTCCTTGGCGTGCCCAGGGAGTGAGGCAGCCGTTGTCCGGCACCGGGTACCCGAGGTCGGCGTGCAGCTCCTTGTAGATGTTGCGCAGGGAGGGCGGCGTCCTGACGCCCGGCCGGACCGAGAAGCACAGCCCGTGTCCCTGGCCGGCCCCGTGGTACGGGTCCTGTCCGAGGACGAGGACCTTGACCTTCTCGAAGCCGGTGGCCTCGAGAGCGGCGAAGACCTCCTCGCGAGGCGGGTACACCGGTCCGGCCGCGCGCTCCTTCTCGACGAACTCGGTAAGTTCGTCGAAGTAGGGCTTCGTCAACTCGTCGCCGAGCACGTCCTGCCAGTCGCCGGGCAGCTTGCCTCTCACGTGTTCAACCTCCGTGGTGTGCGGGCGCGTCGTCTTTTCGCACGCTCCGCCGAAGGTACAGTCACCCGCCGACAGTCAGTCGGGCGCCGCAGGTTCCGGCCTACCAGCTGGCCTTCCGGTTCAGTTCCCACATGCGCATGATGGTGGAGGGGTCGATGCTCCATTCGACACCGGCGATGTCCTTGTGGGCGGCGACGTAGACCTTGCCCTGCCACAGCGGAAGCAGTCGCGCGTCCTGGGCGAGGATGGTCTGGGCGTCGGCGAAGATGCCGCTGGCGATCCCCCGATCGCCTTCCTTGCGGGACTCGGGAAGCAGCTTCCCGGTGATCTTCGGAGTGTCGTAGGGGATGTTGAACACGTTGGACTTGCCGACGAACGAGGAAACGTAGGTGTCGGCGTCGGGGAAGTCGGGGAACCAGCCGCGGCCGAAGACCGGGTACTCTTCGTACGCCTTCTGGTACTCGTTCCAGGGCCGTCCCTTGACGGTGATGTCGAAGAGGCCCGAGCCGTTCAGCTGGCGGGCGATCTCCTCGAACTCCTTCTTCATCGTGGAGCCGTAGCGGTCGGTGGTGTACCAGAGGGTGAGCGGCACCTTCTGTGTGATGCCCGCTTCGCGCAGGGTCTGTTCCGCCTTCTCCCGGCTCGGCTCTCCGTAGGCCTCGAAGAACGCGTTGGTGTGGCCCGCGATGCCGGCCGGCACCATGGAGTACAGGGGTTCGGCGGTGCGGTCGTACACGTTGCGTGTCAGGGCCTTGCGGTCGATCAACTCGGCGACGGCCTTGCGCACCGCCTCGTTCCCGGCCCACTCGAACTTCGGGTTGAAGACCAGGTAGCGGATCTCCTTGCCGGCAATCTCGGTGAGTTCGACGTTGTCGTTGCCGTCGGCACTCGACTCCTGGAATCCGCGGATCTGTTTGGGAGTCAGTCCGCGGAAGGTGACGTCGACGGCGCCGTCCTTGAAGGCCTGCACCATGCCGGAGGAGTCGCCGGGGAAGTAACGGATGGTCACCGTTTCGTTCTGGACCTCGGCCGTGCCCTTGTAGGAGGGGTTCCTCGCGAGGACGGCGCGCTTGTTGGCCTTGTAGCCGGCCAGCTCGTAAGGGCCCGAACCGGAAATATTGTTGCCCTCGAGCAGGGCGTCGCCGGGGTAGACGGCGGGATTCACGAGGGACGCGGCGGGGGTCGCGAGCACGTACGGGAAGGTCGCGTCCGACTTCTTGAGGTGGAAGACGACCGTGCGGTGGTCGGGTGTCTCCACCCGGTCGAGGCTCCCCAGCAGGTCGGCGGGTCCGCTGTCGGCGTCGATGTCGAGGACGCGCTGCAGGGAGAACCGCACCGCCTCGGCGTTCACCGGGTCACCGTTGGAGAACTTCAGTCCCTTCCGCAGCGTGCAGCGGTAGACCTTGCTCTCGGAGTCGGTGAAACGGCAGCTCTTCGCCGCTTCCGGGTCGGGCTTGCCCGAGGAGTTCGTGAAGGTGGTGAGCGTCTGGTAGACGTTCCGGAACAGCTCCCAGGACTGGTCCCAGGCGCCTGCGGGGTCCAGGACGCTGGGGGCGCTGGTGGTACCGACCGCGATGGACTGCTCCTCGTCACTGTCACCGCCGGGCAGCAGACTGCACCCCGCGAGCAGGGCGGCCACCGCAGCGGTGGTGGTGATCTTCAGAGGTCCGTTCCGGTCGAACACGTGCGCGCTCCTCAGTCGGCGGGGCCACTGCTGTGTGTTGCTGGAGGGTTGTCGCCCGTCGGCCGGTTCAAGCGCTTCGATCGCGTCCCGTCGCGCCGGGGACGCCCTACGCGGACCCGCTGGCCGGAGGCGAGTGAGACCCTACCGCAGCCTCTGGCCGCTGAGCAGGGACAGATCGTTTCTTTGTGACGCCCTTTTTGCACGCGTCACAGATCCGGGGCCACTCCGTTGCGGAGGGGCACCGGATCTGTGACCTGCGGTGCGGGGGCGTCAACGATGGGTCATCACACGCCCGCGTTGAGGAAGAGCCCCCCGTCGACGACGAGGGTCTGCCCGGTGATCCACGCCGCGTCCGAGGAAGTGAGGAACGCGGCCGCACCGCCGATGTCCTCCGGCACTCCGAGGCGCTGCATGGGGTAGCGGGCCGCGGCCTCCTCCTCACGTCCCTCGTACAGCGCAGCGGCGAACTTCGTCCTCACCACCGCCGGCGCCAGGGCGTTGACGCGAACCGCGGGCGCGAACTCGTGCGCGAGCTGCTGGGTGAGGTTGATCATCGCCGCCTTGCTGATCCCGTACGCTCCGACGAAGGGCGAGGCCGAGAGTCCCGCGATGGAGGCGACATTGACGATCGAGCCGCCGTTGTCGCGCTGCCAGGCCGCCCAGGTGCGCTGGGCGAAACCGAGCGCGGAGACCACGTTGGTCTCGAAGACCTTGCGGACGACGTTCAGGTCCAGCTCCGCGATGGGGCCGAAGACCGGATTGGTGCCGGCGTTGTTGACCAGGTGATCGATTCGGCCGTGCGCTGCCATGACAGCGTCGACGGCAGTCGCCTGGTGCTCGGCGTCGTGAGCCTTCCCGGCGACGTACATGGCGCGGTCCGCGCCGAGTTCCTCGACCGCGGCCCGGAGGGAGTCCTCGTCCCGGCCGGTGATGCACACCTTGTCACCGCGTGCCACCAGAGCGCGTGCGACGGCGTGGCCGATGCCGCGACTGCCTCCGGTGACCAGGGAGACGTGGCCGGAGTCGCGCTGTGCGGACTGTGTCATCGGAGATCTTCCTTCCGTCAGTCGAGGGGGCCGCCGGCCACGTACATCACCTGTCCGGAGACGAACCCGGCATCGTCGCCGGTGAAGAAGGCGATCGCCCCGGCGACGTCCTCGGGGCGCCCCACCCGCTGCACGGGAATCTGGGAGGCGGCCGCCGCCTGGAAGTCCTCGAAGTCCATACCGACCCGCTCCGCGGTGGCCGCGGTCATGTCGGTCACGATGAAGCCGGGGGCCACGGCGTTGGCGGTCACGCCGAACTTGCCGAGCTCCTTGGCGAGGGTCTTGGTGAACCCCTGGAGTCCGGCCTTGGCGGCCGAGTAGTTGACCTGACCGCGGTTGCCGAGCGCGGAGGAGGACGAGAGGTTCACGATCCGGCCGAAGCCGGCGTCGACCATGTGCTTCTGGCAGGCGCGCGACATCACGAAGGCACCCCGCAGGTGCACGTTCATGACGGTGTCCCAGTCGGCGTCGGTCATCTTGAACAGCAGGTTGTCCCGGAGCACTCCTGCATTGTTGACCAGGACCGTCGGCGCGCCGAGCTCCTCGGTCACTCGCGCGACCGCTGCCTCGGCACGTTCGGTGTCCGCAACGTCGCAGGACACGGCGATCGCGCGGCCTCCCTCGGCGGTGATGGTCTCCACGGTGTCCTTGCAGGCGGACTCGTCCAGGTCGACGACGGCGACGGCGCGGCCCTGGCGCGCCAGGCGTACCGCGGTGGCGGCACCGATTCCCCGGGCCGCGCCCGTCACGATCGCCACGCGCTGCTCGCTGGTGGACATCTGGTTCTCCTCGCCGTGTGAAGGGCTGGCGGATGCAGCCGTCGTGGGTGAGCAACCGCTTAGTACATGCGGTGGTCGAGACGCTAGAAGTAGCGGCACCGCGTGTCAACGATGTGCCTCGACCGCGCCTTTCGCCCGAGCCCCGACGGAACGACCCACGGGGCGGACACGGCGGATCACGGCACGGAGTGAACACGGAGCCGCCGACACCCGTAGGCCTTCAGGACAGCTCGTGTCGAGATCAGGAGAGCCATCATGAGCATCGCTTCCCCCGCCCGCCGCACTGTCCTCACCGCCGCCGGAGCCACGCCCGCCGCACTGGCCCTGGCAGCCTGCGGCGGGTCGCCCGAAGACGGTGGAGCGCCCGCCGAGAAGGAGCAGCAGGACACCGGGCCCGAGGGCACGCAGCGGCCGGAGGAGGGTACCGGGGACGTCCTGGTCGAGACGTCCGACGTGCCCGAGGGCGGGGGCACGATCCTCCAGGAGGAGAAGGTCGTGGTGACCCAGCCCTCGGCGGGTGATTTCAAGGCATTCTCGGCAGTCTGCCAGCACCAGGGGTGTCTGGTCTCGTCGGTTGCCGACGGCACCATCAACTGCGCCTGTCACGGCAGCAAGTACGCGATCGCCGACGGCAGTGTCACCCAGGGCCCCGCGAGCCGGGCGCTGCCGGGCGTGGACGTCTCCGTGACGGACGGGGCCATCCGCCGGAAGTGAGCCCCCGGGGCGCCTTCGGCGTATCCGCCGGCAGGGCTTCCGTGCCTCAGTCGTAGCGGCGGGCCTCGTCCGGGCGGAGCGCCTCGGCCACCGCGCGCGCAACCCGGGGGATCTCACGGTGTGCGAGCGGGGAGACGGTGAGGCGGATCGCCGGCTCGGAGGAGACCCGGAAACGGGCTCCCGGTGCGGCGGCCCATCCTGCCTGGAGCAGACGTGCCACCGCACCGGTCTCGTCCGGCACCGGCACCCAGACGTTCATGCCCGTCCCGCCCCGCCCCTCGACGCCGTGTTCTGCCAGAGCGGTCAGCAGCGCTTCCCTGCGCTCCCGGTAGGACCGGGCCGCGGTCGTGCGCAGCGCGCCCTCCTCGGCCCACAGGTGTGCGACGGCGTCCTGCAGCAGGTGGCTGACCCATCCCGGGCCGAGACGCTGGCGACCCTGCACACGATCCAGCGTGAGCGCGTCGCCCGTCAGGACGGCGAGACGCAGGTCCGGGCCGTACGCCTTGGCGGTGGACCGCACCAGGATCCATCGCGCCACGGTTCCGGAGAGCGGATGGAGCGGCTGCTCGACGATGCCGTGACCGTGGTCGTCCTCGAGGAGCAGCGTGTCCGGGTGTGCTGAGAGCACGGAACGCAGCGCGGCGGCTCTCGCGGCCGACACGGCGGCACCGGTGGGGTTCTGGGCCCGGGCGGTGAGGATCAGGGCGCGGGCTCCCGCGGCGAGGGCGGCGTCGACCGCGCCCGGTAGCGGCCCCTCGTCGTCGAGTGCCACCGGGGCGACCCGGAGTCCCATGGCGGGTACGAGGTCGAGCAGGCTCCCCCAGCCGGGATCCTCGACCGCGACGGTGTCTCCCGGCCTCAGGTGTGCCGCGAGTACGCGTTCGACGGCGTCGAGCGATCCCGAGGTGACGGCTACGGGCCCGTCCGGCACGCCGTCCCCCGTCAGTCGGTGACGTGCTTCGCGGGCGAGTTCGGCGGATACCGCGGGAGCGCCGTAGAGAGTCGGTGCGGCGGCTGCCCGGCGGGCCGCCCCGGCCAGTGCACCGGCGAGCGGGGGAAGAAGTGCAGGGTCGGGGTTGCCCGTGGAGAGGTCGCGTGCGTGCTCGGGGACGCGCACCCGAAGCTCCTCCCGCGGTGTGGTCGCGGGACGCCTCCGGATGCGGCTGCCGCGCCGCCCGGCCGTTTCGATGACGCCGCGGTCCCGCAGCGACCGGTATGCGGCGGCGACGGTGTTGGGGTTGACCCCCAGCCGCACCGCCAACTCCCTCAGCGGTGGCAGTGCGTCCCCGGGTTCCAGAGCGCCCGAACCCAGTCCCCGCTCGACGCTGGCCGCGATCTCGGCTGCACCGCGCCCTTCGATCCGATAATCTTCTAGCACAAACAATATTATGCACTAGTTCAAACGAAAGGCAAGGGTGATCGCCGTGCCCACCGGCCCCGTCCCCGCTCCGCGCTACCCCGTCACCGAACGCACGACCGCCACCCGCGCCCGGGAGCGGGTGGCCTACGACCGCGACCGCGTGCACGGAATCCTCGACGCGGGGTACCTCTGCCACCTCGGTTTCGTCCGGGACCACGCACCCGTCGTCCTGCCGACGCTGTACGCGCGGGTGGGCGAACGCCTCTACGTGCACGGCTCGACGGGGTCCCGTCCGCTGCGGTCGGCGGGCGACGGGAGCGCCGGACACCCCACACTCCCGGTCTGCCTGACGGTCACCCACGTCGACGGCCTGGTACTGGCGCGGGCGGCCTTCCATCACTCCGTCAACTACCGCTCGGTCGTCGTGCACGGAAATGCCCGGCAGGTCACGGACCCGGTGGAGCACAGCGCCGCACTCGACGCACTGGTGGAGAACCTGCTGCCCGGGCGCGCGGCCGACTGCCGCCCTGCGGACACCCGCGAGACGGCCGCCACCGCGGTGCTGGCCGTGGACCTGGAGGAGGTGTCGGCGAAAGTACGGACGGGCGACCCCGTCGACGACGATCGGGACACGGAACTTCCGTACTGGGCCGGGGTGGTTCCGGTGCACAGCAGCTACGGGGAGCCCGCGCCGGCGGCCGATCTCGCGGACGGCGTTCCGGTTCCGGACTACCTCCGGCGGCTCTGAGCCCTGGCCCCGCACCGGAGCACCGCCCTCGACGGCCCGCAGGACCGAACGGGCGCCGCGCCACTCACGAGAAGGGTGAGCGGGAAGCGACACCGGATCGGGCTCCGCTCCGACCGGCCCCCGCGGCCACCGGTTCCGGGGACGCCCCCACCGGTGTGGAGCGTTGCGCGATCAGCGCCCCGGTCAGCACCAGCACACCACCCGCCACCTGAGGGAGGGAAAGGTGTTCGCCGAGCAGCACCCAGGCGAGCACCGTGGCGACGACGGCCTCCAGACAGGCCACGACACCGGCCACCTGGGGCGAGAGGAGCCGTACGGACACGACACCGGTGATGTACGCGACAACAGTGGCGGCAAGGACGATCCAGGCCAGGAGCAGCAGCCCGGGCACGGGTGTGCCGTCCATCTCGGCCCGGCGCACCAGCACGCCCCATTCCATGGCCCAGGGGCGGGCCACGACGGTGAGGACGAGGGCACCGACGAGGAGGCCGTAGGCGATGACTCCGTACGGGTCCGGCTGGGGCCTGCCGCGCCGGTCGGCAGCACCGTGGTCCGACAGGACGAAGTACCCCACCTGGCAGCACGCCGCCCCCAGCGCCAGCAGCAGACCGACCGGGTCGAGCACCATCCCCGTCCAGATCTCGACGACGCAGCCGAGTCCCACGATCGCGAGGACGACGCCGACGGCGGCCGAGCGCGTCACGGGCCTGCGTTGCACGAAGCGCACCCATCCGAGGACGAGCGCGGGGGCGAGGTACTCGATGAGCAGTGCGACACCGACCGGAATGCGGGAGAGCGCCGCGAAGTAGCAGGCCTGCACGCCGGCGACGGCGAGCAGGCCGAACCCCACCAGCAGTGCCGGCCGGCTGCGGAGCAGCCCACGGTGCCGCCAGGCGAGCGGGAGCATCACGACGGCGGCACCGGCCACCCGCAGCCAGGTGACGTGCAGCGGGTCGAGGCCCGCCTGGATCAGGGGTTTGGCTGCCGGGCCGGACCCGCCGAAGGCGAAGGCCGAGAGCAGCGCGACGGTCAGTCCGGTGCTCCGGGTCCGGGACGCGGCGGGGGCATGGGTGGCGGCTTGGCGCATGGGCACATCATGCCGCGCATGGTCAGCAGCGTCACCTCTTTTCGCCCCTGTCACTGAGGTCGGGGACGCTCCATCCCTCTCTACGCTGTCGGGCATGAGAATCCGCATCGTCGACGCCTTCACCGACCGCCCCTACCGCGGCAACCCGGCAGCCGTCGTGGTACTGGACACCCCCGGCTTCCCCGACCGGGAGCACCTCCGGCGGATCGCCGCGGAGATGAACCTGTCCGAGACGGCGTTCACCCACCCGACCGGGGCCGGCACCGGTGCGGAGTGGGCGCTCCGCTGGTTCACCCCCGCCTGCGAGGTCGACCTGTGCGGGCATGCGACGCTCGCCACGGCCCATGTGCTGGTGACGACGGGACGCACCGCGGGGACCATACGCTTCCGCACCCGCAGCGGGGTGCTCACCGCCCGGACGCGCGGGGACGAGGGGATCACCCTGGACTTCCCCACGGCACCCCTGGCACGGGTCCCGGTTCCCGGAGGGCTTGCTCGGGCACTGGGCTGCGAGGTCACGGCCGCCTACGACACCGGGCCGCACGTGGGTGATCTGCTGGTGGAGACCGGCGACGAGGACACCGTGCGGGGGCTCGCCCCGGACCTCACTCTGCTCGGCGCGCTTCCCCACCGCGGAGTCATCGTGACCGCGCCCGCGCGGGCCGGGCAGGCCCACGACTTCGTTTCGCGCTTCTTCGGCCCCGCGGTCGGCGTGCCCGAGGACCCGGTGACGGGCAGCGCCCACACGGCCCTGGCACCACTGTGGTCGCCCCGGCTGGGCCGCGACGAGCTCCTCGGTCTGCAGGTCTCGCCGCGTTCGGGCTCGGTGCGCACCATGCTGTGCGGCGACCGCACGCTCCTGACCGGTTCCGCGGTGACCGTGCTCGACGGGACCCTCCTCACCGGCCCATGAACACCGCGCCGCACGGCCGCGGTCAGCCGGTGGGGAGCCAGCCGACTCTGCCGGCCAGCAGGGCGTAGCCCACGAAGGCGACGATGTCGATCAGGGCATGGGCGGCCAGCAGCGGCCCGACGCGCTGCCACCGCCGGTACAGGAGGACGAAGACCACGCCCATCGCCATGTTCCCGAGGAAGCCGCCGAAGCCCTGGTAGAGGTGGTACGTGCCACGCAGCAGTGCGCTGGCGGCGAGGGCGCCCCAGGGGGACCATCCCGTCTGGTCCAGGCGGCGCAACAGGTAGCCGACCACGATGACTTCCTCGACCGCGGCGTTCTGCACGGCGGCGGCGACGAGTACCGGGATGCGCCACCACACGTCCGGCAGGCTCTCGGGCACCACGGTGAGGTTGGCGTCTGCCGCTCGGGCGCCCAGGTAGAGGAGCAGGCCCGTGCCGCCGATTCCGGCTGCCACGGCGGCGCCTCGGGCGAGGTCCGCGACGGGGTGTTTCCGGTCGCATCCGAGGGCACGCAATCCGCCCGCGCCCTCGCGCCCCAGCAGGTGGGCGACGAGGGCGACGGGCACGAGGGCGGTCGCGATGCCGTACAGCTGCCAGGCGAGGTCCAGCCACGGCCGGTCGGGGGCGGCGGAGGTGTTCAGGCGGGCGGCCTGGTCCGCCAGACCTCCCGGAGCGGCCAGTGACCCTGCGAAACTGATCAGCGCGGCCAGGGCGCTGGCCCCGAGCGACAGTGCCAGGACGAGCAGCGTTTCACGGCGCAGCAGTGCGGTCGGGAGACCGCCGTCCCCGGAGGCCGACGCATCCGGGGATCCGCTCGTCCGTGCACGCACCACACGCCTCCCGTTCCCACTGGTAACCCGCACGCCGGGGCGGCGCCGGACCCTCAGCTTGCCGCACACGCCGAGGGCACCGCGCGTGGGGGGCGGGTGACGGGGTTACGGGCCGGGTGGGGACGACGGGGTCACGGGCCGGGTGGGGACGACGGGGTTACGGGCCGGGTGGGGACGACGGGGTCACGGGCCGGGTGGCCAGGAGTGGACGGGGGCATCCGTCGCGGCCAGGTCGCAGTAGCGCCGGGTCACGGCCGCGAGCGCCTTCTCCCGGTCCAGTCCGGACTCCGTCGCGCGGTGGTATGCGGCCGTTTGCCAGGCCGCGCCGTTCACACGGTGCCGGCACCGCTCCTCGATCACCGACAGGCAGCGGTCCCGGTCGGCCGTCTCGACGCCCCAGGCGTCCAGACCCTTTGCCGCGAGAGGCAGGAGCTCCTCCTGCATGAGCCGGACCGCGGGCAGCGCGACCGTCCCGCCGGACCGGCCGGGCCGGGGCCAGTGGACCTCCGCCTCGATGCCGTCCCGGCAGGCGGCTTCGAAGTTCGCCCGGGCCGCCTGGAACGGCATCCGGGTCCAGACCGGGCGGGATTCGTCGGCCAGTGCACGCACGAGACCGTAGTAGAGCGCTGCGTTGGCGAGGACATCGGTGACGGTGGGTCCTGCCGGCAGCACCCGGTTCTCCACTCTCAGGTGCGGGACGCCGTCCGCCACTCCGTACACCGGGCGGTTCCACCGGTAGATGGTGCCGTTGTGCAGGACCAGTTCGGTCAACTCCGGCACTCCACCGGTCTCCAGGAGGCGGAGAGGGTCCTCCTCCCCGCACATCGGCAGCAGCGAGGGAAAGTACCTCACGTTCTCCCGGAAGAGGTCGCGCGGGGAACCGATCCAGCGTTCCCCGAACCAGGTCCGGGGACGTACGCCCTGCGCGGCAATCTCCGGCGGGCGGGTGTCGGTGGCCTGGAGGAACAGCGGAGGCCGGGCCTCGCGCCACACCTCGCGTCCGAAGACGAAGGGGGAGTTCGCGCCCAGGGCGATCTGGGGGCCCGCGATCGCCTGTGAGGCGTTCCAGACGTCGGCGAACCGTTCCGGGGTGACCTGAAGGTGGAGTTGGACGGAGGTGCAGGCCGCCTCCGGGGCGATGGAGTCGGAGGTGTAGGAAAGGCGCTCCGGTCCCTCGATGTCGAGAACGACATCCTCTCCTCTGGCTGCCATGATCTGGTCGTTCAGCAGGGTGTAACGGTCCGCGACGGAGAGGTTCGCGGACACCAGATCCTCGCTCGTGAGCGTGGGAAGAATGCCGATCATCACGATGCGCGACGACAGTTCGCGAGCCTGCCGGTCTGCATATGCCAGTGCGGTGCGGAGTTCTTCGGCGAGTTGGTCGAAGACGCGGCCCGCCATGCGATGGGGCGCAATGTTCGCCTCGAGGTTGAACTGCCCGAGTTCCGTCTGGAAATCGCGACTCCCGATACGTTCGAGCACTTCGGCGTTCATCATACGCGGCATGCCGTCGGCATCTGCCAGGTTGAGTTCGATCTCCAGGCCCATGAGATTCCGGGGGCGGTCGAAACGCCCCTCGGCGAGCATCCGCTCCAGGGCCTCCAGGTTCTGGACCAGCTTCCGGCGGTAGCGCAGCCGGTCGGACAGTGTGAACCTGTCGGCCGCGACCTTCTCTCCCATCCCGGAAGTCCTCTCGGTCGGGTGCCCGTGCTGCGGGAGGGCACGTGTGTCACGGAATGATGCCCAGCCCGGTGATCCATCACGCCTCCCGCGACCGGCGGGTAACCGCTACCGTCAACGGTCGGGGAACCAGCGGCACATTCCTCCGGCATGCCGCCCCGTCCGCCGCATCCGCCATCTCGGAAAAGGGCCACAGGAGAACCGGCCGTCCATCGTCTCCGTGGAATGACGGACGGAGCCTCCGAGTAGTCGCGCATACCGGAACAACACACCCTCGTAAAACGACTCGATTTCACCTTACGGAAACACTGTGCGCCTGCTAGGCGAAACACGAGGGAAACACCTGTCGTATACGATTTTCCAGCGGGGCAGGCAGTTCCGGCCACCCGGACGTGCGTGCACGCCGACTCTCCGGTACCGACCGGTGTCGGCCGCCGGTACCGCCCCCCGCTCCCCGTGCCTGTCGAAGTGAGAGGCGGCCCTTCATGCCCCTGCGTTTTCCCCAGGCTCCGGCCACCGCCCGGCAGAGCGTCCTTGCAGCTCTGGAAGCCGGTTCCGGCAGCTCCACTCCTCGGCTGCACCCCGTGACGGCCCTGCCCGTCCACGAGGTCACCGGTGTGAGCCGCCAGGGGCCCACACGTACCGGTCTCACCGGGTGGCGCTTCCTCCTCGCACCCCCCTCCACCGGGGCCGAAGGGCCGGGAGCGGAGACCGCGCCGCCCGCAGTGAGCGCCGCGGAGGTCGTACCGGCACCCGGCGGCTGGGCGTTCGCCCATTTCCGCGGGGGCCCCTACGTCACTTCCACGCTCCGCGCCCTCGGCCAGGCGGAGGCGCTCCCCGGCACGTATCAGCCGCGGCTGCTGTCGGTCCCGGAGCTGTACATGGTGACCCTGTGGCTGCACGGCGTTCCCGACGCGAACCCCCACACGGGGGTTCCCGATCCGGCGGACCTGCTGGTGCCGCTGGCTCCCGCTCCTCCCGGAATCGCGCCGCACCGGCCGGGGCGTGCGGACGCACTCCTGCCCCTTCTCACCCGCCGGCTCACCTCGACCCCGCTGCTGCACACCACCCCATAGTCCGGCGAAACCGCCCGAAAGGGTGATGCGTCTCTTCCCACGACGGGTCCTGCCGCGAAAACCCTGCGGGTCGGCGTCCGCAGGAGAACACTGGGGACAGGCACGAGAAGAGACGGGGAACGGTCATGGAAGTCGCACCGAGCCGCACGACGTTCGAGATTCCGCCGAAGCGGAGCACGCCGTGCCATCATCAGCCGCCCTGCCCGACCGCCGACTCGGCGGACCGGGAGGCGGCACTGCGCGTCGCGCACCACCCCGAACAGGGCTGGAGTCTGCTCTGCAACGGCGTGCTGCTGTTCGAGGACACCGGGGAACTGCTGCCGGACGGCGGTGTCATCGCGCCGCACCGCCCGACCGGAACCGGCCGCGTCGTCGGCTCCGCCTGAGAAACGTCGACGCGGGGCCGGGCCCGGGGGACGTCCCCGGGCCCGGCCCCGTCACACGCTCGGCTCGGTCAGTCTCAGCTGTCGTACTCCTCGACCGGAGGGCAGGAGCACACCAGGTTCCGGTCGCCGAAAGCACCGTCGATGCGCCTCACCGGCGGCCAGTACTTACCGGCAGCCTGGACGCTCTGCGGGAACGCGGCTTCCTCCCGGCTGTAGGGGAACTCCCATTCACGCGCCAGCTGGGCGGCGGTGTGCGGTGCGTTGCGGAGCGGGCTGTCCTCCGCGCTCCACTCCCCCGAGGACACCTTCTCGATCTCCGCACGAATGGCGATCATCGCCTCGCAGAAGCGGTCCACCTCGGCGAGATCCTCGCTCTCCGTGGGCTCGATCATCAGGGTGCCCGCAACCGGGAACGACATGGTCGGAGCATGGAACCCGTAGTCGATCAGCCGCTTGGCGACGTCGTCGATGCTCACGCCCGTGGCCTTGGTCAACGGCCGGACGTCCACGATGCACTCGTGCGCGACCAGCCCGTGGGGGCCGGTGTACAGAACCGGGAAGTGCGGCTCGAGCCGCTTGGCGATGTAGTTCGCGCTGAGCACCGCCACCTGCGTGGCGCGCCGCAGCCCCTCACCGCCCATCAGACGCATGTAGGCCCAGGAAATCGGCAGGATTCCGGCGGATCCCCACGGCGCACCGGAGACGGGGCCGATACCGGTCTCCGGACCGGCCTCCGGCTGCAGCGGGTGATTGGGCAGGTAGGGGGCGAGGTGGGCGCGGACACCGACCGGACCGACGCCGGGACCGCCGCCGCCGTGCGGGATGCAGAACGTCTTGTGGAGGTTGAGGTGCGAGACGTCGGCGCCGAAGCGGCCGGGCCGCGCGAGCCCCAGCAGGGCGTTCAGGTTGGCCCCGTCGACGTACACCTGGCCGCCGGCGTCGTGCACGGCCGCGCACACCTCGGAGATGTCCTCCTCGAACACGCCGTGCGTCGAGGGGTAGGTGACCATCAGCACGGACAGCCTGTCCCCGTGCTGCGCGATCTTGTCCCGGAGGTCGTCCAAGGCGATGTCGCCGCTCTCGCCGGTCTTCACGATGACGACCTTCATGCCGGCCATCACCGCGCTCGCGGCGTTCGTGCCGTGCGCGGACGACGGGATGAGGCAGACGTTGCGCTGCTCGTCACCGTTCGCGCGGTGATAGGCCCGCACGGCCAGCAGACCCGCGAGTTCGCCCTGCGAACCCGCGTTGGGCTGCAGGGAGACCTCGTCGTAGCCGGTGACCTCGGCGAGCCGCTGCTCCAGCTCCCGGATGAGCGTCAGGTAGCCCTCGGCCTGATCGACGGGGGCGAAGGGGTGCAGTCCGCCGAACTCCGGCCAGGTGACGGCTTCCATCTCGGTGGTGGCGTTGAGTTTCATCGTGCACGAACCGAGCGGGATCATGCCGCGGTCCAGCGCGTAGTCGCTGTCGGCCAGGCGCCGGAGGTAGCGCAGCATCGCCGTCTCCGAGCGGTGCTCGTGGAAGACCGGGTGCGTGAGGTACTCGTCGGTGCGCAGCAGGGCAGCGGGCAGCGCATCCTCGACCCGGGTGTCGAGCGCCTCCACATCGGCGTCGACCCCGAAGGCGTTCCACACGGCGGCCAGCTGGTCGCGGCCGGTGGTCTCGTCGCACGTCATGCCCACGTGGTCGGCATCCACCCGGCGGAGGTTGACGCCCTCCTCCCGTGCACGGAGCACGATGTCGGTGGCGCGACCGGGCACCCGTGCCGTGAGGGTGTCGAAGAAGGCGTCGTGCAGCAGCTCGACACCGCCGTCGCGCAGTCCCTGCGCGAGGATCGTCGCACAGCGGTTGGTGCGGCGTGCGATGGCGGCGAGGCCGTCCGGGCCGTGGTAGGCGGCGTACATGCCGGCCATCACAGCGAGGAGGACCTGCGCGGTGCAGATGTTGCTCGTGGCCCTCTCGCGGCGAATGTGCTGTTCGCGGGTCTGCAGGGCGAGACGGTAGGCCATGGTCCCGTCCGCGTCCTTCGAGACGCCCACCAGTCGCCCGGGCAGGCTGCGGGCGAAGGTGTCCCGCACCGCCATGTATCCGGCGTGCGGTCCGCCGAATCCCATCGGGACACCGAAACGCTGGCTGGATCCGACCGCGATGTCCGCGCCGAGCTCCCCGGGCGAGGTGAGGAGGGTGAGGGCCAGGATGTCGGCGGCGACGGTGACGATCGCGCCGAGCTCGTGGGCCTGCGCGACGACGGCGCGGTGGTCGCGGACCACGCCCGATGCGCCGGGGTACTGCAGGAGGAGGCCGAAGACGCCCCGTTCCGCGATCTCGGCGGGGATGCCGTCGGCGAGGTCGGCGACGACGACCTCGACCCCGGTGGGTTCGGCGCGGGTGCGCAGGACGGCGACGGTCTGCGGCAGGCAGTCGGCATCGACCAGGTAGACGCCCTGCTTGACCTTGCCGACACGCCGTGAGAGAGCCATCGCCTCCGCCGCGGCGGTGGGCTCGTCCAGCAGGGAGGCACCCGAGGTGGGAAGGCCGGTCAGGTCGGAGATCACGGTCTGGAAGTTCAGGAGGGCCTCGAGGCGCCCCTGGGAGATCTCCGGCTGGTAGGGCGTGTAGGCGGTGTACCAGGCCGGGTTCTCCATGACGTTGCGCAGGATGACCGATGGCGTGAAGGTGCCGTGGTAGCCGAGGCCGATCATCGACGGCAGGACCGTGTTGCGCCGGGCCAGCCCGCGGAGTTCGTCGAGCACTTCGGCCTCGGTGCGCGCCCCGGGAAGCTGCAGCCAGTCGGTGCTCCTGATCACGTCGGGGACGGCGGCGGCGGTCAGCTCGTCGAGCGAGCCGTAGCCGACCTGGGCGAGCATCTTGGCCTGGTCGCCGTGGTCGGGTCCGACGTGCCGGTCCTCGAAGGGCGTACCACGCTCGAGCTCGGCGAGCGAGATGCGGTTGGCGGTCATCTGCGGGGGCCTCCTGGTCGAGCGACCTGCGAGGGCACCACGGCCGGTGCCCGGACGGCCTCCCCCTCTGTCATGGCAACCTGAGAGCTTCGCCCGGCCGCCCCTGGTGGGAGCCGCCCGGTTTTCACCGTCGGTGAGGGGGAGCCACGGCGCTGCGTCCGCCACCCGCCCTGCTTTCCAGAGTGACCTCGTCCGTACGGTACGTGAGCCTGAGAGATTCCGGGGAGGAGTTGCTCCTTCGGCGCCTCCGGCGCTGACGTCGGAGGACTCTCCCGTACGGGGTCGACAGCCTCTTCAGAGGGTACCAGCGCAGGCTCCTGAGGGAACGGGGCCTCGCGCCCGAGTGGCCGGACAGGGCGTTGTGGCCAATCGTGGGAGGGGGGCCTTGTGGAGTGGCGAGAAGCTGGAGGCACTGTGCAGACGGACATCGATCCGCGAAGCCTGATCGGCCGCAAGGCCTTCGACCGCGACGGCGTCAAGATCGGCACCGTCGACGAGGTGTATCTCGACGACGCGACCGGGGAACCGGAGTGGGCGGCCGTACGCACGGGGTTGTTCAGCCGTGACGCCTTCGTGCCGCTGGAACCCAGCAGTGTGGAGGGCGAGGTGCTGCGGGTTCCCTTCGAGCGGAACCTGATCAAGGATGCGCCGGACTTCGGGGTGGGGCGCCACCTGTCCCCGGAGCAGGAACTCCAGCTGTACCGCCACTACGGCTTGGACGTGCCCGCGTTCGGGGATTCGTCCACACCTCCCCCGCCCGACCGTGACTTCGGCCGGCTGGCCGGCCCGGAGGGCTGAGCCGGTCCGCTGCGTGCGGCGCGGGCCGGACCCGTCGACGGGTGCGCTGCGGCAGGCCTGCCGGGGAGCAGTGGGGGCGCCGTCGCGGGCCGCAGGTCGGGGTCGTCGACGGAGAAGGTGCGCACCCGCCCGGGAGGGGAGCCGGGCTCCTCGAACCGCACCGTGACGCGACCGATCCCACTGCCCTGGACCCAGCCGGGTCCGTGGACGGCGTGCCGGACGTCCAGCCCCGGCAGCCATCGACGCGGCGTGTCCGCTTCCTGCTCCGCTGTACCTGCGCGCGCCCCCGGGGTGGGATCCGGTTCGGGGGGCTGCCGTGCGTCGTCGGTGCCGGACTGCGCGAAGAGATCCTCCTGGGTGAAGTCGGCGAGGCCGCTGACTCCCACTCCCAGCAGCCGTACCCCGGCCGTGGTGTCCACTCCTGCCAGCAGCCGATCCGCGGCCTCCCGGACGACGGTGGGATCGTCGGTGGGACCGCGCAGCGTCTCGGATCGTGTCAGCGTCGAGAAGTCGTGGCTCCGTACCTTGATCACGACGGTGCGTCCGGATCGGCCGGCGTCCCGCAGCCGCCGCACGCAGCGGTCCGCGAGCCGCGCGAGTTCGTTCCGGACGCGCATGCGGTCGGTGAGATCGACGTCGTAGGTGTCCTCGACGGATACCGACTTGGCGTCCCGCTCTGCCACGACCGGCCGCTCGTCGTCGCCGTTGGCCATGGCGAAGAGGGATGCCCCGTGGGCCTTGCCCAGGAGTCGCAGCAGCTCGTCCTCTCCCGCCCCGGCCGTGTCGCCGACGGTGACGATGCCGGCGCGGCGGAGCACCTCCGCGGTCGCGGGGCCGACGCCGGGGAGAGTGCGGACGGGGAGGGGCGCCAGCAGTTCCCGCTCGGTGCCGGGCGGGACGACGACCAGTCCGTCGGGTTTGGCCCGCTCCGATGCGATCTTCGCCAGGAGTTTGGAGCCGGCGAGCCCCACGGAGCCGCTGAGCCCCGTGACCGAGGTGATGGCGCGCCGCAGCCGCTCACCGACCCGGCGCGCCGCCCGCGCGTCGGCAGGCACTCCGCCTGCTTCGAGGTCGACGAATGCCTCGTCCAGGCTCAGTGGCTCGACGAGCGGGGAAAGCTCCGTGAGCAGTGCCATCACCTGCTCGCTGACCTGCCGATAGAGGGCGAACCGCGGCGTCAGGCAGGCGGCGTTCGGGCAGCGCCGGCGGGCCTGGGCCATGGGCATGGCCGAATGGACGCCGAATCGGCGGGCTTCGTAGGAAGCAGTCGCCACGACTCCGCGCGGCCCCAGACCACCCACGATCACGGGCTTTCCGCGCAGGCTGGGCTTCGACGCCTGCTCCACTGCGGCGAAGAACGCATCCATGTCGAGGTGCAGAACCGTCGGTGCGACTCTCACACCCCCGATACTGCCTCAGAGGTGTGACGGTCTCAGCCGGCGCGGTTGCGCCGGCGGGCCAGCTCGTCCTCGGGGTGGTGCGCAACGACGGTCTCCCCGGTGTCCACACGTTCCGCGTGGAGCTGGGAGAGCGCTCCCTGCACGTCCTTCCACACCACACCGACGGCGATGCCGAACACGCCCTGGCCCTCCTGGAGGAGCTCGACGACGTCCTCGGGCGTGGCGCACTCGTGGACCGTGGCTCCGTCGCTCATCAGCGTCATTCGGGCGAGGTCGTTCCCGTCGTGGGCCCGCAGGTGCCGGACGGCGGTGCGAATGTTCTGCAGGGAGACGCCGGTGTCCAGCAGGCGCTTGACGATCTTCAGGACGACGACGTCGTGGAAACTGTAGAGGCGCAGACTGCCCGAGCCGTAGGCCGTCCGCACGCTGGGTTCGACGAGACCGGTCCGGGCCCAGTAGTCGAGCTGCCGGTAGGTGATACCGGCGGCCGAGCAGGCGGTGGGGCCCCGGTATCCGAGGGTGTCCGCGCCACTGGCGCGGGGAGGCGGCGCGGACGGGGCCCGGGGCGCGATTCCCGCCGCCGGAGGGGGGTCGCCCGCCGCAACGCCGTCGCCGGTGCTTCTCACGCCGACCTCCGTCCCTTCGCACTCCGGGCCCCGGAAGATGCCCACTTGAAGGTAGGCAGTCACTCGGGGTGCGTCAACGATCGCCACACTCGGCACGCCGGGTGATCTTCACCGGACGAGTGGTTTGCGGATCCGGGCCGTGGGGGACACATCCGTGCTCTCCCAGCGCCGGGACACTCTCCCGGCGGGTGCGGTCACTGGCTGCTGGTCCCGAAATCCTCGGGCGAGATCTGGTCGAGGAACTCGCGGAACTTCTCCACTTCGTCCTCCTGCTCGTCCGGGATGGCGATCCCGGCGTCGTCCAGCACGCCGTCGCTTCCGTAGATCGGGGTACCGGTCCGCAGGGCGAGCGCGATGGCGTCGGAGGGCCGCGCACTCACCTCGACGCCGCTGGCGAAGACCAGCTCCGCGTAGAAGACACCCTCGCGCAGATCGGTGATCCGCACGGCGGACAGCTCCTGCCCGACGGCGTCGAGCACGTCCTTGAACAGGTCGTGGGTCAGTGGGCGCGCAGGCGTCATGCCCTGCTGTGCGAAGGCGATCGCCGTCGCCTCCCCGGGGCCGATCCAAATGGGAAGGTACCGGTCGCCTCCCACCTCGCGCAGGAGAACGATCGGTTGATTGGAGGGCATTTCGACCCGGACACCCACAACGTCGAGCTCGTTCACACAGCAACCCTAGGACGTGCCCGGCCCGTTTGGATAGTCGGGAACCGATTCGGCACGGGCATCCGGGGGCCTGCGGCCCCCGATTCCACGGTCCCGGGACTCGAGCGCGGACCTGAGATAGGCGTCGTGGAGCCGTGCGGTGAGGCGGACGAGGTCCCGTGCCGTCGCCTCTGCGTACTCCCGGGTGCGCGGATCCGGATGCGCCCGCAATGGCGCCACGACCTGCTCGACCAGACCGGCCGACCGGTCCGCTGCGACCTTCACGGCGCGCAGGTGGCGGGGTTCCAGGCCGTGGCGCCCCAGCTCGGCAAGCATGCGGGCGACGCCGACCTGTGCCACGTCGTACGCCCCGGAGACATCGGCGTTCACCAGCCCGTACGCCTCCCAGTCGGCCCACTCCTCCTCGCCGGCGCCTGCGGCGGACAGAAGACGCCGCCGGCCGGCGCGTACCGGCCCGGACTCCGCGGGCGGGGCGGCAGGAGCCACCGCGTCCTGGAACGGTTCCTCCGCGTCGAGCCGCTCGCGGACCGCACGCAGGGACAGGCAGTGGTCACGCCGGAGCCGCAGCACCCGGCGGAGGCGCAACACGTCCTCGCCCCGGAACCTGCGGTGACCCGAGGCCGAGCGGGCCGGACGGACCAGGCCCTCCACCTCCAGGAATCGCACCACGGAGACGGTGACCTCCGGGAACTCCTTCCTCAGCTCTGCGACCACGGCGCCGATGCTTGCGGTGCCGTGGCCCGCGCATGCGCCCTGAGGCTCCCTGGTGGCGGCACCCGTGGGGGCGCCGCCGCCCGGTGTGTACGGCATCGATCTCCCTGGGGTCGGCCCCGGGTGGTCAGACGCTGCGGGGGCTGGCGAAGAACACCAGCCGGTACTTGCCGATCTGTACTTCGTCACCGTTCGCGAGCGGGACGCCGCTCTCGATGCGCTCACGGTTGACGTAGGTACCGTTCAGGCTTCCCACATCGGAGACCGTGAAGACACCGTCCGGGCCGCGGTGGAATTCCACGTGGCGCCGGGAAACCGTGACGTCGTCGAGGAAGATGTCGCTCTCGGGGTGACGGCCCGCCGTCGTCAGGTCCCCGTCGAGCAGGAACCGGGCGCCGGAGTTGGGCCCGCGGCGCACCACGAGCAGCGCGGAACCCAGCGGCAGGGCGTCGACGGCGGCCTGCGCCTCCGGAGGCAGCGGCGCGACATGCTGCCCGGTCGCCTCGGAGTCGTAGGCCTCGAGGCCGGAGATGGAGATCGTCGAAGTCGTCTCCGAGGGAGCCTCGGGCGGAGGCACGTTCCCCCGGAGCGGCGCGCCGCAGTGGGAACAGAAACGGCTCTCCTCCGCGGCACGTGTGCCGCACCTCGAACAGACCGGCAAGGCAGATCCTCCACCCGTTGGTGAGGTTGACGGATCTGTGGAACCTATGCTCGTGGCAGTACCGGGGTCAACAGAAACCCGGCCGACGCCGGCAGAACTACCGCCGGTCGGAGCAGCGACCTCGTCCCGGAACATCGGGCGGTCCTGGGGTGCGGCACCGCCGTCCCGGTGGCCGGCCCGGCCCCGGGCATCGCCGTTGCCGTCCTTGCGGCCCTTGCCGAACAACCTGGAAAAGAAACTCACGGGCGATTCCCCTCGTACGCAACAGACCCGCCCGTGGGGCAGGACAGAACCTCGATGTTCTCGCCGGTGGCGAGGCGTACCGCCGTACCGCCCCTCACCACCTGGGCACATTCTCCCCGACGCCGCCTCCCGGTACGCCGCCGACCCTCTTCACGCCTCATCGCCCACCTTGCTGGGATGACCGAGCGTAGTCAGGCGTCTCCGCTCTACGCAAGGCGTCCACGACGATCTTCTTCTCGCGGACGACGTCGACGCCTGCCTGATCCTTCTCCAGGGTCTGGATCACGCCTCCCGGAATGTTCAGGGCGGGCTCGAGGTCCTGCGGCTCGCCGATCACCAGGAAGGTGTACGGAGCGCGGACCTTCTCGCCGTCGATCCGCACGTCCCCGGGGCCGCCGGTGAAGTAGGTGCCGGCGACGACACGTACATCGTTCACCTGGATGGCCTCCGCACCTGCCGCCCGCAGCTCCTGGATGGTGTCCAGCAGCATGTCGGCGTCCACCGCCCCGGACGGGTCGGAGACGGTCAGGCGCAGGCCCGGCCCCTGGGCGGCCACCGTCCCCGCCAGGATGCCGAGTTGCTGCTTCTTCTGCCGGGTCTGCCGCCGAGCCTCCTCGGCCTGGTCGGAGCTGCTCTCCAGTTCTCGGCGCTGGGTCTCCAGGCGCTGCTTCTCCTCCTGCAGGCGGGCGGTGCGGTCGTCCAGTTCGTCGAGGATGCGCACCAGGTCCTCCTGGCGTGCTCCGCGGAGCGGACTGCTCTCGCTGGTGCTGCGGACCTGGATCGCCAGCCCGAGACCGAGTACGAAGAGCAGCACCGCGGCGATGAGTTGGGCCCGTGTGATCCGCGGCGGCCACAGTGCGATCGCAAGGCGCCGACGGCCGGTGGGGACGGCCGGGCCGGATCCTCCTGCGGAGGGCTCCGGCTCCGCCGTCGGCCCCTGGGGGGCGGAGGACTCGCCGGATGCGCCGTCGCCGGAGGCCGGAGCCGGGGAATCGGCCCCTTCCGTGCTGTCCGCGCGCCGGGGGCGGCCACCACCGGGCGGTGCGGTGTGGGGCTTCCCGGCCTCCGGTGCGGAGGACGAGTCGTCCCGTCCCCCGCCGGACGCCACCTCCCGCGGGGACGTCGGTTCCGATGCAGGCTCCGCGGCCGGGGGTTCGGCCGCCGGCTGTTCCGGGGGGAGCTCTCTGCCGGTGACCTTCGGGGGCCGCGCCGGGTCGTCGTGGTTCTCGTCGCTCATGCGTCTCACGCCCGGAACAGGTGGCGCCGGATCGCGGCGGCGTTGGAGAAGATGCGGATGCCCAGCACGACGACGACGCCCGTGGAGAGTTGAGCGCCCACACCCAACTTGTCCCCCAGGTACACGATGAGCGCGGCAACCACCACGTTGGACAGGAACGACACGACGAACACCTTGTCGTTGAAGATCCCGTCGAGCATCGCCCGCAAACCGCCGAACACCGCGTCCAAGGCCGCGACCACAGCGATCGGCAGGTAGGGCTCGACCACCGTCGGCACCACCGGCCGAACGAAGAATCCGGCCACGACTCCGACGACGAGGCCCAGTACGGCGATCACGATGTGTTGCCCTTTCCTGTCTTCACCGGCTCTGCTGTTCGAACGATCAGGCCGGCGGCCGGGAGCCGGACCCGGTCCTGCACGTTGATCTGGTAGCGGATGCCGTAGTTCTCCTTCAGCACCTGCAGGTACCTGCCGTCCACACTGTCCCGGAACCGCGTGCCGAACTGCTCCCCGTCACCCACCGCAAGGATCGTGTAGGGAGGCGCCAGCGGCTTGTTGTCCACGAGTATGGCGTCCCCCGCGGCTCTGATGGCCGACAGGGCGGTGAGACGCTGCCCGTTGACGGAGACGGCTTCGGCTCCGGAGCTCCAGAGCCCGTTGACGACACGCTGCATGTCACGGTCCCGTACGCGGCCGGTGTCGGAGAATCCGTTGCTCCGACGCGGCCCGTCACCGCCCCCTTCCGTTCCCTTCGCGTCGTCGACGGTCAGATTGAGGCCGGGCCCCTCGACGGGGACGGCTCCGGCGAGGAGCGTGACCTTCTCCGCCGTGTCGCCGCCGTGCTTCTCCAAGGCGCGTCGCTGCATCTCCCCGACCCGGTTCCGGAGGGTCTCCACCTGCTTCTGCAGGGTGTTCGCCGTGGCGGTGCCCTCGTCGACCCGGTCGATCAATTCCTGACGTTCCCTGGCCAGGGTGGGCGCGTCGACCCTGGCCTGCACTGCCCCCACGGTGACGACGAGAGCGGCGAGCACGACCCCCGAGGCGAGCCAGAGCCGCCCGCGGAGGCTGCGGGGCAGGCCGTGCGGGCCTTCGACCCCGTCGCGTGCGGCGACCTCGGCGTAGCCGTCGTCGAGGCTGTGCTCCATCACGTTGGTCAGGAGCGACATGGACTCGTCGGGTCGTGCAGGCCGCGACGGTGTGGTACTCCGTCCGGGGGGCTGCTGCGACATGCCGCACATCGTCGCACGTCGGCTCCCGTTGCACCGAACGGGCCCTCCCCAAGGGCCGTTCCGGCCACTTCACGCCCCGGGGAGGGCTCCGCGGAAGCGGATCAGTCCCCGAGGCCGTCCACGACGTCCGTCCACTCGTCCAGCAGCTCCTGGGCGGAGGTGTCGTCGGGGCCCTCGGCCCACAAGTGGGTGACGGCCTCTGCCGGGTCGGGGAGGACCATGACCCAGCGGCCGTCGGACTCGACGATGCGGACGCCGTCCGTGGTGTCGACATCGCGGTCGCCGGCGGCTTCGACGACGCGCCGCATGACGGATCCCTTGACGGCCCACGGGGTGGTGACGGACTTCCGCAGCACGTGTGCCTGCGGAATGCGGGCGTCGATCTGGCTGAGGGTGAGCCGGGTCCGGGCCACGAGACCCAGGAGACGCACGAACGCTGCGGTGCCGTCGAACACGGAGCTCGCTTCGGGGATGACGAAACCGCCGTTGCCGTCACCGCCGAAGACGGTGTCGTCCTCCCTGCCGACGCGTGTGAGGTCGTCCGGGGACGTGGTGGTCCATTCGACCTGAGTGCCGTGGTAGGCAGCGACCTGCTCGGCGATGCGCGTGGTGGTCACGGGAAGCGCGATCCGGCCGCTGCGCCGCTCCGCGGCGACAAGGTCGAGCATGACCAGAAGCGCACGGTGGTCCTCGACGATCCTGCCGTGCTCGTCGACGAGGGAGAGCCGCTCACCCACGGGGTCGAATCGGACACCGAACGCGGCCCGTGCGGAGGCGACGATCTCGCCGAGGCGCACCAGCCCGGAGCGTCGGATGTCGGCGGTCTCGGTGGGGCGGGCCTCGTCGAGGCCCGGGTTGATGGTCAGGGCGTCGACTCCGAGCCTGCCCAGCAGGCTCGGCAGAACCAGCCCGGAGCTTCCGTTGGAGGCGTCCACGACGACCTTCAGACCCGACTCGGCGATGCCTTCGGTGTTGACTGCTCGCAGCAGTGAGCCGGTGTAGCTGTCGAAAACGCTCGCGGGGAAGCGCAGGTCACCGATCTCCCCGGGGAAGGCCCGGCGGTACTCCTGCCGCGTGTAGACACGGTCGAGCTTGCGCTGGGCGGCCTGCGAGAGGTCGGCTCCCCTCTCGTCGAAGAACATGATGTCGACGTTGTCGGGGAGGCCCTGGGTCGTACGGATCATGATACCGCCGGCGCTGCCGCGTGCGGTCTGCTGGCGGGCCACGGGCAGCGGAGCGTTCTCCAGGTCCCGCACGTCGATCGCACTGGCCTGCAGGGCGGAGATGATGGCCCGCTTCAGTGCGCGGGCGCCCCGGGAGTGGTCGCGTGCCGTAGTGACGGTCGAGCCCTTCTTGAGGGTTGTGGCATAGGCGCCGGCGAGCCGCACGGCGAGCTCCGGGGTGATCTCGACATTGAGGATGCCGCTGACGCCCCGGGCGCCGAACAGATGGGCCTGGCCGCGTGACTCCCAGATGACGGAGGTGTTGACGAAGGCGCCGGCCTCGACGGTCTTGAACGGGTAGACCCGGACATTCCCCTGGACCACGGATTCCTCGCCGATGAGGCACTCGTCCCCGATGACGGCGCTGTCCTCGATGCGGGCCGCACGCATCACGTCGGTGTTCCGACCGACGACGCAGCCGCGCAGATTGGCCTGCTGCCCGATGTAGACGTTGTCGTGGACGACGGTCCGGTGCAGAAAGGCGCCGCTCTTGATCACGACGTTGGAGCCGACCACGGTGTGCTCGCGGATCTCGGTGCCCGCTTCGACCTTCGCGTAGTCCCCGATGTACAGCGGGCCGCGGAGCACGGCGTCGGGGCTGACCTCGGCGCCTTCGGCCACCCAGACCCCGGGCGAAATCTCGAACCCGTCGATGTCCACCTCGACCTTGCCCTCGAGCACGTCGGCCTGAGCCTGGGCGTAGGACTCGTGCGTGCCGACATCCTCCCAGTAGCCCTCGGCGACGTAACCGTAGATCGGCTTCCCCTCCTTCATCAGCTGGGGGAAGACGTCACCGGACCAGTCGACCGGCACATCGGGGTCGACGTAGTCGAAGACCTCGGGCTCCATCACGTAGATGCCGGTGTTGACGGTGTCGGAGAAGACCTGGCCCCAGGTGGGCTTCTCGAGGAAGCGTTCCACCTTGCCCTCCTCGTCGACGATGGTGATGCCGAATTCGAGAGGGTTGGGGACGCGGGTGAGGCAGACCGTCACGAGAGCGCCGCGTTCGCGGTGGAACGAAACAAGTTCCGTCAGGTCGAAGTCGGTGAGGGCGTCGCCGGAGATGACCAGGAAGGCGTCGTCCCGCAACGCCTCCTCGGCGTTCTTCACGCTGCCCGCCGTGCCGAGCGGCTTCTCCTCGTTGGCATAGGTGAGTTCCATTCCGAGCTCTTCGCCGTCGCCGAAGTAGTTGCGCACGAGAGAGGCGAGGAACTGGACCGTCACCACGGTCTCGGTCAGTCCATGGCGCTTGAGGAGCCGCAGAACGTGTTCCATGATCGGGCGGTTCGCCACCGGAAGCAGCGGTTTGGGCATGCTTGCGGTCATCGGGCGAAGGCGGGTGCCCTCGCCGCCTGCCATCACGACGGCCTTCATGTGGGAAGCGTCCTCCTCGTGCAGACGACGGTGGAACCGGCTTCACCCCCCAGAAGGCCCAGGTTGTCACAGAACGGACGCCAGGGTTGCGATGACGCCGCAGAGAAGGGATCAGCCGACTGCGACGCTCGCTCTGATGAGGCGGCGGACCTGGACGACATACAGGATCCCGGCCCACCAGTACAGCGCTGTACCCCAACCGGCGAACGCCCATCCGAAAATAGCAGAGAGTGACGCCAACCATCCACTTCCGTCACTGAGCAGCAGGAGCGGGAACGCATACATGAGGTTGAAGGTGGCGGCCTTCCCCAGATAGTTCACCTGCGGAGGTGCGAAGTCGTGGCGGTCGAGGATCCACACCATGACCAGCAGCAACAGTTCGCGGGCGAGCAGGACGCCGGACAGCCAGAGCGGGAGAATGCCCCTCCAGGTCAGTCCCACGAGCGTGGAGAGGATGTACAGCCTGTCGGCCGCCGGATCCAGGATCCGGCCGAGACTGCTGACCTGGTTCCACTTGCGGGCGAGCTTGCCGTCGAGGTAGTCGCTGACGCCGCTGAGAGCCAGCACCAGCAGCGCCCAGCCGTCGGCGTCCGGGCCGCCGAACTCCGGCCAGAGGATCAGCCAGAGGAACAGCGGGACGCCTACGAGCCGGCCCATGCTCAGCACGTTGGGGATGGTGAGGACCCGGTCCGTCTGGATCCGCGCCTTCTGAGCCTCCACCCGGGCCTCCCGTTCGCGACTACGCCGATGGTGCAGGTTTGACGATACCGGCATCCATCGGACGCGGATTCACAGGGGTGCACCAACA